>PIVT01000022.1 GCA_003353845.1 Pseudomonadota bacterium | reverse complement strand
TCGACAGTACTTTTTGGGATGACGACGATTACTCCAACTGGGCGTTCGTCTCCCATTCGGGTGACCAGAACGAAGCCAACGGCAGCATGTTCGACTACAACAATCAAGGTCCTGTATGGCTGTCCTGGGAACTCTATGAGGCCGACAAGGTGACGCGCTCCGACAAGAAGGGCTCCAACTCCCAAAAGAACTGGGTAGCACTCGGGGTCTACGCCTATGGTAGTTCGACCTTTTCCACCTCGGACATCAGCGAGAAGTGCAAGGGCAAGACCGATGTAAAGGCCAATAAGAACGAGGACATCACGCAGGTCACCTGGAAGATCGACTGCAAGCTCGACAGCGATGATTGGAACTCCCTCACGGAGTCCCAGGCAACGCGAATCGAAACCCTGTTCGGCAAGAAGGTCTTCAACGCCAATAACGGCAAGGTCAAGATCCAGGGTAAGGCCAAAGACAGCATCGACAACGCGCCAGCGCCAAACTGAGTCTCTGCGCATCGGAGGATTGCAAGGACTGCGCATAGGTCCACAGCGATTCTCAAAAATAAATATCCAAGAGGCGTTCGGGCTTTGCTGCCCGGACGCCTTTTTGGTTTTCTATAAAGGACTTCAACGGGTGCGCTGACACACCCAGCTTGAGAGGTTATTTTCGCGGAATGATGAACTCTACCCATCTCCACAGATTGTCTACACATTCCACCCGCGCCTTGAGCGTCTTGTTGATCACGGCATTCGCCCTGGCCTGTAGCTCGGGCAAAGAGGAAGCGTCTGCCCCCTCGGAGACGCCACCAACAGAAACCAGCGTTGAGGCACCCGCGACCCTTCCCGCACCGGGCGAGGCACATGTCGAGATCTCGGAGCTGGGCGTTACGGTAATCGCCAACGATGCTCCCCGGATCGAAATCCTGCAGAAACTCGCCAGCGCCGCAGGCTTCAAGTTGGTCCTGGGTACTCTCTCCCAAGAGGAGCCCGATGTTATAAGCGTATACGCCATGGAAGTCTCACTCACCGATGCACTCCTGCAAACGCTTGCCGGACTTCCCTTCAAGCTCATCTTCGGTATCGACCCCGAAGAGGGGAATTCCGTGCTTCAGATCGTCAGTCTGGACGAGAGCCGAGCAAAAGACACGATACAAGCCCGTTCAAAGCAAGGAAAGGAGCGAGGCAAGAACCGTGAGGGGCGTCGGTTGGAGCGCAAAGAGCGACTGTCACAACGCCTTGCGAGCCCTGAATTTGCACAGGAGATGGCGGAAAAGAGGCTCCAGCAAAAGGAGCGTGCAGCCTGGGCCTCAACCCAACTGGACAACGCTGATCCTCAGGTGCGCGCCGAGGCCGCCAGTAATATTGACGCCAATGACGATGACGAATTCGCACGACTGGCCGACCTGCTGGAAAACGACCCCGACCCAGCGGTGCGTGCTGCAGCTGCGGATAACCTTGGAGATTCGGACAACCCGGCAGCGCTGGAATACCTGAAACAAGCCCTGCAGGACCCGAGTTCCGAGGTGAAAATAAATGCCATCGACGATCTGGTGTTCGAATCAGGCGATGTATCGCTCATCCCATATTTCCAGCCCCTGCTTCAAGATCCCGATCCAGAAGTGCGTGAGGCCGCACAAGATGCCATCGACTTCATAGAGTAAGCCTGAGCCTTTTTTGTCCTTGCGAGGCGTCTCGGGCCTGGTTTCGACAGGTATAAAGTGGCGAAGAGTCGCACCCGCTTGGAGAACGCAGCAGATTTGGCTAATGTCAGCCGCCGCTGGCCAGTTTTTCAGCGGTAAAAAGCTTTTCCGACGAGATCATGCGCAGTCGAGTTTCTGGCCTGGCCCGGAACGAGATGGCGGCGAGATCCGCTGGCGAAAACCATAATCTGAAACACACCAAGAACGCACCCATCCATCCATAACTACTTGGAATGGCTTGGGATTTAGAGGAGAACCATCGTGGCCAAGAACCCACTCCACACGAAGCTCTGTGACCAGCTTGGCATTGAGTACCCCATCATTGCATTCACGCATTGCAAAGACGTCGCCGTGTCTGTGACCAACGCCGGCGGCTTCGCGGTGATCGGCCAGACCCAGCACACTCCCGACGAAATTGACGCCAATATTCGCTGGATGCGCGAAAAAATTGGAGATAAGCCCTTTGGTGTCGATTTGGTGTTCCCGGCCTCGGTGCCCGCCGTGGGCTCCATCGAGGAGCTACTCGCCCAGATCCCCCAGGAGCAGGTGGACTTCGTCGAGAAGATGAAAGAGACCCACAAGATCCCCAAATGGCGCACTTATCCTGACTGCTGGAACCTGGGTTGGATCAACAAAGAAACCCCCATTAAACAGTTGGACGTGGTCGTCGATAATAAGGTCCCCGTTTTGGCCTCTGGGCTCGGCAATCCCTCCTTCGTGCTCAAACGAGCCCATGAAGCCGGCATGTTGGTCTGGGGACTGGTGGGCAAGCCCCGCCAAGCCAAGGCCGAAATCGACGCGGGTATCGACGCTGTGATCGCTCAGGGCTACGACGCTGCGGGCCACACAGGCAATATCGGTACCTTCTCCATCGTCCCGCAATGCGTGGAAATTGCCAAGGACTCTGGAACACCCGTGATCGCGGGTGGCGGCGTCACCACGGGTCGCCACCTGGCCGGTGCCATTGCCTTGGGTGCGTCCGGTGTCTGGACGGGGACCGTCTGGTTGGCCAGCCGCGAGTCCGACGTCGATATGCTGCTCAAAGAGAAGCTCATTGAGTCCAAGGCCACGGATACGCGCCACTCTGCCTGTGTCTCCGGCTTTACCATGCGTACCCTCAACAGCACCTGGCACAAGGAATGGGCCAAGCCCGACGCACCCAAACCAGCTCCAGCTCCCTACCAATTGCTGCTCTTCGCAGAGATCAAGGCCTCGGCCTTCGATCACGGCTTGAAGGACTTCATGACCGAAGCGGCGGGCCAAGGGGTCGACTTCGTGACCAGCATGAAGCCCGCACGCCAGATCGTGCTGGACATGGTGGAAGAAGCCCTGGACGTCTTCGATGAAATCTGCGGCACGGACGAGGACGACGAGTAAAACATCTCGTTCGGCCAACTTCGGCCATAGCAAAATAAAAAAGCCGGACATTCCATGGGAATGTCCGGCTTTTTCTAGCTATAAGACTCTCTCAAACACGGAGAACTGTATGCACCGCTACGCCCTGCCCTGCACCCTCTTGCTTCTTACCCTGGTTCTCAGCTTCGCTGCACAGGCCAAAAAACCCGTGCCTCCCGACTTATATCTCATGCACACGGAAACGGGGATCGAACTCTTCCGCAGTGGAAAGTTCACTGCCGCCTTGGTCGAGTTCAAAGAAGCCAAGCGAGTCGCCAAAGGCTGGCATCGCTCCACGGAACGCTATCCACAATCTTTGTTCAACACTGCGCGCACCTATGCCGCCCTGCAAGATTACAAAAAAACTCAGAACGAGCTCAGTGTGGCTCGCATGGCGGCGAGAAAAGGCCTCGGCGAGGACAGTCTCTTATACGCTTATCTTGAAGTCATTGGCGGCAAAGTCTCAATCGAGATCGGGAACAACGACGCAGCTTTGAACAGCATCAACCTGGCCATCCCCATTCTCTCAGAGGGCATGGAAGGCGAACTGGAGGCGCCCCTGTGCGATGCCACCAGCGACGTTGGTTTTGCTCTTTTCATCACCGGTGAACTCAAGGGTGCGGAGGAATTCTACGACGAAGCCAATCAATGCTTTGACGCGTTGGGCTTGGTTCAAGATGTACAGCGAGGATCGCTCATCAATCGACTGCAGCGACTCTATCGCACACAGGAGCGAGAAGAAGAAGCCGATGCACTCACCTCCCAACGACTGGGATCCATGGGAGAAGCGCCAGCCGATTTCGGCATCCGGCTGCTCACAGCCCGAGAAGCGACGCTGGCAGAAGCTTCCGATTATCTTGATCAATGGATTGCCGATCGCCATGAGGATCCCGAGTTGTTCGACACCAAAAAAATCTTGGACGAATTAGCAACAGGTCTAGCCAAGCAACCATCGGACGAGCAAATCAAGGGTTTTCTCGATCGTTCGATCTTCGCGCAGTCCTTCAGCTTCGCGCCCACGGATGCCAAACCGGACGAAGACTATGTCTACGCTCTACCTTTCGATGAGGAAACACCACGCATGGTGGGACAAGCCTTCGGCGGAGAGAAAACACATTTCTCTCCTAGTACCTACCACTCGGTAGATCTCTTGATGCTCGTGGGTACACCCGTGCTGGCCGCTCGCGAAGGAACCGTCGCCAAGACCATTCAGGGACATACCACCTATTGTTATGAGCCCAAGGACCCAGCGCTCTGTTCCGACACCCACGGAAATGAGGTCGTTGTCCTTCACGACGATGGAACCTTTGCTGTTTACGCCCACCTCGATTCCAGTGAAAACGGCATTGTGGTGAAACAAGGCCAGAAGGTGAACCGGAAACAATTGTTAGGCCACTCGGGTTACACCGGCTTCACGAGCGCCCCTCACCTGCATTTCACTGTCCTGAAAGCGACTACCTCGGAGCGTCTCAGGACGATCCCCTATGTCTTCGAGAATGGGGCTGCCAAAGATTACGTACCCAAAAAGAATGATATGCCCGGCACCCCTCCGGCCATCACTGGCAACACGCTGCTCTACATTGGAGAACAACGTGTCGAGTCCGGATCCACCCCCGAGCCCACCTACACCCTCAATAACGGGGAATCGGTGCAACTTCGCGTCGAATTTCAAAAAGTCGATGGTAGCGTCGAGGACGTCACGAACTCACCTCATACCCGCTTCGTCGCGGGAAACCCCGCACACCTCAGCGTCAGTGACGATGGCCTCGTAACCGCTAAACCCATGTCCAACTTCACTGATGCCTTGAAAGAATACGAAGGCAAGTCTTACAGCGAACTCGGCATTCCTCTGCTTTCGGTTTACTACGACAACGGCGCGGAGTCCAACTTCGGCTGGGCCAATCTCGTTTTCGAGATCGATTACGACGGCGAAGACATCATCCGGCTTCCTAAAGAGAAATGAGAACAGGAAGATGAGGAAAATCTAGCGGCTCGCGTTATCCTATCTTTGCTGAATAAAGCCGGTCTCTCGCTGGCTTTATGCTGGCTTTTTGAAAGTCGGCTGAGAAAATCAACGCGGAGGACTGCGCCATTTCACTTCCCGTGTACGTCGCCATCGCTGTGGGCATCCTGCTTTTTCTGAGCTGGAGTCGGAGACGGCTGAGTGAGGTCCTCGAAGAGTCCAAGCGACGCGAGATGGTCATGGGGGGCAAGCAAGAAAACGCCGAGCTCACCACGTCTCACGGCGGAATCTCTTTTCCCACGACAGCAAATCCACCGCACCACCCTTCAACCTCAGTGGGCCATGAGTGGGAATCCGAAGAAACACATGAAGAACACGGAGAACTCAGCGAAGAGGAAGAACTGCAAGTCGACAAGGCACTCAAAAAGAAATCATCCATCTTCTCTAGTTTGATGACCGTCTTCATCTTGGTGATCGCAGCCATTAACTACTTCCTAAAGACCCGGGAAGAATTGGCACCTCCTCCTCCGCCACCACCCAGCCCATCTGAACAGCGTGCCGCCCCAGAACCAGAACCAGAACAAGCGCGCGCGCTCGAACACTCCACCGAGGAAGCACCTGCAAGTGAACCAGCTCCTGAAAATGAGACTGCTGTTGAACCCGAAGACCTGCAAGAGATCCGTCTTTCTTTCTCTCAAGACTTCATCCTGGTCAAGGGCAGCCTCCCCTACACCTCAAGCCCTTATTCCACCCGCACCGTAAGCGCAGCTCCGCCAAGTATCCATCGACGACCTGGCTTCCAGGGCCGCGAACAACGCTATGGGGAGTTCCTTTGGGGTACTCGGACCAACGCCACCTACCCCTTTCTCTTTGATCTTCATCCCGAGGCATCCGAGAGAAACCTTTTGTACATCGACTTGAACCAGAACGGTGACCTCACCGACGACGGCGAGCCCTTGCGCAACACGGGCTCCGGCGTCTTTGCAGCCTCACTCAAGCTGCCCAGCCAGCAACTGTTTCACAGCTATCAAGGGCTGAGCCAGTTTGAAATCTGGATTTTCATCAACGAGGAGCAAGCGCGTCGTGGATACGTGGGGCACTACAGCCGAACCCAAGCCAAGGCCACTCTTCAGCTCGACGGTCAACTGGTTGGGGTTCAAATTGTCGATCACGGAAACAACGACGCGGATTTCCGCAATGATGGGATCTACATCGATGCCAACCTCGATGGGTCCATAGATTCCGAAAACGAATACGTCTCTCCGGGCGATGCGATTTCTATAGGTGAGCGCCCGACTCGCTTCCAGATTACGGAATAACCCCATGAAGCCCGTCAGACAGGCTGAGACCATGCAAATCTCGGCAAAACCGGCTAATTCTTTCCCGCCAATTGATCCGCGGGGAGCAAGCTGTGAGTAACGGAAACACCATGACAACCGGTCCAGAAATTCTCGAATTCGATGATTTGAGCCCCTACCTGTTTCTCAAGAACGGGAACTACCTTTACAAGGTTCCCTTTCGAGACGGCTGGGCCATTCTCAAGGTTTATTACGGCAGCAAAAGCACCTTCGAAACTCTCCAGAAGAGCTTCGGCAACGTCGTGCTCCAAGGTCAAAGTTCTTACATGCCCAAAACGCGCTGCCATATCGAACGCAGCTGCATCGAACTCTGGGCCAATCACGGCTTCCCCACCTTTGAAATCTATGATGTCGAAGTGCGTGCACCGGGCTGCGTGCCGGGCGGCTACCTGCTCATCGAGTACGTCGAAGCGCCAGAGCTTTTAGATTACCTCGTCGATGAATCCCAACCCTTGGAAGAGCGCTTCGAACTCTACCGCAAATGGCTTCCCGAATGGAGTCGCCGTCACGACCTGGCCATCGAGTTGCGCGAGCCTCTCTTGGTTCACGAGAACGGGGATGGCGGACACGTCATGCTGCGCGATGGGAAATTTATTTGGTTCGACTTCGAGATGATTTATCGATCGCGTGCCGCAGTGCCTGCACATGTGTCCCACGAAATCGCGCAATACATATGGCATATCTATAAAAGCATTCCCGAGAGCATGCGCGCCCGCTTCCTGGAAGAGACCGTGGCCGGCTATCCCAACCGCGATCGCTTGCTTTCAGCCTATGACTACTTTTACAATCATCCCAACCCCTTCTTGCGTGGGGCCCGCGCCTTGGATCGACGCTTTCGCAAGAAAGCCCGCAAGCCCACAAGCAAGTACTCCGTTACCGCCAAGCTCAAGGAGCAAGTCGAAAAGACATGATCGACGCGTCCGCCGCTAGCGATCCCAACATCAGCCTTTTTATGGGTGCTGGCAGCGACAGTCTCGGGAACCTCATCTACAAGGTACGCGAGGGCGACACGGAGTATCTTCTCAAACTGTACCGCCTGCGTTGGCGACGTTGGCAAGAATTCACCGAACCCCTTGCAGCTCGTTTCATCGTAGGCACCTCGGGTCGCGACATCCATTCACGTTACGAAACAGAGCGCACCTGCCTCACACTTTGGGCGCGTGAAGGTTTCGACGTGCCTCGCATCTTCGACAAACCCTTGCCCCCTGGATTCGACCCACCGGCCCTGTGGATGGAATACTGCCCCGGCTCCTTATTGTCTGACATTTTGAAGGATGCGGCTGTGCCATGGGAAGAAAAGGCAGCCCACCTGAAACGTCTGGCTCAAGAATCAGGACGTCGGCACCAACGCGCCATTGGGCAATCAGAACCGCTCTTGATTCAAAAACACGGCAGCGTCGTGCACAGCTTGCTCTACCAAGGTCGCTTGATCACCATCGATTTGGAGGGCAGTTTCCAACCCGGCTTCGACCTGATTGAAGCCGTGGGACAAGAGTTGGCTGGATATTTGCGCTCCATAGCCAAGCGTTCTGAGGGGCATGTCGACGAAGCCTTCCAAGCCTTCATCGATGGCTACCCTTCCGGGGAGCTACTCAAAAAAGTGACATACTGGAGTGCCTATGGGAAATCGCTGCGCCGCAGCCTTACGCGTTGGTCGGATCAGCGCAAGCGTAGCCAGAACAGCAAAACCGAGGTGATGGCGCGTCTGCACAACCTTCTTTGAGATCTTATTCCTTCTTCGGCGATCCCAACCAAAAACGCCAGGGCGCCTCGCGATCTACGGGGTCCGCATAGTCAATGCCGACGCGAGGTCCACAGCAAACTTCATCCTCAGAGAAGCTTCGGTACTCCTCAAACCAAAGTTCCTCGCCGCGCACAACGTCCACTCCATTCAGGGAGCGGTCAATCCCCATGGCCTGACATAGCTTGGCCGGGCCATTGGTTAATTCTCTGCCGCTTCGCCCGCGTCGACGAACCATCTCTGTTTCGCCTTCCAGGGGAAGTAAACCGCGCAGGAGTACCGCGCAGGGGTGGCCCTTCTTTTCAGTGACGACATTGAACATGAAATGCATGCCATAGACGAAGTAGACATAACTCACGCCGGCGGGACCGAACATCAACGCATTGCGCGGCGTTTTTCCTTTTGCAGCGTGGCAGGCGCTGTCCCCACTGCCCACATAGGCTTCTGTCTCCACCACCATGCCGCGCAAGGGCTTGCCCTTCACGTCGCGCACCAATTGAGTACCCAAGAGATCGCGCGCCACGCTTACGGTATCGCGCTGAAAGAAGCTTTGTCTCAGTCGGTTCATTGCGATAAGAATAGAGGGCTTTCAAATACCTGGCTATACAGCTCCGAACACCGGCTACACCGAAAACCAGGGGTCAACAGCTTCATGTCGCAACAAGTTTTGATTACAGGGATCAGCTCGGGTATTGGAGCTGCCCTCGCACGAACCTGCCTTGAGCGGGGAGACCAGGTCTACGGGTTGAGCCGCCGGAGACCCGCGTGGGAGCCTCCCTCAAACCGATCCGATGCCCTGCACTTTGTCCAGCAGGATATCGCCGATCTCCAAACACTCCCTCAGGCACTTTCCAATCTCACAGCGGGTATCGATCAATTCGACCTTGCCATTCTTAACGCTGGCGTGCTCGGGGAAATACGCGACCTGGGCGATACGTCACTCGATGAGATTCAGCGCGTGATGACCCTGAACACCTGGTCAAATAAGATCCTGCTCGACAGCCTCTTTGCTCAAGGCATCGGCATAACACAAGTCATCGGCATGTCCTCGGGAGCGGCCATCTCTGGAAGTCGCGGTTGGGGTGCCTACGCCTTGTCCAAGGCCAGCTTGAAAATGCTCCTGCAGCTCTACGCCGCCGAACGACCCCAAACACATTTTTGTTCTTTGGCACCAGGCTTGGTCGATACCGCCATGCAAGACTACCTATGCGATCTACCCGCCTCTTCCTCCCAGACCTACCCGAGCCTGGGTCGCATTCAAGCGGCCCGCGGAACCGACGCCATGCCCACCCCGGACGAACTCGCACCCCACCTGCTGCAGTGCTTTGAAAATCTGCGTTCCGAACCCAGCGGCTGTTTCATCGATATTCGCAATCTTCCGAACTAAGCTAAACTAAGCCGGCCAACGAGTGATCCCATCAAGCCAGAGCCTTGGCGGTTGCCTTCGGGTAGCCTGTGTCAGGAGAGGATATTTCACCTTGATCCGCTGCGTTCATTTCATCGCACATGGCCGTGTTCAGGCTGTGGGCTTCCGTGCCTTCACGCGAGCGACAGCACGCAGTTTAGAGTTGGCCGGTTGGGTGCGGAACTTGCCCGACAAAACAGTTGAGGGCGCGGCTGAAGGCCCCTCCGACCAAGTGGATGCCCTGCTTGCCGCCTTGAACCAAGGACCACGCTTTGCCAAAGTCACTGAACTGGAACACGAAGAGCAAGAGCCCAGCAGTTTGAGTGGGTTCGAAATCCGCTATTGAATCACGTCACTGCAAAACAGCTTAAATACCAAGTGAACTCAAGCGCTTAACATCGATCTTACCTCTCTTTCGACCCGGTATTCGGCTCACCTTTTCTTCTGTTGAGTTGCCGACAGGGGGCAAACCATCCTAGCCTAGGAAGAAGCGCCGCAGGGCACACCTTCAGAAAGGGCAAATCTTCAAGCATGGCCATCTACACGATTTACAAACACGACGAAGCAGGCCTTGTCCAGGCCGTCAAATTGGGCTTCTGCTGGCCGGCATTATTCTTCGATATGATTTGGGCTGCCGTCAAACAACTCTGGCTCGTCGTCGCATTGATGGTGCTCGGGTTGCTCGCCGTCTTCAGCGTCTTTGACATGATTGCAGGCCCTGAAGCCAAACCCGATATGAACACCTTCACATTCTGGAGAATTGCCTTGGCGGTTTTCTTTGGCGCCTATGGGAATGACTGGGTGCGTCACGATCTGGAACGGCAGGGCTATCAAGTCATGAGCGAGGTCGAAGCCAATACCCCGCAAGATGCCTTGGAGCGCTTTGAAGAATTGGGGTGATCCCAGCCTGGCCCTTCCCGGCGACCGACCTTGCTTAACTCAACACCGGTTTCGATTTCTCATCTGCCACGCTGCAATCCCGGGGAAGAGTCAAAGTAAAGGTAGCGCCTCGCCCCAGACCCTCGCTTGACACCCCCAAGGACCCACCCAAAATTTCGGCTGCCAAAGCCGCGGTGTGTAATCCCACGCCGTCATTCTCTGGTTTCGTGGTGAAACCAAAGGCAAAGATCCGTGTTGTATCCGCTTCGGCGATGCCGATCCCATTGTCTTCAACCTCAATCACCCACTTGTCAGGGCCTGCACTCCGGGAGCCCACAGCAATGCAGCGATCCGTTCCCTCCATGGCCGAAATCGCCTCCACGGCGTTCTCGATCAACGCAACCAGAATCTGCAGTAATCGATGTCGGTCTGTTATCAACTTCGGACTGTCCTGAACCCTGGTTTCAATACAAACACCGTGTAAATCAATGCTGGTTCCATTCACCCGAAGGGCTTCTTCCAAGAGTTCTTGAACCAAGACTTCCTCGCGCACACTGCAAAAGCTTGCATAACTTTGTTGCGAGCCAATAATCGTATCCACTTGCGTCAAGCTTCGTTTCATATCGTGAAGCTCCTTGGTGACCAAGGCGTGACGCTCACTCATGTGTTCTGCCAGCATGCTGAAATAGGTGGCGAACCGATGCCCACTCGGATCCTCTTTAAAAAACCGGGCAAGGTCAGCTTCATTTTCTTCAATCATGGCACTGGCCTTGGACAAACCATCGATTCTGAAATCCAAGAGCGCCCCCTCCATGACAGAAGTGGTCGTTTTCAAGCTACTGAGCGCATTCCCCATGTTTTGTAGCAACCCCGTGGCTACCTCAGCCATGCCCGCCTGATGCGAGGCCCGCAGCAGTTGCTTCTGTAAGGAATTCTTCTCGAGTTCAGCCAATTTGTTCTCTGTAATATCTAGCGTTGCACCCGTAATGAGAATAGGCCTGCCTTCTTCATCGAATTGAGGCTTACCGATGGAGACGTAAAAGCGACGTTCGCCATTGGAGAGAATCAGCTTGTATTCAATGCGGTAAGGACGACGGGTTCGCAGCGACTCCTGCACAGCTTGCCTGACTCGCTCTTGATCCTCAGGTACGACCATGGACAGTCCCTGCGCCATTAAAACTTCATCATCACCGGGTTCCATACCGTGCAAGAGGTAAAGCTCTTCCGACCACCAAGCGGTTCCGCCAAGCAAGTCGTACTCCCAGCACCCGATGTGCGCGATGTGCTGTGCCTGCGCCAATTTACCTTCGCTCACACGCAGGGAGTGCACCGCCTCTTCCCGTTCACGAACTTCACGTTCCAGGGCCGCAAAGGCCAGCTCTTTGGTTCGATCGACGGTAAAGCTAATAATGGTAATCATGGCCAACAAAAACGTGGCGGTGATCATGTGAAGACCTTGTGCACGCCCATCCGGGATGATGGACACGATTTCAATGCCTGCCAAATCCACGCCGTAAAAGGCACCGGAAATAACAAAGGCAAGGCCTCCAAACAGCAGACCCACTTTTCGGCCACCAAAGAACGTACCGATCAAGGGCGCCACAATGAGCCAACGGAATGCAGGAGAAGCCCAACCGCCCTGAAGGTAAATGCTGTAGGTGATAGGGACATACACCATAGTGAGTAGGACACAGCTCACCAACACCACATCACCCGTCTTCTTCAACAGCCAGGGCACAAAGGCGACGGCAAGGACAATCAAGATGGCCATTGCCGAGTCTGCTGTAGATCCCCAAAAATAATTGGCCAAGGCGGACAAACAGCCGAGGCCGAGGCCGGCAAAAGTCGACCCCGTCAGGATACGAGCGCGACGTACTTCAAGCGGACCCTTTTCCCAAACCTTCTCTGGGATAAAGGAATCGATAAAGTCTTCGATGCGCTTGCCAACGCCTTCAGGCATCAACTTTTGCACCCAGCATTCCAGAGACGAGCGATTCAAAACCCGCTCTTTAGCCGATCGGCTGCTTTTGGGAGAGCGCGTGGGCTCAGACGTTTCCGGCTCAGTGACTGGTGGGGGCCCATTCACGGCAATGAATCCTCTTTGTACAATTCATTTGAAGGCGGTCTATTTCAGAACTGTTACCACTCAAAATACATACACTAATTTCGAGTCTTACCCAAGTGTGATAAGGGCTAAATAAAAACTATCTAACCAACTTGGTTTGATCATTTTCAGATTAAGTTTCTAGTATAAGCAGAGTTAATCCTCAAAATTCAAATCTAAGTTTTGTCTACTTTTGTCCGCTTTATGTCGGCGACCCTAAAAGTGACGAGGACGCGACCGTAGCTTCGTCCGCCAAAAAATAAGCCCTCTCCGCAAATGGAGAGGGCTTATTTTTTGATGCTCATCTTAAGAAGCAATAAAAGCTTCAGCGACTTAACTGTGTTCTGTCAGAGCGGTTTTGTCAGAGCGGTTTTGTCAGAGCGGCTCAACCCTTGATCTGCCCCGCCTTGGCCATGGCGATGGCTTCTACAGCCTGCACCTCGATATAGCCCTGGCTACTCACGGGGTTCAGCCCATCACTGGCCTCCATGGAGGAGTCCGCGGGGTTGTACAATGAGGCCGGACAATCAGTGAGACTCTGGAAGAAAACATTCCCCTTGTACAAGCCCACCTGCACCGTCCCCGTGGCGGGTTCAGCCAACTCATCAATAGCGGCCATGGCAGCCCGGCAAGCGGGGTCAAAGAAGCGACCATCGTAGATGTGGTCAGAGATCAAGCGACTCGACAAGCGGAATAACTCCGTGCAGCGCCGACTCATGCTAGCTTGGTAGACCTGCAAAACACAGAATCCCAAAAGTTCCATTCCCGGTGCTTCATAAACACCTCGACTCTTGGTACCGATGATTCTGTTTTCCAAGGCGTTCCGCATCCAAATACCGTTGCGTCCACCCACGGCATTGGCTTCTAGCATGAGTTCCAAGGGCGACAGGGCCTGGCCATTGATGGCCACGGGGCGACCCTTTTCAATCCGCACGCTCACACTTTCCACTTTGTCCGGTGCCTCTTGAGGCCACACTCCCATCAAAGGCTCGACGATGGTACAAGGCGTCTCCAGGCTCTCCAGATCTTCTGCCTCATGGGACAGGCCCGCCAAGTTGGCATCGGTGGAGTAGCGCTTCTTGAGGCCGACATCGGCTTCAATGCCCTGCTTGCGCAGATAGTCCACCATCTCGCTGCGCCCCGGGAACTCGTCCAGGAGTTCGGGATCGCGCCAAGGTGCATAAACCTGCATTTCTGGGAAAAGTACATTGGTGTAGCGCTCAAAGCGGAGCTGATCATTGCCCCGACCCGTGGCGCCGTGGGACAGCACACTGCAGCCCCGTTCATGCATGGCTCCCAATAGGCCCTTGACCGTTACGGCCCGTGCCATGCCCGTAGTATTCCAATAGCCACCATCGTAGGTAGCCTGGGCCTTCAGCACGCTAAAAGCCATCTCGGCCATTTCATTCTTGAGATCGACGACGAGGGTTTCGGTCCCGGTGGGAGCCATTTTCACCACAACATCGCTGATATCTTTTTCATCGGGCTGGGCTAAATCAGCTGTAAAACACAGGACATCGACACCTGCTTCACGCAAACGGGTGGCTACGGTCTTGCTGTCGAGACCACCGGAGACACAAATTCCAACTTTTTTATTCGCGAGATCGTTCAATAACATAGCGGGGCACCATAGCTGCAGAATTGGGGTTGGGGTAGCCGTTAAAGGACTCAGGTGTTTTCAGGGTCGTCGCTGCCGCTACCGGCGGACTCTTTGTCCGCTAACCAGGCATGCGCCCTATCATAATCGTCAAATGCGGTCCAATCGACACCATTCATACGTGCATAGGTGACAAAGAGTTCTCCCAGATCGCGATACAGCGGATCGGGCAAGACGACGGCATTTCCACCAGTAAACATCCCCTGCACCTCCTCGGTGAGGCCGACCATGTCTTGGAGTTCACCCAGGGAAGACTCCCAGGCCACCCGCTTGGCGTCTACCAGGGTTCGATTATCTGAACGGAAGTTTGGATCAGCAGCGAGCTCGTGCACCATGCGCTCGGCCAGCTCGTAGGTAATGGTCCCCGAGATGGTAATCACAGTAAAACGTGATTCAGGATCGATGGAATAGCGAAATTCACCCACGTCCGGTTTCTGCCTTCAAAATAGTGGCGGGCAAGTCGGCATAACACGTTCCAGCCCATCCGATACATCAAAAATCATGATTCTTTCTTCCCCAGCAAGTTAGCGGTGAAAACAGGCTGAGGTAACTCACGGAATGGCCCCACGATCAACTTTCTCTACAATTCGCTTATGAATCGGCCTGATTCGGGTCTCTGTCTCGATCCGAATGAAACAACCATTCATAGGCTTTGTCAAAATCGTTGAATACGCTCCAATCAACGCCCTTCATACGCGCATAAGTGCTGAATAAATCTCCTAAATCTTCATAAACCGGGTTGGATACCACCAACGCATTGCCACCCTGGAAAAGATCTGACACGCGCCCGGAAACACCAACCATCCCCTCTAATTCGTTCAGGGAGCCCTGCCAGGTGATACGCTTGGCATCGACCAGGAGCCTGTTCTGGGGGTTGAAATTTGAATCCCCCGTGATGGCTCCCACCAGCTCCCCCGTGAGCTTCATGTCGATCGCTCCGGAGACAGTCACAATGGTCAATGCCAATTTGGGGTCAATGGAATACGTAAACGCGCCCACCTGTAGCTCCTATCGCCTGCAACTTACCCGCACAGCACTACGGTACAACTGCCCAGATCCGGGGTGCATCGAAATCCCGTATTCATTTACTCTTACTCTTACTCTTACTCTTTATACAGGCTATCGCCGAATTTTAGAACGCGGAATCTATTCGGCCCTAGCGAAAAGCGAGATGGGCGCCCTAACCCGGACTAAGGAAAAACAGCAGGGGCCTCCATTGGGAAGCAGACAGCTCGACACTGTTCAAAAATCATCTCTTCGGTCACAGCTGGGTCCTGCGGGATCACTCGTCTCCCGTATACTCTGGCCCCGCCCTGGCGTGAAAGGGGGTGCCAATCGAGGAGACCGCATGGGAAAGTACACACGAGAGGAACTAGAGCAGGCGCTGGCCATCTACAACAAGGCCGTCGAGTTGGCCTCGGAGACCGGTGACTGGAGCCCCTGGGCAGAACTCTTCACCGAAGACGCGGACTACATCGAACATGCCTACGGGGACTTCAAGGGCCGCGAAGCCATCCGCCAATGGATCGTAAACGTCATGGCACCCTTTCCCCACATGACCTTTCCTCAAGACTGGGTCGCCTTCGATGAGGAAAACGGCGCCATTCTATTCCAATGTCAAAATCGACTCGAACACCCGACGGATTCCGACGGTGCGCCCTTTGAATTCCCCAACTGGACTCGTCTCACCTATGCTGGAAATGGAAAATTCTCCTGCGAGGAAGACATCTACAATCCCGCCCGTGATGGAAACCGCGTTGTGGGGGGTTGGCTGAAAGCCGGTGGGAAATTTGTCTGTCCGCCACAGGTGGATATGGCCTATCTCGCAAAATCGAAATCTTAACTTCAACAGCCCTGTGGCTGACCGCAAAGAGAAAACACCATGCCTGATTTTAAAGGGAAAGTAGTTATCGTTACGGGTGGAGCCGCTGGAATCGGAGCGGCTTCAGTGCGCCAGTTTGTCAAAGCGGGCGCACGCGTTGTGATTGCCGACCTCGACCGCGAGCGCGGGGAAGAACTGGCGGGCAGCCTGGACCAAGCCATCTTTCAACCTACCGATGTGACCAGCGACAAAGACGTCTGCGCTTTGGTGAAGCGCGCGACCAGCGAATACGGTGCCCTGGATGTGATCTTCAATAACGCCGGAAGCTTTGGCGCACGCGGCTCCATTTTGGAAACCAGCGTGCAAGACTTCGACGCCACCCTGGCCCTCCTGGTGCGCAGCGTTTTCCTCGGTATTAAACATGCCGGCCAGGTCATGAAAGAGCAGGGGGCAGGCGTAATCTTGAACACCTGTAGTATCTCAGCCAACACACCAGGCTATGGCCCCCACATCTATCAAGCCGCCAAAGCCGCCGTCGAGCAACTCACAAAAACAGTGGCCCTGGAATTCGCTGAGTACGGCATCCGAATGAACTGCATTTCTCCTGGAGGCGTTCCCACTCGGCTCATCACCAGCGCCTTGGGCGCTCCCGACGAAGCCGCAGCGGGTATTGGAAAAGCCATGGCAGCCATGCTCCCCATGGGGCGCACCTGCACGGCTGACGACATCGCCCAGGCCGCTCTCTTTTTGTGCAGCGATGAAGCCAGTTACATCACTGCCCAGAATTTGACGGTGGACGGCGGCGAGGCCACGGGCAAGAAGTGGTCCACACAACATCTGCACTGAACGCCCACTCGCCTTGTGGCCCTTCACATAGCCCCCTCAACAGGTTGCTGATTTTCAGCCTCGCGCGGTTCCTTCAAAACGGAACTTACGCGGCAACTTGCCTACGAATGAATGCGGCGGAATGTCTTTCTTCACCTCAAGAAGAGCACAATTTGAGCCGATTAAAAGAGCAGTTGTTCCAAGGAGGGGGCTGTAATGAGTAGTGAAACCCGAAAGATTGATCGTCCTGATGAAACCCATAGCGCTGAAGAATTTTTTCAACGTTTCAGTGTGACCCTCGTGATGACCGAGGGCAAAGCCACTGGTAGTGAGTTTGTCTTGGATCGAGAGGCCGTCGTGCTAGGCCGCGGTCCCGGCGTCGATCTCAACTTCGACGACACCTCCATGTCCCGTGCTCACGCATCCTTTGAACTGACTCAAGACGGGTTTCGCGTGCGCGACATGGCCAGCACCAACGGGATTTATCTCAATGGAACCCGTGTACAATCAGCCGAACTCAAACACGGAGACCGCTTGGAATTGGGCGAACACGGCTTCCAATACCTGGTCGAAGAACGAGTGAATACCCCTTCCGCATACGTCCTCAACGAAGCTTAACAAAAAGGGGCTGCCGACATGGCTAGCCAAAAAGGAAAGTCCCTTGGGAGCTTCGTCGTCGAAGACGAACTGGGCCAAGGGGGGATGGGCGTTGTGCTCCTCGCGCGCCAACCTTCTCTCGATCGGCTCGCCGTTCTCAAGAAGGTGCGCACGGGCATCTCAGAAATGCCTGAACTGGCCGAGCGCTTTGCCCGTGAAGCCCGGGCCGCCGCCGCTGTCCACCATCACAATGTCGTTGCGGTTTACGACTACTTCAGTTGGCGCGGCGGGCAGTACATTGCCCAGGAATTCGTCGACGGACCCGACCTTGAACATGCATTGGGCCGAACCGGTCCCTTGCCTTGGCGCATCGCCGGACTCATTGCTTTAGAAGTGACGCGTGGGCTCGAAGAGATCCATTCCCGCGGTACGGTGCACCGAGACCTGAAGCCCGCCAATATTCTGCTGGGACGACGAGGTGAGGTCAAGATCGCCGACTTTGGTCTGGCCCTGGAATCCGACGCCAGTTCTCTCACCCAACCGGGGTGCATGATTGGATCGCCTGCTTATATGCCACCCGAGCAAATGCTGGGGGAGCGCATCGATGGGCGCGGAGACTTGTTTTCCCTCGGCGTCGTACTCTACGAAATGCTGACCGGACAAACGCCCTATCCCGAATCCAAAGACGAAGACAGCAAGCCACGCCTCTCGCGCATTCAAAAGGAAGACTATGTTCGTGTGCGAAAGCAGAACAAAGCCGTGCCTTGGCAGCTGGCAAGACTGATCCGCGGGCTCTTGCGCGCCAAACCGAGTAGGCGAATTGCCACCGCCTCCAATGTACGGCGCCGACTTGAAAAACAGTTAGGTAGCGTCTCTCCCAGTGACGTGAGCGCCGAATTAGCCGCCTGGTTTTGGGACCGACAAATCTTTGAGACACGTGAAGATGAAACCGTTGTACGCGTCGCGAGTTCTGCAGCTCCGCGCTTCGCTCTTCGGCCTTGGCTCGTCCCCACAATGGGCGCAACCCTCCTCGCAGGCGTGATCGCCCTTTTGTTTTTTCTGCCTTTGCGCGAAAGCTCCCTGGCACGGCGCCTCGCCCCGGATCTCGACCACTCTCTACTCCCAAAAGCGCTCCTTCAACAACAAGAGTTGGCGCGCCTGCATTTTGACGCAGAGGCAAATGTTCAAGTCAAAATTGATGATCAACAGGAACTTCGAGTCGACAAGGCACAGGGCACCTTGCTGTCACCGGGGCCACATCGCTTTGAATTCACTCATCCCGCAGGCGGGGAACAAACACTGAAGGTCAAACTCGCTGCGGGCGAGGTGCGAACGCTCAGTCCCAGCTTTGAATGAGCCCGTGCAGTATGTTCTGCAGCCAGATGAAAAACCTTCTCCGACAAAATCATCCAGGTGAACTGTTTCGGCGCATTTTTTTCTTTTCCCTCTGCGCCATTTCCCTATCCGGTTGCCAGACAAGCCTGTACTACGAGCAAGCCGCACGCGGCCAACTCACACTCATTGCCAAACGCCAATCCATTGAGGATCTGATCAAAGCCGAAGAGACGTCGAGTAAGCTTCGCAAGCAGCTGGAGTACGTGCTGGAATTTCGAAGCTTTGCCAAGAATCAACTCTTTTTGCCAACCGGTAATTCCTATTCCACCTATGTGGAACTGGAAAGAGAACACGTCGTGTGGAATGTCTACGCCGCACCGGAGTTTTCACTCACGCCCAAGACCTGGTGCTATCCCATCGCCGGCTGCGCCACCTATCGCGGCTATTTTTCAGAAAGTGAAGCCGAAGGCTACGCGCGCAAACTCGAAGAGCGTGGGTTCGATGTTTACGTCTCCGGCATCGATGCCTATTCCACCCTGGGATGGTTCGACGACTCAGTCCTCAGCAGTTTTGCACAGCGCCCCGCGCCTGAACTCGCTTCACTGATCTTCCACGAGTTGGCCCACCAGGTGCTGTATGTGAAAGACGACACGACCTTCAATGAAAGTTTTGCCACGGCGGTGGGCCAAGAGGGCATGCGCCGCTGGCTCGCCTCGACAGACACCCCCTATGATTTTCAGCGAGCGAAGGAGCGAGAAAGTCGCAAAAAGGATTTTGTGGAATTGGTTTCTCGCTATCGCTCGACCTTAGAGGCGTTGTACCAACAAGAAGTCTCCATTTCTGAGATGCGGGAACAAAAAGCCCGGGTCGTCGAGGAGCTGCGTGCATCCTACGAAGAGCTGAAAAAGACTTGGGGAGGCTATGCCGGCTACGACGCGTGGTTCGCAGAGCCACTGGGCAACGCCAAACTCGGAACCGTCTCCACCTACAATGACCTCGTTCCAGAGTTTCTCGACCTGCTGCAGGCGCAGGGAGGGGATTTGGAGGCTTTCTACGCCATTTGCCAGGAACTCGCGCAGGACCCACAAGAGGTCCGTCTCCAGAAATTAGGTTCGACAGGGAAAAGTGACGCTTCCCTTTCAGAAGACCTGCGTTAACTCCTCAAGGCTCCTATGTTTTAGCGGCCGCATCTCGGTTAGAATGATGCCCCTGCGAGCCCGGGAACCATTTCGGGAAGAAGCCTGGGAACAAGTATGAGAAAGAGCTGACCACCATGTCTCAACACACCACTCCAAGCGATCCCTTTAAGCCCGAGAAAAGCGGCTTGGGCAAGCTATTCGCGTATCTCACGGGCCCCGGTCAACTCAAATGGAGCCTTCCGTCTGCAATCATGCTATTCGGCATCAGCGTTTGCGCCCTTTTAATCTTTACCAAAGGCGCCCCTCCACAGAGCGAACGGGAGCGGCTTGCGCCTTTACACCGCATTCAGCGCGTACAAGCTGAAACCATTCTCTTGACGGTTACCACCAACGGAACAGTCGCCCCTCGCACTCAGAGCGACTTGGTCCCCGAAGTTTCAGGTACCGTAACCTGGCTTTCGCCATCTCTCGTATCGGGTGGTTTTTTTGAGGAAGGCGAGGTGCTCTTACAAATTGACCCTCAAGACTACGAAGCGGCACTCGAACGGGCGCGCGCCAATCTTGCGCGCAGCGAGAGCGAGCGCAATCACAGCAGCAAAGAACTCAAACGCCACCAACGATTGGCCAAACAAAATGTTTCCAGCGCCACACAACTCGATAACGCTCTGAATCGCAACAAGATTGCTGAAGCCGAATTGCGTGCGTCCCAAGCCGATTTAGCTCGCGCCGAGCGAGACCTTGCGCGCACGGCCATCAAGGCGCCCTTTACGGGACGCGTGCGCGAAGAGATGCTCGGTGTCGGACAATACGTCGATCGCAGCAAAGTCATCGCCCGTCTCTACTCCGTCGACTACGCCGAAATTCGCCTGCCCATTCCGGACGATCAACTGGCTTTTCTCGATCTTCCCTTGCGAGACGGAATCATCCCCGAGGACCAACAAGGGGATGTACACCTGACGGCTCTGTTCGGCGGCAAGACCCATAGCTGGTGGGGGCGTGTCGTCCGCACAGAGGGAGAGATCGATCCCAAGACCCGCATGGTGCATGTCATTGCACAAGTCGAGGACCCCTACGGAAGAAAGATCTTGGACGAAGTCGGGGCTACGCGACGCCCCCCCCTGGCCGTCGGTTTATTTGTAACCGCCGATATCTCCGGGCTACAAGTTGCAGATGTTTTTGTGTTGCCCCGTGCGGCACTCCGAGACCGTAAACGCGTCATCATCGTGGACCCGGAAAATCGCCTGCGCCTGCGTGAAGTGGAAGTGCTGCGCACCCAGTATGACTCCGTCATCATCCAATCCGGCTTGCAATCAGGGGATCGCGTCATCGTTTCGGACCTCGACATCGTCGTCGAAGGTATGAAAATTCGTGTCATGCCCGATGCCGCTCAACCTGCCACGCGCGACGTCTCCAGCGCCAAGCCCACCAAGGAGCCCGGGACGTGAAAGCCTTGATCGGCTGGTTTGCACGAAACCACGTCGCGGCAAACTTGCTCATGATGACGTTGATCGTGGGGGGCATCAGCACCCTGCGCAGCATCCCACTCAAAACCTTTCCCGACCTCGATATTGAAGTCATTGTCATCACTGTCCCCTATTTAGGAGCGGCGCCGGAGGAGGTCGAACGCGGTGTATGCATTCGCATTGAGGAAGAAATCGAGGGCATCACTGGCATCGATACCATCCGGTCCACGGCCAGCGAAGGTGTGTGCTCCGTGGGTGTTGAGCTCCTCATGGGAGCTGATCCCTTAGTCGTCCTCGACCGTATCAAAAACCGCGTCGATGCCATCTCCACCTTTCCCGAAGAAACCGAAAAGCCCATTGTCTCCCAGTACGTCATTCGCCGCGCTGCAGTCGACATTGCCATCTCGGGCAACACCGATGAACGCAGTTTGAAAAATATCGGTGAACGGATCCGCGACGATCTTCTGGCCAAGCCTGGGATCACGCAAGCCGATCTGCTTTACACGAGAGCCTATGAAATTTCCATCGAGGTTTCCGAGTCGTCTTTGCGGCGCTACGGGCTCACCTTTGATGAAATTGCGCGCGCCGTGCGCCGTTCTTCCTTGGACCTGCCCGGCGGAACCATCAAGGCCGAGGGCGGTGAGATCCTCATCCGTAGCATGGGACAGGCCTACTTGGGAAAGGAATACGAGAAGGTCGTTGTTCTCACGCGCGAAGATGGCACGCGCGTCACCCTGGGACAAATCGCAACCATCGTCGATGGCTTTAGCGACTCCGATCTTTACGTCGATTTCGATGGCAAGCCCGCGGTACTGATTCGCACCTTCCGGGTGGGCGATGAAAACTCCATTCACATTTCAAACACCGTGCAGGAATACATCGAAGAAGCACAGTGGACTCTACCCGAGGGCATCGACGTCACCCTGTGGAAGGACAGTTCGAAAAGCTTGCGCGGGCGCATCGACACTCTCGTTCACAACGGCCTCGGCGGCTTGCTTTTGGTTCTGTTCTTGCTCGCCATCTTCCTGCGCATGCACGTCGCCTTTTGGGTCAGCATAGGTATTCCCATTGCTTTCCTCGGCGCGGTTTGGACCATGCCGCTCGGGGGCTTATCCATCAATGTCATCTCTCTTTTTGCCTTTATCGTTGTCTTGGGCATCGTGGTCGATGACGCCATTGTCGTGGGTGAAAACATTCACACGCACCAACAACGAGGCGAAAACCTGGTGGACGCTTCCATCAGCGGAGCCCAGGAAGTCGCCATCCCCGTCATTTTCGGTGTGCTCACCACGGTTGCCGCCTTCTTCCCCTTGCTGGTCGTGCCGGGACCTATGGGGCAAGTGTATGCTGTCATCGGTTACGTCGTCATCGCCTGTCTGGTTTTCTCCTTAGTCGAATCCCAACTGGTACTGCCCTCCCATTTGGCGCGCGCCAAACGACGAAGCGACTCGACCGAACCTGCAACAGGGTTTTGGGCGGAGCGTTATCAGACATGGATCGTCTTTCAAGAAAGAAACGGACAGCGACTTGAGCGCCTCGCCACGGACTGGTATCGCCCCGCCCTGCAAAAAGCCATCGAGTGGCGCTACACCACCCTGTCTGTTGGACTCATGTTATTGCTCTGCACCATCGGCCTGCTCGCTGGCGGTCATATGAAGATCAGCTTTTTCCCACCCATCCGTGCCGATTTCGTTTCCGCTCGGATCACGCTACCGCGAGGCACACCCTTTGAGCAGACGCGCGAAGCGGTGGAGACCATTGCAATCGCGGCACGTGACGTCCAAGTTGAATTTGACGAGAGTGGCGAAGAGTCCGTTGTCCAACACATCCTGACGGCGACGGGAGCCCAAGGCGCCAACGCACGTCACGGCGCATCAGGCGATCGGAACGCTGAAAGTCATGTCGGCGAAGTAATCATGGAGTTAACCCCTTCAGAGGATCGCAAGACAGACAGCGGTCAAGTGGCCAACCTGTGGCGCGAACGTGTCCCACCCATCCCCGACCTTGTGGAACTCACCTACGCTTGGAGCCGAGAGAATGCGGGCGAGGCCGTCAATATCCAGTTACAAGGGCAGAATATCGAAGACCTGCGAATGGCCTCCCAGGCCCTGCAAGCGGAGCTGCGCACCTTGGGCGGTGTCATAGACATTTCTGACAGCTTCCGCGGAGGCAAGCAGGAAATCAAGTTGACCCTGCGCCCGCAGGCGGAAACACTGGGAATCAGCCTCGACGACCTGGCGCGCCAGGTCCGCCAGGCTTTCTACGGCGAAGAGGCTCAACGCATCCAACGCAATCGTGACGACGTGCGCGTCATGCTGCGCTACCCCAAAGATCAGCGAAACTCTCTTTCCAACCTCGAAAACATGTGGATCCGTACCCCCGATGGTGACGAGGTCCCCTTTTCCTCTGTGGCCAAGGTGGATCTTGGTCGAGGCTTCGCATCCATTAAACGTACGGATCGCCAACGTGTCATCAACGTCACCGCCGACATCGACCGGCAAATCACCAACCCCAATGAAGTCATTAGTGGCTTGATCGCGGGGCCTTTGCCCGAAATTCTTTCGGACTATCCAGGGATGAGTTACTCGCTGCAAGGTGAACAACGCGAACAACGACGCTCCATGGGCGGGTTGGCCAGCGCTTACATCATTGCCCTCTTTGCTATTTATGCCCTACTGGCCATTCCACTGCGCTCTTATCTGCAGCCCCTTATTATCATGGCGGTGATTCCATTCGGCATCGTAGGTGCCATTGGTGGACACCTCTTCATGGGGCTCTTTAGACCCTCATTGGGGCAACTGAGTTTCATGTCCGTGGTGGGTATGGTGGCCTTGTCAGGTGTTGTGGTGAATTCCAGCCTGGTACTCGTCGACTTTATCAATCGACGCACAAAAGAAGGTGTGCCTCTGAACCAGGCCATTCAAGATGCCGGCATCTTGCGTTTCCGCCCCATCATACTGACTTCACTAACTACTTTTGTGGGCTTGAGCCCTCTGCTCGTTGAAACAAGCATTCAAGCCCAGTACCTGATCCCCATGGCCATCTCACTGGCCTACGGCGTGCTCTTCGCCACCCTTATCACACTTTTCCTGGTGCCTTGTTCACTGACAGTCATCGAAGACATCGGTGCAGGATCCCGACGGAAATGGGAGACATGGAGATCCTCCTCACCAAAATTCAACCTTGGTAAAACCGGAACAGCTGAAGCGGAAGGGCTTGAATAAACGCGTTCTCAGCCGAAGACACCAACCAGCAGGCCCAAGGCAAAGGCAATGGCCAGAGTAGAAAGTAATCGCTTCGGAGTTAGCTCTAGGGATTTTGAAGGAGTCATTTGGGCACCACCTTTTCTCTGGGAATTTCGTTCGAGCCTTGCTGGCTCTCGCCCTCCTTCTCGTGAAACACAGGTGCCTTCACCACAAGTTCCTCCAACTTCAATGGGAAGATCACCAACAAATCGTATAGATGAACGAACACCTCACCCAGCTGCCTCACTGCCCCAGCAGCCATTTCTAGAACAAAAGCCACAGCCACCAAACTGATCGCCAAGAGGCCCCCCGACAAGGCTCGTGCGCCTTGAACAAAGGTCTCCAGGGGAATCGCGACAAAGAGCAACACCAGGGGAAGAATGAACCCCAAGAGCATTTGCCCCAAGGACGGCACCCAATAAGACTCGGGCACGGTCAAAGCGGAAACCGCCCATTGGCTCGCAAGAACATCGGCGGCAGCGACCTGCTTCATGTAGGCGAGTGAGGCCTCCACACAGGCCAGCGCAAGAATCAAGCCGCCAGTCAACCACATCAGCCATTTCCGCATCTCGCTATCCAGGTTTCCAATCGCGGGGAACAAACTCGTCACGCGCAGTGATTCCAGCAAGGCGATGCCCAACACGGCCTGAGTCACAACCATCACCAAAGCAGCGAGGAAGGATACTTGAAATGGACCGACCCAGCTTTCCTCTCCGAGCATGAGTGACATGGGCTGCTCCACCAAGTGAAAATTGACAAAGCCCACCAGACACAGGACGGACAGCACCAAAGAGGAAGTAAAGAAGGACATCGTGGACGAGGCACTCAAGGCACGCACCGCCTCATTGGTTCCAGCCCGCATCTGCTCCAGCTTCTCCATTTGTTCGTCAATCACGCGGGAGCGTTCACTCACGTTTTCCAGGGTTCTCTGCATCCGACCCAAAGTTTGATCTGCTTCGCGCCAAAAGGGCAGCATGCGGCGCAATTGCTGATGGCGCTTTCGACTACTCTCTCGATACTCCTTCATGGCGCTCTTCTGCGACTTTTCCAAGCTCCCCTGAAGATGCCCCAACATTTCATGCACAATGGGATCTCCATGGGCTGGAATCTCCGAGAGATGATCCAGGGCCTGCAGCCAGGCGGACGACACGGGCGGGGACTCCGTGGAGCTGCGGTAATCTTCATCCAAGGCCATCACCTGGTCTGACAGTTTTCGCTGCAGCGCGGGATAGCCACTCAGATCGCGGGTCACCACAGCGTGCAAGCGGTAAAACTCGCGCTCAATGGCTTGCTCGGCGGCGGCCTGCCCCCAGGACAAAAGCACTTCTCGATTACGACTCAACAAGCGCGCGTGAGCCTTTAGAATTTCTTGCCTGGCCGAGAGCAGCAGTTTTTGAATGGCGCCGAAAAAGGTGCGCAGGGCAATGTGCATTTGACCTCGCCCCAGGTACAAGAACAGCACCGCGATCAACACGAGGAAATACAAAGGGAGGGAGGATCCACGCAACCAATTGGCGACCCACTCAAGATTTTGCAAAATCGCTTCTCCTACTGGCTGCTTCCCCTCAGATCACAACACTTCTCGGAATTCAAATTCGCCAGGCTACGCTCCCGACCCCGACTCTCTTGGGATCGACCTGTCTATTATCGGTGCTACCCGAGAGTCTAGACGTGTCCGAAGTCACTGAAACCCCATGGGGAAACGGCATTTCTGCAAGAGGGGACAATAGTTAAGTCGGCAACGAGGGCGTTAAGCTGACCCCTAAATTGCCGATAACTAAAGATTCACGAGGGCGGCGTACTAATGCCTTGATGGGCAGCCCTAAACCTAGAGCGAGAGATTTTTTCGATGCTGAGAGAGTACGCCAAGCCCCTCCACCACTTCTTGTTTGTCTCCGATATCTTGGTGAGTTCACTCCTCTTCGTCGGCTTCTTCTTGCATCAAGAGATCGACAGCAGCGCGGGCATCGAGACACGGTTTCTGCAATCCATCCTCTTCGCCCTTGGCTTAATGGCCTGTCTCATCTGGCCCCTTGGCCTGGATCGCCTGGGCTTCTATCGCTCGCACCGATGTGAACGCTACCGACGCATTGTGGAAAAGCTGCTCGTGGCCGACAGCGGAAGCCTGCTGATGATGAGTGCCATCGTTTTTATGCTGAACGCTCCCATCAGCCCCTATTTCCCGGTTCTTTTTTGTAGTGCGCATTTTCTCTGCATGGCCGGTCTGCGCATTGGAGCCGTAAAAACCGTTCAATCCGCGCACCGGTCGGGACGCAATCACCGAAACATCGTAGTGATTGGAACAGGCCCTCGAGCGCTGATGGTGAAGCGTGAGTTGGAGAACCATGCGGAGTGGGGTTTTGAAATCGTCGCCTTTGTGGACAAACTCCCCTTGGGCTACAAGGCCCTGGTTCCCAAAGAACAAATCTGTGATTTCAGCGAGGTGCCGGGATTGCTCAAAGACCACATCGTCGATGAGGTGGTGGCGGCCTGTCCGCGCGACATGCTGCCAGACCTCATTCCCATCGTCGAAGCCTGTTCAACCATCGGAGTTCCCCTGACCCTGCTCTCCGATATCTTTGGCGACCGTTTGCCCCAGCCCCGAATCAACCTCTACGGCTCCCTGGGCGGGCTCAGTTTCGCACCCGTGCACCATGGAGAAGTCGATCTGGCCCTCAAGCGCCTCATGGACATCGTCGCATCGGCCACCTTGCTCTTCGTCTCGGCACCCATCATTTTGCTCTCCTCCCTGGCCATTTCCATCAGCGACCCCGGACCCGTCCTGTTTCGCCAAATACGCGTAGGACGCAATGGTCGAAAATTCGAGATCCTCAAACTGCGCACCATGTGCATCAACGCAGAAGAAAAGAAAGAAGAACTGGAAGCGTTGAACGAGATGGATGGACCCGTGTTCAAAATCAAGAACGATCCGCGCATCTTTTCCGTGGGCCGCTTCCTGCGCAAGTGGAGCTTCGATGAACTCCCACAGTTATGGAATGTACTGCGCGGGGAAATGAGCCTCGTCGGCCCTCGCCCCCCCACGCCGGGTGAAGTCGAGAAGTACCGACCCACGGATCGGCGTCGGCTTTCCATGCGCCCGGGCCTCACCTGCATCTGGCAAATCAGCGGTCGAAACCAAATCGGTTTCCGCGAATGGATGAAACTCGATCTCTTTTATATCGACACATGGTCCTTGGCCAACGATGTGCGTATCTTGCTCAAAACCATCCCTGCCGTTCTCAAGGGAGAAGGAGCCAGCTAAGCCCATGTTTCCCAGCCTCACCCTTGAATTGCCGAGTTGGGTTTCGACACAGATAGAGGCAGCCACGGCCAATGGGCCGCTCCGCAACATCGAAGAGCGCATGCTCCTGGCCATCGAACTCTCGGCACAAAATATTCACGAGGGCAGCGGTGGTCCCTTTGGAGCCGCCATTTTTGATGCGGATACTCACGAACTCATTGCACCCGGCGTCAACCTTGTCACCTCGTCCCACGCCTCCATCGCCCACGCGGAGATCCTGGCCATGAGCCTCGCCCAACAGCGGCTGGCTGACTTCGATTTGAGTCAGCAGGGAAAGCGGCGCGTGGAACTGGTTACCAGCGGTGAGCCCTGTGCCATGTGTTTCGGCGCCATCCCCTGGGCGGGTCTATCACAACTGGTGTGCGCTGCCCGGGCCGAAGACGTGTGTGCCATTGGCTTTGATGAGGGTGATAAACCCCTCGACTGGGTGGACAGCCTCAACCGCCGCGGGATCTCGGTCCAACGCGACCTGTGTCGCGACCGAGCTGTGGCCGTCTTGCAAGAGTATTCGAAAACCAGCGGCCTTATTTATTAGCGGGAACCAAGTCGACGCAAGAACCTGGCTTTAAAAACCAATTTCTTTCTTTTTTTGTATCATTTTTTACACATTTCCCTTCGTCTATGTTATTTGCAAGATATAAGGCCTTGTTTCCGGGTGGATTACAAGCATTGGGCGCTTGGCGCAGCTCGGAAACCTGAGGGGGAAATTATGTGGTACTGCAAAACCCAAGCTGGGATCTTTGAAATTCACCTGACCCGAGATCGGCCGTATCGATCGAGGCTGTCCATTAACGAACACGAGTTAGGCTCCTATCCGCATCCCATTGATGCGGCTCACGCCGTATCTGAGGGTACGACGGGATATCCGGTCTGGGATGAAGCCTGTACACTGCGCAAGCCCAGCAGCTTGCGCGATTGGGAGTCCACTGACGCTCCCTAGCGGATAGATTTGCTCCTGCGCCCACCCCCCCAGCGCAAGAAAATGCATTTGGCCGCCCTAAGCTCGAAGTTCCTGGCGCCTTAAGACTCCCTTGCCAGCGTGAAAAATCCTTTACTTTCGGCTATTTGCCATGTCAGTGGAACTCTTGACGGCTCGGCGCTTTTTTCCGTGCAATCCATGCTCAGGAATTTCTTTCAGAACCCGATTAGGTACTAGGTGAATCGATTGAGGGGCCTTCATGAGTAAGACGCTACGAATCATTATAGTCGACGACAGCAAGACCATTCTTGCCCAGCTGGGCGCGCTGTGTTCGCACATCGATGACGTCGAAATTGTCGGCACTGCGGTAGATGGTGCCGAAGCTGTCAAGCTGGTCACCGCACTCAAGCCGCACTTGGTGCTGATGGACATCGTCATGCCCAATATGGATGGACTCTCGGCCCTGCGCATTATTTCTTCAGCGGCTCCCGAAAGCCGCGTCGCCATGATTTCCTCTGTTGGAAGCCTCAACTCACGCTCTGAAGAGTCTTTCAGACTGGGTGCATTTCAAGTCATAGGAAAACCCATTGACCCCGAACAGATCGAAGAACTCATTATCAATGAGCTTGAGTCCCTTCGACAGCGTGAGGGTGTCTAATGGCTAGAAAATTCTTTGGGCAGTTTTTGATCGAGTTAGGGGAAGTTCAACCAGAGCATGTGCGCGAAGCCGTGACCCTGATGGACGACACCAACCCCGTCCTCGGTGAGTTCGCAGTCTCCGCCAATGTCCTCTCGGAGCGCGACGCCAACCGCATCAACCGCGAACAACGACGCACAGACCGAAAGTTCGGTGACCTGGCTGTGGGAATGGGCCTGCTGACGACGGATCAGGTGCGGGATTTGGTTCGAGAACAAAAAGCGCAGCGACTTTCCATTGGACAAGCGCTCTGCCAGCTTGGACATCTCGACACCGGCCGCTTGGATGACCTCTTGAAAAAATTCAGCTTGGATCAAGCTGGCCAGGTAGCCAACCGCTACCTGCAGTTGCCAGAAGAGATCGACGATTCCCAGTTGGTCGATTGCATCCTCGACCTCTTTCCCAAGCTCACACAACGCATCGCCCGCATCCAACTCTTTACACAGAGTTGTGAGAAATGGTCCGGACAAGAGCTGCAGTCTCAGATTGCAACGGTATCCGTTCGCGGAGACGAGAATTGGGACATAACCTTGTCTTGTGACCAGGACTTTGCAGCCCAAATTCACGCGGGTTTCATGGGTGGCTTCAGCAATCAAAAAACCGAAGAAGATCCCGAGGAGATTTCCTCTACCTTGCTGGACGACTGCATTGGGGAATTTCTCAACATTCTGGCCGGATCTGCCATGGATGAGCTCGAAAAACAAGCGATTACCGTTTGCCTTGAGCCGCCTGTCTTTGGCAATACACCCGTCGAGGGATACCACTTCGCGATTCAGGCTTCACGCGGGGCAGCGTCGCTCATCTTGTCGCCTGCCTAGTCGACTCCAACTGAATTCACACGCAGCTCTTGCATCGGCTTATTTCACCGTCCCGATACGTTCGCCCAAACGCACAAGGCACTCTCGCTCAGCCGCGGTTTGCGTCACCAGGTCGGCATCGGGCTCCCAGGCACCGGGCTGCCCCAACAAAATGACAGTCGACCCGCCAAACATGAAGTATCCCTTTTCCTCCCCTCGCGAGAATTCAGACTGCTCGGGATCCGTCTGCACGATTTTCCCGACACACAACGCGCCCACCTCAATATAAGCAAGCAAACCAAAGTTTTCGGTTTGCAGAATGCTTACGCTGCGTTCATTGGTACACAACACATCCCCTTGGACGGACAACACAAAAGGATTTACGGAGTGCAAGGGACCGGGTACGCGATAGCGCTTCACAAGTTTTCCAGCGTCGGGGTAATGAAAGCGGTGATAATCCAAGGGGCACAGCCGTGCGATCACCAAGGGTCCCCCTTCAAAATCAGCAGCCAAGGTCTCGTTTGCCAGGAGGGCCGCCGCCGACAAGTACTGTCCCTTTACGGGGTAGGTGATGTCCGGGCAGGTGCGTGAATAAGCTAGATACCTCCCTTCGGCGGGCGCCGAAAGCTCGCTGGCTACCCCACAAAAAGAACGAGCGCCTTCCTTGAATCTTCGGATGAAAAAATCGTTAAACGAGGTAAAAGAAGTCTCTTCGAATTCCTGGATGGGAATCTCATATTTGTGAATAAAGGCATCGATGCTGCGCGCACTCCAGCGGGAGGACTTATAGGCACCGACCCACTTGCTGACCCAAGCCCGCGCCAGAACTGCCTTGGACAAGAGGCGGCCCAAGGCGGTGCCGTAAGCCCAGTGCATCAGGCCACCACCGTACACTCGTTCTTCTTCTTCGCGGTGCGAGCGCCTGTCCCACACCATCAGCCTGCGCTCCATCGACTTGCCGTCTCTCCCTTTCAACAGTGGATACCATTTTCGATTTAGCGACGCCGCTAGATCGATCTCTCTTTATTCGAAGGCAATTCACGCATATTCCTTCCTGTCTCCACAGGTCAGTGCAATACTTAGGGGGACAAGGGCTGCGGGGACTGCTTTCTGACCCTCTCCGACGCGGGGTGTCGATCTACTTTGGAAGTTCGCAACGGCCTCTCCAGGAGAAAAGCTTCGACGTGATCGAATTGCTGCGCGAAGTACGATTGGCTCCACTGATCGATGTCATGATCGTTACTGTCATGCTCTGGGTGGCCCTCACTTGGATGAAAAATACTCGCGCACGCCTCGCCATTCCCGGCATGGCGCTGCTCGGCGTACTCTACCTTCTGGCGCAGCGCCTCGATCTACAAGTCACCACTTGGATCTTCCAAGGCTTCTTCGCCGTCTTTGTTCTCATCATTGTTGTCGTCTTCCAAGAAGACTTACGTCGACTCCTTGAAAGCATCACGGTATGGAGCTTTCGCCGCGAAGCACCGAGCCCATCTCGAATGGTCCTCGATCTGATTGTTCGCGTCTCCGCACGCTTCGCCCAAGAACGCGTGGGCGCGCTGTTGATCCTGCCCGGACGAACCCCTTTAGAACGCCATCTGCAGGGAGGCACCTATCTCGATGGCCGCGTCAGCGAAGAGCTGTTGCAAAGTATCTTCGACCCGCGAACCCCTGGACATGATGGAGCCATCCTCTTATCCGGGGATCGTGTGGAGCGCTTTGGTATCCACCTGCCTCTTTCCACAGACTGGAACGCCATCGGGCAAGGCGGTACGCGACATGCCGCTGCTCTCGGCCTGGCCGAGCGCAGCGACGCACTGTGCATCGTTGTTTCCGAAGAGCGCGGGAGCATCTCCATCGCTCTCAATGGCCAGTTGACTGAATTGCCACAAGCCGAAATCTTGCACCGCGAAGTCTCGAATTTTTTGGATTATGCCCGGCCACACTCCACTCGAAAGCAAGTCAAAGCGCTGCATCAACGTATTTTTGCGAAATGGCGTGAAGGCTGTATCGCAGCGGCTCTAGCCAGCGGGATTTGGTTCATCTCCATCCCAGGCATGAGCGAGATGGAGATGGAACGCAGCGTTCCCGTGATCGTTGACAACTTACCGGAGGGTTACACCATGGTGTCCATGGAGCCCGAAAGTATCACCGTGACCTTCCAAGGACGACGGCGCGACTTTTTACTGGCCGGCTCCAACCAATTTAGAATTCACATTGATGCACTCTTGGTGCAACTGGGTCGGCGCACCTTTCAAATTACTCCCGACCTTGTCAGCCATCCCGACAGTTTGCGCTTTGTGAGCGCAAACCCGAGCAGGGTGCGTCTGGATATTAAAAAGACTGGCGAGGAGTAGTCTCAGGTCGCTTTTAGCATCTTTATTTTGGAGACTGCTTTCGGCGCCAAGCGCACACCTCGCGCGGCAACCCCCGTGAGTTCCAACTCGGCCAAGTCAAATTGAGCGCTCTTCACGCGTTGTCGCTTGGCGGGCACAAAGCTCAGATGAGCCGTTCCCAAGGGTTCCCCCTCAAGGATGAACAAATCGACTTTCCCCTTATCACCCTTGATCAGCTGATATTCCTTGTCCTTGATAAATTTCAACACTTGAACCTTCTTGCCGTATGCCATTTTGTCTTTATCTCGATAGACCACGGTAAAGGTCAGCCCTTCTTCAAGGTTGAACAGCGCACAGTACAGCAGTTTCCCGGGCAGCAGCTTTTTGTCCATGGGTGCCATAATGCGATAGGACCCATCGTTGGAAATCGCCAGGATCCGATCGTACTCACTCACTGTGATTTGAATATCTGCACCACGCACCTGCGATCCGATGAAGCCAGTCTTTGCGTCGTAATTAATTTTGATGTCTTGCCGCGCAACATCTTTCTTATCCACCGATTCAAAGGTCGCAAGCTTTGTTCTGCGCTTGTACTCATCGCCATAGCGCTTAATGAGATCTTCCAAATACGCAATACAGGTTTTCGACAGGTTCTTTAATTTGCTGCGCAAGCCCCTCATCTGGGCGATGAGTTCGTCCAGGTCCTTGCGGTTTTTTTCAATGTCATAGACCGAGATGCGGCGAATTCGCAGATCGAGAAGACGTTTCACATCCTCGTCCACCATGGGACGTACGAATTGTTTCTTAAACTTCTCCATCCCGGTCCAAACCGCTTTGTTCACGCCTTCGGCGGTCTTGATGGTTTCAATCTTTTTATAGACGCGATTTTCGACAAAGATTTGTTCCAGTGTCAACCAGTGCTGCTTGTCTTCGAGCTGCTGAAGATCCCACTCCAATTCCGCCTTGATCTGTTCCCGCAATTGTTTGGTGAGGCGCACCAGTAATTCCGTCACCGTCAGCTCGACAGGGTTGCGATCATCGATCACTACAATATTGGAGCTCAGGGACACCTCACAGTCGGTGTAGGCGTATAGCTGCGGAATCACATCTTCGGCATAGCAGCCACGCGAAATCGAAATTTCGATCTCCACCTTACCCGTCGTAAAGTCATCAATGGAGCTCACCTTCACCCGGTTCTTCTGGGCGGCGGCCTCAATCGAGGCGATCAAACTCTCCGTTGTGGTGCCATGTGGAATCTCTCGGATCACCAAGGCTTTCTCGCCCTTGGCATCGATACGCGCCCGCAACTTCACCTTGCCGCGACCATCCTCATATTCCGAAACATCCATGATGCCGCCGCTGAGAAAATCGGGATAGAGCTTCACTTTTTGCTTCTTGAGGATCTTGACCTGTCCCTGCAAGAGTTCGATCAGATTATGAGGAAGAATTTTCGTGGCGAGCCCGACCGCTATGCCTTCAATCCCAAGCAACAAAGCCATGGGAAGTTTTGCGGGCAGCACCACCGGTTCCGGCCTGCGGCCGTCATAGCTGTCGGCGAACTCTGTCAGAGGCTTGTTAAATAGCGTTTCCAGGGCGAGAGGCGTGAGTCGGCATTCAATGTAACGCGCGGCCGCAGCGCGGTGCCCGGTAATGACATTGCCGAAGTTGCCCTGTTTATCGATGAAATATTCTTTATTGGCCAGTACAACCAATGCGTCCCCGATGGAAGCGTCGCCATGAGGATGAAGCTTCATGGTTTCGCCGATCACATTGGCAACCTTGTGAAAATGTCCGTCATTCATCTCAAACAAGGTATGTAGCAAGCGACGCTGCACGGGTTTACACCCATCACGGAGGTCTGGAACTGCGCGATCCAGGATCACGTAGCTGGCATACTCCAGAAAATTTTGTTTCATCAGCGGTTCTAGATTCGACATTAATCCCACTCGTGTCGCTACAGCGTCACATAACCTCTCATCAAGTCAGGTCAGAAATCAGGTTCTTCATGATGAACTCTTTGCGCGTCGGCGTGTTCTTGCCCATAAAGAACTCGAGGCATTTTCCCACCTCACCTATGGTGTCCAAGGAGACCGGCACCAATCGGATATCCTCACCGATGAACTGCCCGAACTCTTTGGGACTGATCTCGCCCAGCCCTTTAAAACGCGTGACTTCAGGCCCTTTAATTTTCTTTAGCGCATTATCGCGCTCAGCCTCGCTATAGCAGTAGCGAGTTTCTTTCTTGTTCCGAACGCGGAACAAAGGGGTCTCAAAAATATACAAGTGTCCCTTGACCACCAACTCTTCAAAGTAGTGAAGGAAGTAGGTGAGCAGCAGATTCCGAATGTGCATGCCATCGACGTCGGCGTCTGTCGCGATAATCACCTTGTTGTAGCGCAGAGACTCGATCCCGTTTTCAATACCCAAGGCGCGCATGATGTTGTACAGCTCTTCGTTCTTGTAAACGGCGTCCTTTTTGAGGCCATGGCAATTCAGCGGCTTTCCTTTGAGCGAAAAGATGGCCTGTGTAAAGACGTCTCGCGAAGAGATCATGGCCCCACCGGCCGAGTCGCCCTCGGTCAGGAAGATCATCGACTCTTCGCCGCGCTTATCCTTCTGATTATCAAAATGAGCTTTGCAGTCGGTGAGTTTGGGAATGCGAATAGCGACTTTTTTGGCGCGATCTCTCGCATCTTTTTTAATCGACGCGAGTTCTTTTCGGACATTCTCATTGGTCTTCACTTTTTCCAACAAAGCGTCGGCCGTCTTCTTGTGCTTATGCAACCACAAGAGCACCTGCTCTTTCACCGCCTTGACGATCTCGCCACGAACCTCTGTTGAACCCAGCTTATTCTTGGTCTGGCTCTCAAATACCGGATCTTGAAGCTTAATGGCCACCGCCCCGACGATGCCGTCTCGCACATCTTCACCTGCGAAGCTTTTCTTGGCGTACTCGTTGACACCCTTCAAGATTCCTTCGCGAAAAGCTGCCTGATGGGTTCCACCGTCGTTCGTAAATTGGCCATTGACGAAACTGAAGTAATTTTCGCCATACCGCGTCGTGTGCGTAAAAGCGAATTCCAACTGGTCTTTCTTGCAGTGGATCACATCGTACAACTCAGTTTCGTCGCCGATCTCTCGATCCAACAAGTCGGACAGGCCATTGCGGCTGTGATAGCTAGCCCCATTATAGTTCAGGGTCAGGCCCGAATTGAGATAGGCGTAGTAAGACAGGCGATGCGCGATGAATTCTTCGTTCCAATGATACTTCTTGAAGATCTCAGGATCGGGCATGAAAGTCACCGAGGTGCCATTGGGCTCTTTCGCGCCTTTGCCTTTCTTGTCCTCGACGAGCCTTCCCTGTTCAAAGCGAACACGCCTGAACTTTCCCTCTCGCCAACTTGTGATTTCAAACCTGGACGAGAGGGCGTTGACAGCCTTGGTGCCCACACCATTGAGTCCCACCGAGAACTGGAAGACATCGTCGTTGTACTTACCACCGGTGTTGATTTCACTCACGCATTCCACGAGTTTGCCCAGCGGAATACCGCGCCCGTAATCGCGAATCGTCACGTGGTTCTCGTCTCGACTTAAATCGATTTTCCGCCCGTGACCCATGATGAATTCGTCGATGCAGTTATCGATGACTTCCTTGGTCATGACGTAGATGCCGTCAAGCGGGTGGCTTCCGTCCCCAATGCGGCCGATATACATACCCGTACGCAGCCGGATATGCTCCAGCGCATCCAAGGTCACGATGGTACTCTCGTCGTATTCGACTTTTCTCTTCTTTGCTACTTTTTTCTTTGCGACCATGGCCCCCTCGAAACACTATGGATGAGGAGGTTGGAGAATCTGAGGAAATCGTCAAGGGACAGCCTGACTCGATCCCGGGAAAATATTTTTATGTGTAGAAAATTCCACAGCCAGAAATTCTCAATGCTCCTTTTTGCTTTGCTTTTCGCGATTTCTAGCGGGACTGCAAGTGCTGCGGAGAAAAAGACAAAGGGGCGGGCTGAGAGCAGCGCTGACTGGATGCGCGCCGGGCACGAGGCCGCGCAGCGCGCCGCAGGACAGGAACCCCTGCGCACTCCCGCCAAGAACATCATCCTCTTTGTCGGCGACGGGATGGGAATTTCAACCATCACCGCGACACGGATTCTGGGAGGTCAGCTCCGCGGGGAGCGCGGCGAAGAAAATATCCTGTCCTTCGAAACTTTCCCTTACACGGCGCTGATCAAGACCTATAACACCAATCAACAGACCTCCGATTCGGCCGGCACCATGACCGCCCTCATGACAGGGGTCAAAACCAAGGCTGGCGTCATCGGCTTGGGCCCCGAACTTGCCCGGGGCGCCATCGACAATATTGAACGCTACCAGCTCGAAACCCTCTTAGAACGTGCGGAGGCCAGTGGGCGCTCCACAGGCATCGTTACGAACACGCGACTCACCCACGCCACCCCTGCCGCCTGTTACGCCCACAGCAGCGATCGAGAGTGGGAAAGCGACGCCGACCTGCCAGCCGCAGCCCAAGCGGCGGGCATCTCCGATATTGCGCGCCAACTCATCGAGTTTCCCGACAACGCGCGGAAGGCGGGTCGCTCCAGCGATGGCATCGAGGTCGCGCTGGGGGGTGGGCGCAGAGCCTTCTACCCTCAATCGACCGTGGGATGGATCCGAGGCCAGGGAGGCCAGCGGCGCGACGGACGCAATCTGGCCCAAGAATGGCTCCAGCAGGAAAATTCTGCCTACGTTTCCTCTGCTGAGGAATTAGAAGCCCTCGATCTGACCCGGGTCCAACATCTGCTGGGCTTGTTCAGCCCTTCCAACATGGAATATGCCCATCAACGAGCCCAAAACGCCGCCCAGGAGCCCAGCCTCCCCCAAATGACCGAAGCCGCCCTGAAAATATTGCAGCGCAATAAACACGGTTTTTTTCTCATGGTCGAAGGTGGCCGCATTGATCACGCCCACCACTCGGGAAGCGCCTTCCTCGCCCTGTACGAAACCCTGGAATTCGCCGAAGCTGTCCGCGTCGCCCTTGAACAGAGCGACCCGCGCGAGACCCTGATCCTGGTGACAGCAGACCACAGCCATTTGATGAACATGGGTGGCTACCCCACCCGCGGCAACCCCATCTTGGGCCTGGTGCGGAATAACGATCTCCAAGGAAACCCTGCGTCCGAGTTGGCACGGGACAGCGAAGGCCAACCTTACACCACCCTGAACTACGGGAACGGGCCGGGCGCATCGGAAAATCAACAGCGGCCAAAGGAAGACCGTTCTCAAGACAGTAATTCTGTTACCCAAGATCCCAACTATCACCAGGCCGCCGCAGTACACTTGAAATCGGTGACACATGCAGGCGAGGACGTTCCCCTATACGCGACAGGTCCCAATTCGCACAACTTTCATGGTGTGTTGGAGCAAAATACGGTGTTTCATCTCATGCTCGAAGCTCTGCAACCGCGCTCGGTTGAAGGGAACCCCCAGGCCGAGAGATAACCCTACTCTATACGGTGTTCAACTAAGCACGAAAGCGCAGAAAAATAGGGTTTAGCCAAACAAAACCACACATTGGTGATTCCAATCACATAAGATATTCGCGGTGAAACAGAAACTACTTTTTTAACTCGACTATCTCCTGAGGAGGGAGCCCCCAATGTTGAAAACCTTCGTAGGTCTTCTATCTGTATTTATGATTTCTTTTGGTCTGATGATCACCCCCGCGATGGCAGAAGAAGCCGCGACGGATACGGAAACGCCCCCCGTTGAGGCCGCTCCTCCTGAAGGGGAAGAGGCCCAGCAGCCAGAAGAAGCGACTGAAGAAGAGACCCAGCCAGAAAAAACCACCGAGTAAACTTCATGTGAGTAGCAGTTGTCTCAAAGACTTCTGCTACGCCGCGAAGCAGGTCTGAAAACAAAGATCATGTGAAGCACCCTGGATGTTTTTTTCCAGGGTGCTTTTCTGTTTGCAGTTCTATGCTTGCAGTGCCGTTGCTGGTTTTATTCAGAAAAACTTCAAGACACCTAGAGGGCAGTGAACGTGAAGCCTATGCATAAAGGGAAAAGAGTAAGAAAAAGAAAGTCGAACGCGGCCCGGAATCGGAGCGTACTCCCCTTCGTTCTGCTTGGTTTCATCGGCATCGGTTTGATCGCTTATCATTTCTGGACGAAATCCACAGCCACTCAATCTTTACATCCCACACCCGCTTTCGACGCGGCCGAACCTGCCACGCGAGACATGGACGAAACTCAGCCACTGCCAGTGCCCGCTGAAGAGACAGCGCCCGAAACAGCTACCCCAAGCCCGGCACTACCTGAGCTTCCCTCCTTAAACGAAAGTGATGATCTCTTACGACAAGAAGCCCTGGCTATCACCACTCAGGCAGACTTTCAAGCCTGGGTTGCGCCGGACGAATTGATTCGCCGCTTTGTTGTCGTCGTGGACAATCTCGCGGTGGGAAACAGCCCCTCTCGAGAGCTTGAATTCATGGCACCTAGCAAGAAGTTCTCTGCTGCGCGCAACGAGGACGGCCGGTGGGTCACGACTGCCGGGAGTTTTGGCCGCTACAATCTCATCGCGAATCTATTCGCTTCTTTGGACGTAGAATCCTCGCTCAGCCTGTTTCGACGTTGGTACCCGCTGCTCCAGGAAGCGTATGTGGAATTGGGTTACCCCGATCGAGAATTCAAAGAGGTCTTGCAACGAGCCATCCGCGAACTCTTGGCGACGCCTACCTTGGAGGGAAATCCAATCCTCGTGCAGCGAACAGGTCGCTATGAATACAAAGACCCCAAACTGGAAGGCAGCAGCCCTGCACAGCGACAATTATTGCGCATGGGGAGTAAGAACGTGAAAACCATTAAAGCAAAGCTACGCGAATTTAGAGCAGGCCTGGCGGATGAAGTCGATCCGACCCTCGAAAACTGAAACTCAGCAATTCAGGCTGAGAATTTCACGCTGGTAGGATTTTACGTCACGAAACTTTCGGAACCTGATGTCAGAGGCTTCCATATCCTGCGGGAGCAACTTGGCGCCACTTTGGCCCATGACAAAACGAACGATATTGCGTAACGCCTGCGACACTGACTTTGTCTCTTCTGAACTCAATTTTCGAGGATCAAAACTGTCGCTGCGGAAGCGAACCACACGCAGGAGATCACTGGTCTCGTCCCCCCAATTCATCACCAGGTCGACAATGGCGACGGGCTTATCGGCCAGTTCCAACACCGCCGCGACGGCGACGGCCTTGACCTGAGAATACGACAGCATCACCTCTCGGCCATCACCCAAGCGCATTGAAATTCCCTCTTCGCCCAGCGCCAGCGGTGTCGCTTCCATGGTCTTGATTTCATTGAAGCGATGCTCCGACTCATCGAAGAAATCGGGTGCTTCAAGATCCTCGATAAATTCGGGTACGATGATGTCCTGCGTTTCCATGGTTTCGCCTTGGGCATCACTGGATCCAATCCCCGGCGTCACGCTTGCCAGACTTAGCGTTTGGTTCTTCTTGGTTTGATTCAACGGCGCGCCCGTTACCGGATCCCGATCCATCACCATGGTCGCCGTTTGCGATCCTGCATCTTGGTTGCCAAAGCCCGTCGACATGGCACCGGAGATCAATGTCGTTTGCTGTTCCATGATTCCAGTGGGGTCATCGGAATCGGATTGCAGGTCCTCCCCACTCAAGTCCATTCCGGGAGAAAACAACTCCGTTTCACTCTCCTCCGACGCCTCAAAACTGGGCCCGTCGGCCTCAAACAAGTAAGGCTCTTCTTCCAGCCCCTCGTGATCCAACCCTTCGAGCCCTTCTTTCTCCAGGGCATCCAAGAGATCCATACTCAAACCATCCGATGCTTTCGCACGTTTTTTCTCGATGATTTCAGATGGCACAATTTCTTCTTCAGGTTCGATCTCAATCGCGTCACGCTTTGTCCAGTCGGCGGGTTTTCCTTCACCACTTGAGGATTCCACTGGCTGCCGTGCTTGTTTTTCCCCAGAAGCTTTCTGCAAAGATTTGAGCAGATAGACCATTCGATCCCGCTTCTCATCATCCAAAGCTTCGAAGCGCAGGGCACGGCTGGCGGCAATAGCCGCAATGCCAGGTGACATTTCCTGTGTTAACTCCACTACCTTCAGCACAAGCCCGAGAGTGAGCCCTTGCGTATTTTCGTCGACGGCGCGCTCCAGGGCTTGGTCCGACAAACTCTGATGATCCGCCTCACGCAAGTGCGTTCCGATCCTGACGAGCAAGCGAGCGTCGGCCGGTGGCTCTTCCACTCGGCGCGACATATCAATCCACAAACTCATCGCGCGCTCGACGTTCTCGGTCAGCAAGGCTTGCAGGGCTACCATGAGCGTAGGAACGGCTTGAGGACAACGGCCACAAGCGCAGGCAACGTCCCAAAAGACATCGACCAGCTCGCTGTCCTTGGGATGGTGCAGTAGTTCCTGCTCCAATACGACGTAGGCTTCTTCAAATCGTCCTTCGTCACGCGCGAGGTAGGCCTCTGCTAGAATTGGATTGTGCCCACTGGCACTCACCTTTCCCTCTTTCAGTAGCTGCAAATGAGGAAGGAATTTGAGAGTTGCGCGTACCATCAACACCAAGGAGGCGCCCAGCAAGAGGAGACGAGTGGGGGCCTTGGCGACGTCCAGGTTCATCTCCAGCTTGAAGAACTCCGTTGCCGAATCGATCATCGGCGAAGCATTGGAGGACCACACCAACGCAAGCACCGCCCCGCCCGCCCAAACCCAGGGCAGACCCCGAATCCAAGAAACGGGAGGCACTTGCTGTTTCAGTTGTTGAATAGAATCACCTATTTTGTGATCCAATACGCACCTCGCTTAATGTTTTATTCCCCGGGTTTTGTATCGACAGGTTTTTCATGGGAAATGAGGCATTTTTGCGGGTTAGATGCATGGACGTAGCCACCAAACTCGGCTTCATTAGATGGGCCCGTGAGATGCCCAAAAAGAGGGTGTAACGTGGCTGTAATTCCTTTCAAGCCCCCATTCCCCCCGAGGTCCCAGTATGAGTTCCCCTCCCTTTCAGGCTGTTTTCTTCGACTTCGGAGGGACCCTTTTCAGCTATCGCACCATCGCCGCACAGAGCATTCAGCTCATCACAGAAGCCGCCCGGAAAATAGGGGTCGAGGTAGAGACTGGAGAAGCCGCTCTCGCCTATCACCGCGCCACCAAGGAGGTCATGGCAGAGCTCATGCAGCGACCCTACTTCCTCCATAAGGAACTCTTTATCTCCTCGTTCAGGCGCTTTGCCGGGCTGCTGGGGGGTGAGGTGACTCCCGAACTGGAGCCGTGGTTTTACGAAGGTCAGCGCAAGGCTTTGGTGGATGGGTATCAGCTGCGCAGCGATTGCCAATCCTGCCTCCAGCAGCTTCGCGACAAGAAACTACACCTGGCCATCGTCTCCAATATCGACGAGGACTTTCTTCACCCCATGCTGGAAAGAGAAGGACTCAAACAGCTATTCCACAGCTGGACCAGCTCGGAAGAAGCTCGCTCTTGCAAGCCGGCACCGGGGATTTATCAGATGGCCTTGGACAAGGTGGGATGCAGGGCAGAAGAGGTTTTGTTTGTGGGCGATTCTGCTGAGCAGGACATCGCAGGCGCACGCGCCCTGGGCATGATCACGGCACTGATTCGAGACGGCGACGCCGCGGCCCCGGGTGCGGGAGCCCTGGATGCCTGCACCCCTCATCATGTCATCGATGAACTTTCTGAATTACACGCCATCGTCGACGGCCATTGATTTTTCTTTTTTTGGAGGGCGGGGGAATTCGCTACTCCGCCTCGCCCTGGTTTTCTTCGTCCAGGGGCTCGGCGAGATAAGAGAAGCCGCGACTGCTGAGAACTCGACCCTGTGGGTCTACAACGGAGGCCGTCCACTCCCCCACCCAATCGGGTCGCATCGTCTTAGAGGAATAGACACGCCAGGGAGAACCTCCCACATCGAACTCCACCTCGGCCATAACCTTGCCATTGTGCTCCCAGCGATGCATAACGCGTTGACCGGTGAGATCTCCCAATTCGGTAAAGAAGAAGACCTTGCGCTGACCTGAAGTAAATTCAGTCAATTCCTCGCCGGGCTCTCGCTTGGAAATTGTAAGTGTGAAAAGTGCGCGTGGCACAAGCCCCAGAGCCGCTGTTTCCGGTTCGCTCTCTTCAGCAACGCCCGGAGCCAATTCCTCTGTCGCCTGGACAACCGAGGGGACGGTGAACAGCACAGCGGCACCCAATAAGATCGCTAGCGCAAAAACAATTTCTGATTTCACTAACCGCAATGCTCTATCTCCCTAACACATACGAGACAAATCAATAGTAGTCGCCAATCCCCACGAGCACCCGTCATCTGCGCTTGAATCTCCTTGGAACGCCTTGGCATTTCAGGAGATTCCCCTGCCCCTGCCGGACAGGCTCTGCTCCTATGTTGATTACCTGCAAGGTACAGGCCAATCCAGATCGAATACTTTAATCCAACATTTCAACGACTTACAGAGCCTCAATCTCTCTTCGGCTCCTATGAGATAATTTTTTACCCCTATTTAGCAAGCCAAAGGGAATTCAAAATCCCGCCCCGCAACTTCCTGCGTTGAAGAGCTGCCTCCCTAAAGGCCGGGTGGTGGGGGCGAGGTCGCAGGACAGACCCAACGGGTATTGGCCGGTAAGAATGCCTCGTATCCCCATAGGCGCATAAGAATCAAAGTGACATCATCGTTATTGCAGTACCCATCATCGGAAACGTCGCACAGAGCCCACTCTGTGGTTTCACCCACATACGCTGCATACCCCCAGAGGACGAGCAGAATTTCCGTCACATCATCGTTATTGGCACTGCCGTCCAGGTTCACATCCCCACACTGACAAGCGTCACCAATGCCGTCGCCATTGGTATCGCCGTTGTCACCGGGATTGGAAATGTCCGGACATAAATCAATGTCACCACACCAACCGTCACCATCGTCGTCATCCAAGGCATCGTTGGGACAGACATCACAAGCATCTCCGGTGCCGTCGCCGTCGCTATCGAGTTGATTCGCGTTGGCATCGGAGGGACAATTATCATCGCTGTCCAAGTGCCCATCGTCATCGCTATCGGGGTTCGCCGCAATCACGGAAAGAATCTGATCTCGATAAACGCTGAGGTCTACCGCATAGGTCGCCGTGCCGTAAGGGGTGTAATAGACGCTGGGTTGTCCCACATAGCTGTCGATGGCCACCATGATGCCCGCCAAAGACCAGGTGTTCCCTTGCTTGCGGAAAACAGGGCCTCCGGAGTCTCCTGAGTTCGCGCGTGCTTCATGAGCCGTCGGCAATCCCGAATCAAAGATCATCTTGAAGGTCTGCGTCGGCTTGCAATACGTGTCTTCTGGATCCGTGACACCGCAGGTGGGGTCGACTTCCACGCCGGTACTCGTCACACGGTTTGTGCCCCAGCGCATGGTGCGGGGGCTCACGTGCGTGTACCCGGCGTACACACCAGGGCTTGTCGTGACACCCCAAGAGCCATCCCAATATGTTTTGCTCGCCGCCCGGCTAAGGCCATGACCTATCAAGGTCACATCCGTCCCCTGGCCTGAGCTCGAAACGCCGGTTGCATCAATGGAGAGCGTCGGCAATCCGGGTGGGCGCTCTTGAATGCGGAACAAGAGGAGATCCGGGCGAGTCGTGTCCGGATTAGAAAAAAGATACCCGGCGAGGGGGACGGCGCGGGCATAGTCCACACCATTCAAAGTCACACTGCCGGCACCGACATGGCTCGCTGTGAGAATCCAGCGATCTCCCAAATAGGTGACGGAGGTGGATTTTCCGGTTCGGTGCCCGACATTGGCCCATCCCGGGTCATCGCTGGGAGCGGACACATTTCCACTGCCATCCCCAGAATCAATGGTGACAGCCCATCCCGGGCCCGCTAGCAGCAACAGATTGATTCCCGTGAACCAAACGAAGTTTCGTAACCAATTCATGACCCATCCAAACTTGATAAGCGCTTTGCCGGCACAACCTTCATTGTCTGTGCCTCCCTTGCTTATCGGCCTCGACCACGCCAAGCCTGACCCCTATCAAAGTTTTCACTTACTGCAGTTGCAACCTACAGTCACAACAGACCTCTTCCTCTAAACGCAAAAGGAGCCGCGTCACTTAGACGGCGGCTCCTTTTAAGATTCATTTCATCAGCTCGCTCAGATCACTCCCGGCGGCGTACCGAGGCCAGTCCTACGAGTCCCATGCCCAAGAGCAACATAGTGCTGGGCTCTGGAACAATGCTGGCAATGAGGGTGGGGTCGACTTGAGACCCGGCAAAGTCCGGCATCTCGACGACGTTTTGGCTGTCGGAGCTAACCGTCAATGAGCCCGGAAGACCGCCAGTATCAACGGTGATGGTTCCGATAAGAACCGGACCCGCGGAAATACCTGGAATACTGATATTTCCCTTCGTTCCACTAATGGTCGAACCACCCAGACCCGAAGCTGTCGAACCATCAACTGGCGTCCAAGCTGTAATGGTCATGTCACCCACGGCCGTCGCTTCCCAGGAGTAGTTGAAAAAGCTTGTTTTCCCGGTGGTGTTTACCAACCACAGGTCAATCTCAATGTCAGTGGTGCTGGCTGGCAGAAGCAATGGCCCTGTTGCACAAAGGCTGTCCGGACACATGGAGGCCGCTTGCGCGCCTCCCGCCATGATCACGACGCCGAATACCGTCAGCAGGGCAGCTCTCAAAATTGTCTTTGCTGCTTTTATCATTTGCATCCTCGCCCCTTAAAAGCCCTATCCAATCTCGCACCGTCAGCCCATCGACGGGTATCCCCTATTAAATGCAATTTGCAGACCAAAGCTGCAAAATAAAAAACACTTCAAATAACAGGCACTTACAGTACTTCCCCTTGGGTGTTCAAGGAAACATGGAAGTCTTTTACCCTTCGAGAGGAACTAGATAACCCAATCTTTCGGATCATCGGTGCCTCAAGACACCGTCTTTCAGTAGTCCGAGCCGGGGTTCAGCCCGCCTCAACTACCCCTGTTTAATCGGTTTACCCGATCCGCAGCTATAGGGTTTTTGAGGAAAACTTTTCCGCTATTCATAGAAAATGGCCATCTCACAGCAGAATAAGCGCTGCGAAATGGCCTCTTCGGAACATTTCCTATGGCCGCTTATGAGCGGCGACGTGCAGAAGCCAAACCGACCAGGCCCAAGCCCAGGAGCAGTGCCGTTCCGGGCTCCGGAACACTGGCGATCACAACACTTGAAAGTTTGGATATGAGAAAGTCAGGTGTCTGGGTTACATCCTGCCCGTTGGAGCTGCCCGTAATCCCGCCCGATACTCCGGTATCCAGGGTAATCGTCCCGATATGAATGGGTCCCGCCGTGGCTCCCGCTGCAGCTTTGGTTCCGCTGATGGTCGAGCCACCCAAGCCATTGGCCACGGAGCCATTATCTGGCGTCCAGCCAGTGATCACGGTGCTGCCTGTCGCTGTGAACTCCCAGGCATAACTAAAAAAGCCTGTCTGTCCAGCATCGTTCAGTAAATAGACTTCAAGCGTGATACCGGTGGTATTGGGAGCCAGCGCCACGACGCCCGTACAACTGTCCCCACAAATCGAGGCAGCCTCTGCCGATGTCGCCATTACGAAGGTACTCACCAGTGCCAGCAAGAACATTCCCACTGTCATTTTCGCTGCTTTAACCATCTTCCTCGCCCCTTCATTGTCTTTCGTAATCATCAAACTCACCCGGGTCCCCAACGTGGCTGCCATCCTTCCCGGCGACCCCGCTCAAAAACCCGTGAAAATGTTCCATTCTGACCTCCTGCTGTGCAATTTATGGACCAATACTGCACATCAGGTTTTTCTATTTATAAACAGCTGCTTATAGATTAGGCCCTCAACGGAGGTGGGGGACGTGTGAGAGTTTTTTCCTTCTCGTGGAACTTCAGTACCACCTATATCAACGCTCAAATTTTTTGAGGGATTGCTGCCAGCCCCTCCCCAGTCCGGTATGTTGCGCTGCGCAGCACCCAGGTCTTCACCCACTGCGTTCGGTTTCCCCTGTTTTAAAAGGACCCTCAGCCCCGTGGACCCCAGCTACCTGTTTTTGAAATTTATCCATGTAAGCGCGGCCATTTTCTTCTTGGGAAACCTGGCCGTCACAGGTTGGTGGAAGATCATGGCGCTGCGCAGCGGCGACCCGGCCATCGCTAGCTTTGTACAGCGCTCTGCCGTACGGGCCGACACCTGGTTCAGCGGGTTGGCCGTCCTGGTACTCTTTCTCAGCGGCTTCACCAACGCCGTTCGGCACTACGATTACCACAGCAGTTTTTGGCTCTTCCACGGAGGACTGACCTTCCTGGGCATGATGCTCTTGTGGACGGCACTGCTCATCCCCGTGGAAAGAAAACTCAAACGCATGGCTGCGTGTTTCGTTGAGGAGAATAAAATCTCTGCAGCCTATATCCGGCTGTGGTGGGTAGGCCTCGGCTTGCGCAGCCTCATCATACTCATCTCGCTCTGCTTGCTCTATCTGATGATCTACAAGCCTATGAATTCGCCACTTGGTTAGTTCGCAGTGAGGCGGTCGCGCAGGAACTGACGCAAGGGCCGCATCCCCAGTGTTTCAATCTCAAATTCACCTAGCCAGGCTGCACCCTGCCCTTCGGCAAAGATTCGACGTTCCTCCTCCCGAAGGCACCAACTCTTGTCGAAGGCCTGCAGACTCTCGTCTTCACGCGCACAATGCGTAATGTAGTAGGAAAGGCCAGGAGACAGGCCCTGAAGACGAGCCCGATTGTGTTCGATCCCATTTCCCGGTTCAAAACGAAGGGAGTCCGCCTCGAAACCGTCAAAGATGGGGAAGCCAAGTGCTTCAGCGCTCTCGATGATTTCCAAGTAGCGCTCCAACTTGTCAGGCAGCGCATGGGAGGTCAAATGCTCTCGCCGTATGCGCGGGACAAACACCGGCAGCCGGTAATCCAGCGCCAAGCGGACATACAAGTCGACAAATTTAAGGTCAAAGAGAGTGCCCATGTGGCTATCCAGGTGAGTAACGTCGATCCCCGCCGCCAGCGCTTTGTCGATCTGCGCCCGCAACTCTTCCTCGACTTCCTCCACGACAGCATGTGCCACCACTTGCTCTTTGCTCGGCCAAAGTTTTCCGTCCGGGGCGACCAGGCTGGGCAGCTTCGTGCAAACCGGCCCCCAGGATCGCCCCTCGTTGGCTCCATTCAAGGTGAGATGAATCCCCAGATCCCAGTCTGCTCCGTCAGGCGCGATGGGCTCTCTTTCCAAATCGCGCAAGAGAGAATCAAACCCGGGACAGGGCACCATGATTCTGCCACAGCTAGCCGCCCCGGCCAGGGCTTCCAGCGCGCCCTGGTTCGCCGCCTCGCACAGCCCCATGTCGTCGACGTGAACGACCGCCACACGCTGGTCGGCGGAGAAACCCAGTTCTTCCAGAATCGTCACTTTCCTCTCCCCGTCTACACCACACCTTGGAAATAGCCGGTCAGTACCGCGATCATGCTGTCGACATCTGCGGCGCTGGCTGTTTCACGGCAGGAGTGCATGGACAACATGGGCGAACCCACATCCAGCGTGCGCACCCCCAAGGCCGCCGCAGTAATGGGGCCAATGGTCGAGCCACAGCCCAGATCGCTGCGCGTGACAAAGTGCTGAGGGGCAATCCCTGCTGCGCGACACAGCGACGTGAAGAACCCCACGCCCTCACCATCCGTCGCATAGCTCAGGTTGGCATTGCCCTTGAGCACAGGCCCTCCGCCCAAAACAGGTCGATGTCCCGGCTCGTGCCGGTCAGCGTAATTGGGATGCACGGCGTGGGCCATGTCAGCAGAAATCAACCAGGACTGAGCAATGGCTCGCGGCAACGCTTCCGCCGAGGCTGCGCCAGAGCCCCCGGCTACGCGGCGCAAACCATCCGCAAGAAACGTTCCCTGGGCGCCCAGCGCACTCCGACTACCGACCTCTTCGTGATCGTTAAAAATCAGCACCCGCGTGAAGGGAACCTTGCCCTGTTGGGAAGCGGCCAACAAAGAGCTGACACCTGCATGACACGAAACCAGATTATCCAAGCGCGGCGCGGCGATGAATTCAGCGTTGGCTCCCCAGCGGCTGGCTGCTTGCAAATCGAAGGTGAGCAGGTCATAAGAGCAAATGGATTCAGCGCGCAGATCGGCACAGTCTTTCGGACCTTTATTTCTCAGTTCGGCGGCAAGTAGCTCGGCCAGCTCAGGCGCACTCTCCAAACCGACAATGGGCAGCATGTGGCGCTGTGGATTGAGCTTCAACCCTTCCTGCCGCAACTCGTTGTACAGGTGGATGGCGAGATTGGGAATGCGCAAAAGTGCGCGCCTGAAATCGACCAAAGCACAGGCCATGCCTGACTGGCCTGCGTCATAAAATACGCGACCCGCCAAACTCAAGTCGCGGTCGAGCCAGCTGTGCAACAGCAAACTGCCATAGGGTTCGACGGCCAATTGTCGATAGCCCTGCTTTGTGAGGTCCGCGCAGGGTTTAAGTCTCAATACCGGGGAATCCGTGTGAGCACCCAGCATGCGAAAGCCCGCCTCGACAGGAGGCCTTTCTCCCAACTCAAAGGCGAGCAAACTGCCCTGGCCGCGCACTACGTAATGGCGCCCCCCCGGCGATAAATTCCAAGCGTCGGCCTCAGCCAAAGCAGAAAATCCATGTTCTTCCAAGCGGCCACAACATTGTTCGACGGCGTGGTAAGGCGTGGGCGACGCATCAATGAAAGCAAGCAAGTCGGTTACGGATCCAGTCATGCTTTGAGCATAGCGATGCTGCGCGCTGGTCACTGGGAAATTCAGGCTGGCGGCATGGGAAATCCCGCGCTTAGATCCCTTACATGACCAAGTTATTCCTACTCTTCACCATTATTCCCGTGCTGGAACTCTACCTCCTTTTCCAATTATCGGAACTGCTGGGGTTCTTCCCTACCTTATTCATCGTCGTGGGGACGGGCGCCCTGGGGGCTGCCTTGGCGAGACAAGAGGGACTGCGCCTGCTCACCCAATGGCACGAGGCGACGCTGGCCGGGCGCATGCCCGAAGAAGGCGTTATTAGCGGCGCACTGCTTTTGGTCGGCGGCGTCCTGCTGGTTACACCCGGTGTAATGACCGATGTCGTGGGGCTGCTCTTGCTGTTTCCGCAAACACGCCTGGCCATCGCGGCCGGGGT
>PIVT01000666.1 GCA_003353845.1 Pseudomonadota bacterium | reverse complement strand
GCGAGTGAATCACCCGGTGCACCCGTGAGTGTTTGTGATTCCGCTTCGAGGTCCACTGCACCCACGTCGCCGTCACCCACTGTGGGCGTGGCGGGAATGTCGTGAAGCAGGAACACCGTGACCGAATCCACACCGTTGGCATCCAGATTTGGCGTAAAGCCAGAGGAGATGGTGTCCCCAGCGTCAAAAATGCCACTGAGATTGGTGTCGAAGTAGACACTCACAAAACTCGGATCGAAGTCATCCGTTCCAAGGTTGCTCGCCACCGTGAGGTCGAAAACCTCTTCACCGTTACCGGTGTTGGTGACCAGGAATGTGAGTACTCGGCTGGTGTCGCTCGGTGCGACGTTGACAGGTGAATTTTGCTCGACCACGGTGACGTCGATGATTTCTTCGACGGTCACAATGACGGGCGGACTTGTTTCTGTGACTGGTGTCCCGCCAACCTCGTAACTCGCGGAGGCGGTATTCGTGATGGGTGTACCGGCTGGTACACCGACGGCCTGGGCTTGACTTGCGAAAAGCCCCATGCTCATCAGCATGACCAGGGACACTGCAAAACGCAGTGCACCGGGCGAGGCCTTGTGCCCCGCTTTGCTGTTTTGGGTTGTTAAATACTTACTTTCCATTGTTGCTCTCCTTTTTTGCTTTCTGCTTTGTTTTTGGTTTGTGCTTACTTCACCCGAACTCTGAAATGGACTTCAAAGCTTGGATATGGGGCCGACGCAGCACCG
>PIVT01000188.1 GCA_003353845.1 Pseudomonadota bacterium | reverse complement strand
GCTCACGCAGCTGTTTGAAGTTTAGGCAGACTGCAGTTCTCCTCTATATCTTTCCAAGCCCATCGCAATTGCAAATATCTCAAATTTCCAATTAAGGTACTCGTCTAGTTAATCCCAAACTTCGCGGTTATTTATTAAAAAGTACAATCCTCCCGGCTATAGCAACGACAAACGTTGACGAGGGGGTCACGACGCCACCTCGAAGGGTCTCTCGAAGCTACATCGACGAAGATCAAGGTACACGTCGCAATGTTTAAAGATGAAAATAAGTTATTCTTTTCTATTAAATTCCACTGCGATCATTTTTAAATGGTTCCGAACAATTTGACAGCGTCCGATCCCGGGCCATGCAACTGTCTTTACACACCCTCGTGAGAAGTGACAGGAACCTTGACATATCTCTCAATAGAAAGCGCTGACTCTGCTAAAACACTTTTTTAATTCATGAAAAGGTCATCATAGAGCATCATCTGGATTTAGGAGAGCGCTTGAGGAAGATTTCCAGTCGAACGATATCCGTCACAGAGGTAACGGCCAAAAGCTGCTTGCAGGGACACATGGCGCTCAATCTTTATGAAGATGTGAATATTTCCACAGAACAAGATGTATATTCTACTCCGACGAACATATTCTGACGATTGGTTTCATAATTTTGCCCCTGAGGCGATATCAACCTTTTGCTTGCTACGCCGTTTGTTTGACCGTTGCTAATCGCACAAATCCCAACTGCCAGGTATCGCGAATATTGACAAGACTGGGGTGCATAAAGCAGCTAAAGCAAGCTCGAGGGCCATTTTAATGTACGGTCACCAAGATGGAAACAATTCTTCCTTGGTTGGGGCTATCCGCCGCCGATCAGCTCCCAGCCTGGGCAGTCCACCAACTCCCGCACCAACCACCGCGCACAGTCCTCGGTCAGCCCCACCCGGTCGTTCGAGTCGACGTAAACGGAAGCGCGCGTATGTCGCACTTTGGGAGACAAAGAAACTGGAGGAAGAGGAAGCGAAGGAAAAAGCGGCGGCGGTGGCGGTGTTGGCGGTCCAACAACCAGCCGTCTTGTGCATCCAATCGTGCTTTCGGCGGTGGCAACAGCGCGGCGCAATACTCGCGCTTCTACCTTTGGCCCATCAGAAGGCAAAGGCGAGGGCTCTGTTCTTAGCGCGGTGGCTGGCGAGGCTGACTTGCCCCGGGTCGAGCGAGTCGGTGGCGGCGGCCCGGATCCAGGAGGCACTTCAGCGGCGGTGTGCCCTCGTCCAACTCCGGCGGTCGGAGGCGGCGGCGGTGCGGATTCAGATGGCGTTTCGCCGTCAGAATTCCCGCCGCGCATGCGCGCGCCTGCGTCAAGCCGCGGCGGCGAGGGCGTGGGCGAGAGAGGAATCGAAGGAAGCGAGGAAGGGGCTTGGAAACGGCATCTGGAACGAGGGCCAACTCGCCGAGACAATCGAAGCGGCGTCACGTGGCTGCCGCGGTTGCGGCAGTGCGCCGGGCCTCGATTTTGTCCTGGACCACAAACGAGGAGTGGGCGACGGCTGCTTAAGATTTAGGTGTGCGGGGTGCAGCGTGAGCGTTGATATCAAGCGGTCGAAGAACGTCGACGAGCCAGACCGACGGGGTGCCCCGGCCGGTGAGAACACCCTCCGCGTCATCAACACCGCACAGTGGTTGGGCATGGGGCACAAGCAGCTCAGTACTTTTCTGGTCGGGTGCAACATGCCCCCGGTGAACCAAAAGACATGGGCACTCGCGTCGAGCAAGGCGGCCGCTGCGACGGAAAAATCCTTCGAGGAGATGATGGCGGAAAACCTGGAGGAGGAAAAGAAGATGACCCTCGAAAAGGAGGGGGAGGCAGCTCGAGGGCCAAGTGGCAAGGTCCATATACGAGCCATGACCGACGGCTCGTGGCAGAAGCGGTACGGCCGTAACTCGCTATGGGGATGCGGAGTCATGTATGGCTACTACACGGGCAAGCCGATCGCGGCGGAGAGCCGGTGTGCGCGTTGCGTCACCTGCATGTCCGCGACAGATCGAGGGGTCGAGGTCAACGAGCACAAATGCACTCGGACATGGACGGCGGGCAAGTCGGACGGCGGATCTGCGGGAAATATGGAGAAGGAGATTGCGCTTTCCTGCGTGCAAAACATTTACCAAAAGGGAGTCATCGTCGCGGTGCTAATCTGCGACGGCGACACCAAGACAGAGGGCTGGATCAAGGAGCGCGGGCCACCTGAGGTGGCGGCTGTGCTCACGTCGATGCACGACCTCAACCACATCAGTATCAACCTCGGCAAGAAGGTGCGCGAGATTCAGGGGCAGGGCCTCACCGAGGGCCAGTGCGGTGCTCTCCAGCGCTCGTTCGCTGCTGCGGTCTACCAAAGCAGGGAGCAGAGCGCTGCAGCAGAAGAGACGGAGGAAGCCGCTGCGACCCGGATGCAAAAGAACATCATGGCAGTGCCCGACCACTTTTACAACAAAAACAATCACGAAAAATGCGGTGACAAATGCCCCGCAAAATCTACCAACAAGGAAATTTTTAACGCGGCCCACGTGCCGCATGCAACGGGGAAATACCTCGACCCAGGACAAGGCGACCGCTATTACAATCACGTGGTTTCTGTATTTAAAACCTACAGCTCCCCCGATATCGCGCGAAAGCTAACTCTCGCCTGCACAACAAACACAGTCGAGTGTGGGAACTCCCTTCTCTGGCTCTTCCACCTCCCTAAGGCGCGATTTCGCCCCAAAACCGGAGAGCGCCACCTGCAGGACGCGCTGCTCCACAAGGCCATGGGCAACACAGCGGGGCTTCTAGCCGGGGCCGCTGGGCTTGGTATATCTCAGCTCAGCGAAAGGAACCAGGCGTATGCTCTCCAGATGGACGAGCAATCCCGGAGGTAATACACGCCCTTAATCTCGCTCCCATTTAAATTTTTATTGCTTTTGGAAGTAGACCAGGGCAGTTACAAACACCCCAATTACCCGTCCTGAACCTGTCTCTCTTTGTGGAGGGCCAAGTGTTCAAGCAGAGCCAGGCCGGTGCTGGCGGG
>PIVT01000665.1 GCA_003353845.1 Pseudomonadota bacterium | reverse complement strand
GATATGCGGGTGCTTCAGCGCCTGCGTGACATAGTGTTCGTAGGCGTACGCTCGTTGGGTCTGGCTGGCAACGCCGCGCAGGCCGGTATGGATCATGCCGCGATCCAATGCGCCGAAGTGAAACTCGCCGATGACGATGGGTAGATCGACACCCTTGACCATGATGAGGTCGGATGGGGAGAAGCGATATCGATTTATGCCTAGGACATCGCAGTATTTCGCCGCAGCTGTGACGTATTGTGGCTTGCTGCCATGTGGGAGTTGCTGGCCATGGAGGCGACTGCCGAGGTAGAGCTTGTTCGGAGCAACGCGCTTGACCTCCTCACTGACAATTCTGTAATAGAGATTGGCATCCATACCAGGTTTCCACTTGATCTCGTTGTCGACGAAATAGCCAATGCACCAGGGGTCCTCCGTCGTGACGCCGACCTCTTGCTTCATACGGCTTCGAATTCGTGTGCGGAACTCGTCCGGCTTCTTCAGCCACGTGGCCAACTCGTCTTTATTGCCATAGTGGACCGCCACGGTGTAGGGTGTCTTCTTCATGGCATAGATCTTTGGGTCCGACCAGTTGGCCATGGTGTTCATGCCCCAGCTCTTGAGCCGTTGATGCGACAACTCGCTGGCCGTGGACTCCCAATCCTTGCCATACTTGGCCGCAAGGTTGGCTTTGGCAAAGTCGATCTTGCGGTTGTCGCCAAACGTCTTGGGAATCTCCTCGAAATAGTGCTTGCGCG
>PIVT01000086.1 GCA_003353845.1 Pseudomonadota bacterium | reverse complement strand
ACCAAGGATGACGTTCGCTTTGTCACCTCCTACCTGCAGCGAAACGGTTGGAACGCCGACCAGATCTCGGGCGACCTCACGCAACAGGCGCGAGAGATCGCCATGAAGAAAATCAAGACAGGAAATCTGCGTATCCTCGTGGCCACTGACGTCGCCGCCCGCGGCATCGACATCAGCGACCTCAGCCACGTCATCAGTTACTCGGCCCCCGACAGCCCCGAAGTCTATGTGCACCGCACGGGACGCACGGGACGCGCGGGGAAATCCGGCACAGCCATCTCCATTGTCACCGGCTTCGACATCGGAAATTTCCGCCAAATGCAGATCGTGAATAAGCTCAAAGTGGGCGAATACAAAATTCCCACCGAGCAGGACTTCCAGCTAAAATTTCAAAAGAAACTGGCTGTGAAGATTGAGCAGGAAATGCGCGCCATGTCTCCCGAAGATCGCGAGCAGCACGTGGACCGCTTCATTCCAGCGGTTCAAGAGATGGCCTCCAACAAAGAAGGACTGCGGGAACTCACCGCCATTTGCGCCACCTTCCTCAAAGAGCACCGCTTGGTCACGGATATCACGGAAGATGTGAAACCCGCTGGCGGAGAATCCGACGCAGAAACCAAAGAAAGCGAGGCAGCCAACGCCACAAGTGATAAAAAAGAGCAAGCGCAACGACCTCGCTCGGGATCGGGCGGACGCGGTCGTCGCGGTGGCAGCGGAGGCGGTGCACGCAGTGGTGGCAGCGGGGGCCGGAGCTCCAGAGGTGGAGGTGGCCGAGGTGGACGTCCTTCGGGCGGCGGAAACCGCGGCAAGTAAGCGCCTTCGATTGACTTTTAGTGCAGGAGCGAGCGCATGATGAAGCTGGGATTGCTGTTTGGCGGACGCTCCGTGGAGCATGAAGTTTCAGTCACTTCCGCCACGAGTATTCTGGCGGCCCTGGATCGAGAACGCTTCGAAGTCCTGCTCATTGGCGTCGACCCACAAGGTCGCTGGCATCTGGGAAGGGAAGGCGACACTCCCGCGCAAGCTCTGCAGGGCCCCGAAGTGGTGCTGCCCCCAACCCACGGGAGTCGTGAGCTCTTGGGCGCGAGCGATCCCTCCGGCATCCCCCTGGCCTCGCTGGACGTGATCTTTCCCATCATTCACGGTGCGGGGGGAGAAGACGGTCGGCTTCAAGGCCTGCTGGACCTCACTGGCATTCCCTACGTGGGTTCGGGCGTGCTGGGCTCTTCCATTCAAATGGACAAGGACATCACCAAGCAGCTTCTGCGCACGGGCGGTATCCCCGTCGTGCCCTGGCATTGCGTGAGTTCTTGGGAGCTGGCCTCTCGCGGCGAAGAAATCGCACAACTCGCGCTCAAAGAACTGGGGCTTCCGCTTTTCATCAAACCCAGCAATCTCGGTTCCTCGGTCGGCATCTCTTTGGTGGAAAACCAAGCGGACCTACTGCCCGCCCTGCACGAGGCCGCACGCTTCGACGAAAAGATTCTCATTGAGCAAGCTGTGGATGCGCGCGAAGTGGAAGTGGCCGTCTTGGGGGGATACCAGGCAGAGGCTTCCATGCCCGGAGAGATTCGACCCAAGTCGCGCTTTTACGATTACGAGTCCAAGTACCAGGACGACAGCACCGAATTGCTCATTCCCGCACCCATCTCCGAGAAAGAAGCCGAACAAGCTCAAGCCTACGCGCTGAGTGCTTTTCGCCTCTTGGAGGGCTGGGGCCTGGCACGAGTGGATTTCTTTCTGGAGCGCGAAACAGGCAAGCTCCTGCTCAACGAAGTCAACAGCCTGCCCGGCTTCACCAAGGTCTCGATGTATCCTCAGCTGTGGGAGGCTTCCGGGCTGCCTTACCCCGCCCTGCTGAATCGACTCGTCGACCTCGCACTGGAACGCGCTGAGATTCGCGCACAGCTACAGGTGCAGCGGCCTTCTTAAAGCCTTTCTGAGCCCGGTCCGTGACAAAAGCTGACTTACAGCTGCTCGACTCGCAATTCACGCGCACAGGGACGACCCGGCTGCCAGGCCAGGCGCTGTGTGACAGGATCGATCCACAGGGCACCCAAGGTGCTCAAGTGGGCATCGTGGCGACAAAGATCCCGACCCGCCTTATTCGTTGCCTCTTCCCCTGCCTGCGCTGAGGCTTCTGGTTCGAGGTGGGTCGCTACGGCTTCGACAAAGGCTTGTTCGCTCCAGTTTTCAACACCTTGAAAAACAGGCTGCGCGGCCGCAACCGCTTGAGGCCGCCCCACACAGAGCATTCCATCCGCGGGTTCCAGGACCCTTCGCTGATCCCCCTGAATATCAACACCCACCAATGCGCCGGACGAATCGGCTAACAAGAGGGTTCCATTGCCGCCCACGGGTCGGGTCATGCACCATTCCATGGCATTGGCCACGCTGGAAAAACGCTGAAGGCAGTCTTGTACAAACAACATCGGGGGTGCGGCAATGCGGGAGGATTCGACAACTTCCGCTTCCGAGGAACACACCATCGCCGCGAGTCCCATCTCATTCACACCCGCCAGGGCCGAGGGGAAACCCGCCAAGGACAGCTCCAAGGAACGGAAATCGTTATCCGGTGCACTGCGACGCAAAATCATCGAGTGTTCCCGACCAGGGGGCAGATCCAATGTCTTGGCCAGAATGGAACCGGATCCTGTACGCGCAGGGCATAGCCCCAAACCCAAGCCCGCGCTGGAACCTTGACACCCGACTCGAAATCCCATTTCGCGTACGAAGAGGGGCCAGATGTCTTTCCTGCCAAGACCCACGCCCTTGGTAAGGCCCGCCGTCCGCTCAGCCAAATGAGGAAAATGACGCGTCACCGCCTTGGCGACGACCGGTGACGAAAACTGTCGGCGCAACGATCGAGGAAGCGCACGTGTTTCTTGGGCTGCGCGCTGCAACTCGGTGCGCACCGCTTCGCGCTGCGCGCAAGCTTCGTCCAGCCCTAGATCGCGCGGAGCTCCTTTACAATCCACCACTGAATGCATTTGAAGACAGTTCCTTTAAGAATCTATTTATTGATTTCGACGCCCTGCATGTCCCATTTAAAACCTTGCTTCTGGGCGCCAGGTGCCGGCCTTTTCCCCTGCTTCGGTTCAGGCTTTTCGCAGTCCTTCATCTTCTCTTCAGATTCTTCGCCAGGTTTCAACACATAACCAAGAGCGCGAAGTTGGCCCAACTGCATTTCGTCCAGTTCGACTTTAGAGGACACGTCACCCCAAGGTGCATCCGTGCGTTCAAGGAAGTTCTTGACCGTTGCTTCCATTTCAGCCGTGCGCTCAGGATATTCTTGAATCACATTGACTTGCTCGGTGGGATCCTTGCTGTGGTCAAACAAGCGTGAAACGCTCGGATCGCAAACCCAATAATAATATCGATAAGGACCGGACTGCAGGGAAATCAAGGGGCTCGGGGAAGCTTCTACCTGGCCCCAATGCGTATCGATTTGAGTAAACAAATTGCGGTCCACCAAGGCGGGATCGGGATCCTCGACACCCGCGCTGGATCTGATGAGAGGCATCAAGGAATGTCCGTCCACTTCTTCCACATACTTTCGGGCCAAGGGCCCCTCAAAACCGAGCATGTCGAAAATGGTCGGCCAGAGATCCACATTGGCGACGCGCTCCTCCACGACAATTTTCTCCTTGAGTTCTATCGGCAAGGAAATGATAAAGGGGGTCGAGGTCACTTCGCGGTACACGTCTCGTGCATGCCCCTCGCGTCCGTGTTCCATGAAGGCTTCACCGTGATCCGCCAAAATGATAATCACCGTATTGTCCAACAAGTCCTGTTCAAAGATCTCCAGCACAACACGTCCGACATTGCTGTCCGTCCAGGCAATGGAACTGTCGTAGATATCGGAAAGGTTCGAACCAAAAATCACCTCGGGCGTGTAAACAAACTGGTGTACATCCATGTAGTGGAGGTAGAGGAAGAACTTTTCATCAGCCACACCTTTCAAGTACTCCACAGCTGAATTGGTTATGTCCTCATCGGTTCCGCCAATCCTGGCCGCAGAGATGGATTCGGCCTGCAAGCGTTTGCGCATGCGAGAAGGGGTCGGTGTGAGGTATTGATCGAATCCCTGCGAAAAACCAAAGGTCGGTGACACCCAACCGTTTCGATAAATTCCCACCGTGGCATAGCCCTCTTCCTTGAAGACCTCTGCGGGCATATCGGCTTCGTTGGGAATGCTATCGGGATAGCGCAAAATACGGGTGCGCTGGGGATAGGTCCCTGTCCACATGGAGGACATGCTCACCTTGGTCCAACTGGACTGACTCACCACATTGGAAAAACGAACACCACTATTGGAAAGCAAATCCAGGGTCGGGCTCGTGGGTCGCTCGTAAAGGTTGGCGCTGAGACGATCTGCGCGCAGAGTGTCAATTAAAATAAAGACCACATTGAGATCGTCGCGCTGGGCCAATTTGGCAATATCATGCACATCGCCTCTGGGCCGCTTGCCCTGCATCTCTTCCCATAATCCCACCGAGTACCAACCCAGGCCAACTAACAGAAGAGCTGTGTACAGCCAGGGGGAACCCAAAAAACGCTTTACCAAAACTATCTCCTCAATGTTCTTCCGAGCTTGCGCTGCGGCGATTGACGAGAAAACTAGCTCGCTTTAGCGCCCCTCGCCGCCTCCTCATGGCTTTTCAGATTTGTAGGTTGAGCAAAATAAAAGACGGCCACTTCATCGAAGTGGCCGTCTAAATCGGGAACAACGCGGGGTTGTTTTAGTTCTGTCGTTTGCGTCCGACGGCTGCCAGACCAATCACACCCAACCCTAACAGGAGAGCAGTACCCGGCTCGGGAACAATCCTCTGCAGGTTCATCTGGATGGAACCCAGAATGCCCAGAGGAACGCCGGGGTTGAAGATGGAAGGCATCACCAAGCTCACCGTGACGGTCTCGGGGCCCAAGTTCTTCGTACCCGTTACGGTGGTGAAGTTGACCGCCATGCTACTGTTATAGGGGAAGGCGTTGATTACATAGGTATTCACGCCCATCGCCGTAGCGGCACCCGAAGCATTGAACACAGCAGCTGAACCCGTGGTTTTGGAAGCACCCGTACGCAGGCCATTCGCGACTGGCAAACTAGCGTGTGAGGGAAATGGGTAACCACTGGGATAGGAGGAATTCACATAACTGTACTTGTAGAAAAAGGTGCCCGTTCTTGTCATATTCGTTGTTGTATAACCCTGGCGAACGGAAGCGACACCCGTCACCCAAGGCAAAGCCTGAGCCTGTGACCACGGACCGGCCCCTGTCCAGGTGGTGTAGTTCTGGCCGAACACATCCATTTTCACATCTAATCCCACAGCGAAGGCACCACCCCTCAAGCCGAGAGGGCCACCGAAGCCACCCTGAACCGCCAAGAAGCCGCCAAGGTTGTTATACATATAAACCGCTGGTTGCGTCGTATGCTTCTGCTGCCAGGTTACGGGACCCGATTGGGGCGCGTTATTGACGTTACTGGTAAAGAAGCCCTCAGCCTTGGCCATGGTGATATTGCCAACGTCCCAAGTGCCTGGGTCATTCCACATGTTCACAAGGGCAATGACGGGAGTAGCAGCCGGCAGGGCGATGTTTGTGGTGAAGTCCTTAAGCGCCACGACCGTTCCGGGTACTTTGATGGAGAGGACGTTTCCGGCCGTATCAACTTCCACCTGAACCACTGTACCAACGGTAAAAGCGGCTTGAACAGAACTAAAGGTCGTGCCCAAAACCATGTCGAACTGTGTGCCCGGCATGATCCGATAATCTTCCAATGCCGCTTTGGCTGGTGTAGCCACACTGAACATAAGTGCTGCCGCAGCAACGAAACCCAATAACTTCTTCATAACAACTATCTCCCGATTTATTCCCAAAAAGCAGTTTAATAACTTGTGTCGTTTTCGTTTCGTTCGTTTTAGGTTGGTAAGCCGACCTTTCGATCCCTCACGCCTTTACTCTCAACTTTGACCTCAAACTTGCTGCTCCGAGCCCTTTCTGGTGCCCATTCGTCCACAAAGTGCAATTGGCAGCAAATTTATAAACTCTTTGCACTCCACATATGATTGCAATCGCAATGCCAACTGTGCAAAGAGCCTTCTGGCACCGGCAACTTGGCATTCAAGTAGCTGTAAATACACAGATAACTTGAATTCTCGCCCTTCCAACCTGCGACCTTCCAAAACAGCGGGGTGGGCAATCCTTTCCTACCCCTAGGAAATTTTCTTCCCACCCCAGTCCGAGTCGCAGCTATAGCCTCAAACCGAGATTCCAAGCAGCCACTTTTGCCACTTGGAAATTGTATTTCGCCATCTATACTCGCGGGCTCCTTTATCTAGCTGCAAGGGTGGGCCCCCGATGTATCAGTTCTGTTTGCGCCATTTCGCTTCCGCGTTGGCTGTTTCCTTATTCACACTCTTCGTCGGTTGCAGTAGTAACCTTGAGTCTCAGGTCAAGGAAATTCGAGCCCTGCAAGAGTCTGAAAAAATTGATGAATCCATCGATGCAGCCCGTTTGGCCCTGGAGAAACATCCAGACGATCCCGGGCTGAATTTGCTCCTGGGGGCTTCCTTGTTCCGCAAGGGGGAAACCAGTGCGTCCATCTGGCCCCTGGAAAAGGCTTTTCGGGTTGAGGACCACCGAGTCCTGGCCGGCTTCATACTCGTCCAGGCCTATACCGAGAGTACCAACCATACCCAGGTCATCCGGATCTGCGATGCCATGCTGGAGTTGGATCCAGACCTCACGGGGATTCTCTTTATTCGCGGCAATGCCAAGTTGGACAACGGCAATCACGAGGGTGCGATACTCGACGCCCACAAACTACAAGAGGCTGAACCGGACAACCTGCGGGCCCTGATTCTGGAAGGCAATGCCTTGTGGAAGAATGATCAGCTACAGGAAGCCACAGTGTCCTACCTAAAGGCCAAAGAGTTGGCCGAGGAACAGGAGAACGAAGAAATCCTTGTCCACGCTCGGGTGGAACTCGCTCGCTTGTACCACGACATCGAGTCCAGCGATCCCGAGGCGCCCAAAGGCCGTGCCGCCGATGAATTTGCGGCTCTATTGGAAGAGTACCCAGCACATCCGCTGGTCCTGACCAACGCCCGCTCTTATTTCGAGTACACCCGCCAGCCCGAACGGATCAGCGAAATCATTGAAAAAGCGGCGACGGAATTTCCTGAGCGAGCCGACTTGCAGATGAGCTACGCACAGATATTGGTGCAACGCGACGAAGGGGAGAAAGCCCTGGAGACTCTGCGCAGTGCCGATGAGTCCGGGCAGAACCCCGCGGTTCAGAAGGCCATCGCAGAACACTTGGAAACGACGGGGCAACTCAAAGAAGCAGCGGAACAAATCGGTAAGATTCAAGAGACCTTTGGGGCTTCGGATGCCCTGCGCATGAAACAAGCCGACCTGCTGTTGAGTCTTGAAGATCGCGAAGCCGCCATGGAAGTCATTGCGAGCATCGAGGACCCTTCCTATCGCGACCTGTTAAATGGTCGTCTGGCGCTCATCGACCAAGACTATGAATCTGCGTACAAGTTGCTCTCCAACGCTGTGAGAAACTGGCCCAACAATCCGCTGGCCCGTTACAACACCGGTATCGCGGCCCTGGCTCTGGGCAAGCGCGAAGCGGCTGCAGCTGAATTTCTTGAGGCGACACGGGTAGACCCAGATGGCATCACTGACGCCTCCCTGGCCTTGGCACAAATGGAACTCCAACAGGGCAACTACCCGCGCGGCATCGAGTTTGCCAACCGCTACCTGAGCAAAACCAGCCACGCCACCCCCCCGGAGAAGGTCGCCGCCGCTCATCGTGTTCTGATCCAGTGTAATGTGGAGTTGGGACGCTTCACCAAGGCCGAGAGATCTCTCAAAATTCTCAAAGGAATCAAAGACCAGGAACTGGCTTTCGCCATTGAATTGGCCGGGTATCAAAAAAAGAAAAATGGCGCCCAGGAGGCCGTCACCGCCTTGCGAAATACCGGGATCGATCTAAGTGATCCCAAAAATCGAGTTGCCTTGAACCTTCTCATCTCCAACCTCACCTCGTTAAAACAAACGCAAAAGGCAGCGGAGGCAGTGGATGCGGCGATTCAGGTAGAACCTGATTCTTCCTCTTTATATGTATTGCTGGGGGAAATCTACCTCGAAGCCGGCGATGCGACTCAATCCGAAGCAGCCTATCAAAAAGCCCTGGAACTCAACTCTGAAGAAGCCAATGCGCAGTTGGGCCTCGCCATCCTCATGCGCGATCGCGGAGAACTGGAACCCGCCTTGGAGCTATTGCGCTCAGCCACCGAGCTCTCCCCCACCGGAAACCATTACTTCCTTGCAGCAGGCGTGTTGGAACAGCTGGGTCGAGGGGACGAGGCCATCGAGGCCCTGCGCCTGGCCGTCAAGGCTGATCCCGGGCATACGGCAGCGCTTAACAATCTCGCTTGGCTACTGGCCGAACAAGGAACCCATCTCGATGAAGCTCTCGAAGTAGCAGAACGAGCCATGCGCCTGGCTCATACAGCCTCCGTTTACGACACCCTGGGCTGGGTGCGATACAAACGAGGCGAATACCTTCAGGCTGAGCGCATGTTCCAACAAGCCATTCAGCGACAAGCCAATCCCGGCTTTTTCTACCGCCTCGGCCTTGTGCTGGAGCAGTCCGGGAAGACCCAGGATGCGCTGATCGCCTTCGAAAAAGCCTTGCAGATCAACAGTCAGTTCTCTCAAGCCGATGAAGCCCGAACGGCTGTGGCTCGACTTTCTCAAGGCCAAGAGTAGCTTTAAGATTCAGGATTCATCTTTTCGAGGAGTTACTATGCCCCAGGGCTTGATCACCCAATGCAGCCGTCACCTCCAACGAGGCCAGGGTTGGATTTCCACCTTCACCCTTCTCTGCTTAATCCTGCTTGTCATTGGCTGTGCCTCCAAGGAGGAACGCTTCAGCAAATATCTCATCAATGCTGAGCAATACGCACTCCAGGGAGATAATAACTCCGCATTGATCGAGCTGAGAAGCGCGTTGCAACTGTTCCCCAATAGTGCCGACGTCAACTTCCGCATCGCCGAAATCACCGTGCAAGAAGGTATGATTGCAGACGGATTATTTTTCTATCTAGAGACCTACCGCATCGACCCCCATCGTCTCGATGCGGCCCTCAAGGCAGCCCCGCTCTTGTACGCCAGCGATCCCGCCCGAGCGCAGGAGCTGATCTCCGAAGTGTTGGAGCGCGAACCCTCCAGCTTCGAGGCTTACATCCGACAAACTGAAATGGACCTGCTGAAGGGTGATACTAAAGCCGCTCTACAACATGCCATGACCGCCGTTCAACTGGGTCCGGCCGAAGCGCGAGTCCATCGTATATTGGGCTTGGTCCACCGTTCTCGGATTCGGGAAAAGCGTCTTAAAAACCAGCCCGTTGACCTGGCTCTTTTTGAGATGGCCTTGGCATCCCTCGACAAAGCACAGTCCCTGGCACCCGAGAGTTGGGCCGTCGCCCTGGATCGCGCGGAACTTTTCGACAAGATACCTGAAAAGAGAGAAGAGGTGACCGCTGCCTATCAGGGAGCCTACGCCCTGGCCCAGGCCTCAGGCAATCCGGAGGCCCAGCTCAAAGTATTGGACAGTGCGTGGAAGCATTCGCGCTATAAGAAGCCAAAGAAGCGCGCCAAAGCCCTTCCTTTATTGGAGTGGGCCCTCGCGACCCTCACTTCCGATTTCCCTGAAAATGCCGAAGGCTGGAAGCGACTCGCCGGTTTTGAGCGACGGGCCGGTCGCGACCCCGAGCTCATTTACATCGAGTACCTGAAGCAACGCCCCCAAGATATCGAGGCTTATGGCTTGTACGCAGCTTACCTGGCCAGCCAAGATCGATTCGACGAATCCATTGCTCTGATCCACGAGGCCGAAGTTAAAGCAAACAACAGACTCGGAGCCCTGCGCCTGATGGTGATACACGCCCTGAACGCCAACAACTTGGAATTGGCCCAAGAAGCCATACTCGAAATGAAAGAGGCCTATCCCGACGAGGTGGATACCCATGTTGCCGAGGCTCGGTTTTTGAACGCGCGAGGTCGCTACAAACGTGCTGAAGAACTCTTATTCGACCTCAGTGGCGCGGAACAAGACCCCGACGCTCAAATGGTATTGGCACGCAGCCTGTTCAAACAAGAAAAACTGTTACCAGCCCGCATCGCCATCGATCGCGCCATTGCTTCTGGTTTTGAATCCGATGGCACAGCTCGCCGACTCCAAGCTGCCATTTTGTTCAGTCTCGAGGAATGTCGAGATGCTTTAATTACCTTCAGCAAACTTCGACAAATCCACCTTCAATTGACTCCCATGGAAACCTATCAGCGCGCAGATTGTTATTACGAGACAGGAGCCAGTCAACTGGGCAGAAGCACGCTGGTGACACTGCTTGAGAGCCCCGATCCGCCACCCGAGGCGGCCATCGCCTATTTGAAACGCGAAGCAAGCAAGGGCAAGAAGCGAATGGAACGCGCTGAGAAATACATCCTCGCTGCTTATACGAAATATCCTGCCAACGTAGAGTTGCTCTCCGTATTGGTTCAGGGGGACATCGAGCGAGGGAGACCTCGTGTCGCTTTGCAGCGAATCCAAGAAGCCTTCAAGATCACGCCCCGCTCCCCTGAGTTACATATCCTCTACGCGCAAGTGTTCATCTCCATGGACAACTATGAAGAAGCAGAGAAGATTGCCACCGAGTTATTCGATAACAAACCCAACCATAAAGGCAGCATAGAGCTTCTTATTGTTGTTTCTGATCACTTGGGCCACTTGGACCAAGCCATCACCAACATCGACGCCAAGGCCTCTGCCGGGGAACTTCGCGCTCCGCAACTTCTCTTGTTGGGCTCTTTGCTTTCCAGTCAAGGACGAACACGCGATGCAATTCGCAAATACGAATTAGCGCTTAAGGCAGACCCTGAAAACCTCACTGCAATGAACGACTTGTCCTACCTGCTGGCCTCCGAGGGGACCAACCTTGAGCGCGCCTTGGAACTCGCGAAGCAGGCACAGAGTATTGCCGATGAGAATCCGCGCATCGCGGATACCCTGGGCTTTGTTTATGCCAGGAAAGGTCTCACTGACGCCGCTGTGGAGCAGTACCGCTACGCCATCGACACGGCCGAAAAACAAGGCCGTCCCGAAGCTATTTATTACCAGCACCTGGGCGAACTATTGCAGGAATTAGGGCGAGAAGAAGAGGCTGCAAGGCAGCTTGAAAAAGCGGCAGAACTGAATAAAGCAGAAGGGTAAAGCCGCTCAAAAATCAACATAGTCACCATACAGGATATAACCCGTCGCGGAGCCGAAGTTGGCCTTGCGGGTGTTTGCATGGCTAGTTCCGCCGTTGGCCGTGGACTTATAGCCGCTGACTTCCACGGTCATCGTGGTTTCTACCGCTGCGCCTTCCAAATCGCGCATGAAATAGGCCGTGAATTCCGCTTGCTTGATAATCCAACCAGTCATAGGGCCCACCAGTCATAGGGCCCACCAGTCATAGGGCCCACCGATCATAAGGGCCCCCCTCCTTTTAAATTCAAGGGATTCAAGCGTTGCTGCTGTCGGGTTGCGCTTCTCTGAATGGCTTGTTGATTCAAATAAAAAAGGCGGTGTACGTTTCCGTACACCGCCTCTCTTTATTGCTTTAATGCTTTAATGCTTTAATGCTTCCGCATTGTCTCTAACGATTAGCCATTGCGGCGGCGAATGCTTGCCAAACCGATCAAGCCCGCTCCGAGAAGCAATGCTGTCCCTGGCTCGGGAACCGCCAGACCGAAGGTCATTTCACCAAAACCACCGAAGGATTTGGCACCAAGAGAACCAGAGCCAGCCTCGACAAAGTCACCCTGCAGGATATAACCCGTTGCTGTGTTGTAAGCTGATGGGGTGTCATGGACACACGCGCGGGCACCCACATCCTTTTTACAAACTTCCCAGTAGTTATTGCCAGGTACGACAGGCGTCGCACCGTTGTAGAAGCCCGGCAACCACCAGGTCGCGGAGCCGAAATTTTGCTTGAGGGTGTTTGAATGGCTAGTGCCGCCGTTGGCCGCGGACTTATAGGCGCTGACTTCCACGGTCATCGTGGTTTCTACCGCTCCGCCTTCCAAATTGCGCATGAAATAGGCCGTGAACATTGCGTTCTTGATAATCCAACCATCCGTACCCGTTCCACTACCTACAGTAGCGCCGTAATCCTGCACGTACTCCAGCGTGATTACATAATCCGTCCAAGGAGGGTTTGAGACCGGTTCCGTACATGTGGGATTTATACCCCAGCAAGGCTGTATGGTTTGGGGCACATCCGTATTCCCGTTGATTACCCACTGCTCGTACTGATCAACAGGAACCGTGATTGTGACCAAGTCGCCGTAGGTCTGAGTACCAGCGGCGCCAGCACGGGTTACGCCGGTCACCGTGCCAGAAGCTCCGGTAATGTCAGTGGTCGCGTTTCCCGCACCCTTCCAAGAAGTATCCGGCTGACCGGCACCACCGTGCTGGTCCGGGCGACTGGTGGTGTAGTAATCGACGTAGTCACAACCGGCCAAGGTCCCCGAATCGACGACACAACTGGTTGTTCCATGAGCGACGCCCCATTGATCTAGGACGCTCGACGAACCGGGATCCCAAGCCAGAGCACTGGTGCCTTCGAGCCAAATCTGTGTCTGGTCGGACACCGCGGCAGTGGTGGGATCGAAAGCGCCGTTCTAACCCT
>PIVT01000664.1 GCA_003353845.1 Pseudomonadota bacterium | reverse complement strand
GAGATTCCTGATTCTGTGACTGGTGTCATTGAGTTTAAGGGTGTCAAGTTTGCGTACCCCTCTCGTCCAGACAAGGTTGTGTTTGACAACTTCAATTTGCGTGTTGAGGCTGGACAGACGGTTGCCCTTGTCGGAGAGTCCGGTAGTGGCAAGTCGACCGCGGTGTCTCTGATCGAGAGATTCTACGACCCGTTGAGTGGCCAGGTGACCCTTGATGGCCGTGATATGAGTGTGCTGAGCCTTCGTTGGCTTCGTTCCCAGGTTGGTTTGGTGAGCCAGGAGCCGACGTTGTTCGCGACGACAATCCGCGAGAATATTTTGTTTGGCCGTCCCGATGCGACTGAGGAGGAGATCATCGAGGCTGCCAAGTCTGCGAATGCCCACAAGTTCATCAGTGCCCTTCCTGGTGGGTATGACACTCACGTTGGCGAGAAGGGTGTTCAGATGAGTGGTGGTCAGAAGCAGCGCATCGCGATTGCCCGTGCAATTTTGAAGAACCCCAGCGTGCTTCTTCTCGACGAGGCGACGTCAGCATTGGATGCTGAGAGTGAGCGTGTTGTTCAGGATGCCCTTGACCGTTTGATGGTTGGCCGCACAACCATCGTGGTAGCCCATCGTTTGTCTACGATTCGCAATGCTGACAGCATTGCTGTTGTGAAGCAAGGCAGTGTGGTTGAGCTGGGTACCCACGATGATTTGGTTGCTCAAGGAGGTGTGTATGCAACGCTTGTTCAAATGCA
>PIVT01000663.1 GCA_003353845.1 Pseudomonadota bacterium | reverse complement strand
TTGGTGTTTAGACGTTTAGACTTTTTAAGTTGCTGTCATTTTTTGTAAGGCCTTCTTAGGGGTTCCTATCCTTAATTAAAAACACGGCAAGATAGGTCAGAGTGAGGGGGCCTGAGCGGCGTTATGGACCCTCAAGGGACCGGATTGTTGTTGTTGTTGTTGTCGTTGTTGTTGTTGTTGTCGTCGTCCTGGGGTTCCTGCTTCATAGTACAAATTACAATAAGGAAGCCCCGGCGGCCACGACACCTTTGTAAGATACCGAATTTCGGGGTACTACTCGTGGGCAACCCAAGGCCGGGAGAAGCACAGCAGTGGCATTGGTGGGTGCTTGCTGGCCAGAGATGGAGACATGGGTGCTTGCTGGGTGGGTGTTGGCCAGCAATGGAGACATGGGTGTGTGCTGGCCAGAAATGGAGACATGGGTGCTTGCTGGGTGGGTGTTGGCCAGCAATGGAAACTGGGTGTGTTGGGTGGGTGCTGATCAAACATGGAGATGGAATGTGTGTTGTGTGGGTGCTCCACCAATGGAGATGGAGTGCGCGTTGGGTGGGTGCTGATCAGCCATGGAGATGGAGTGTGCGTTGTGTGGGTGCTGACTGCAGCGCGGTTGAGACAACATGGAGACATGGGTGCGTGCTGGCTGGGTGCTCATCAGCAGTGGAAACACGGGTGTGTGTGTTTTTTGGGTGCTGACCAGCAATGGAGACATGGGTGTGTGCTTGTTTGGTGCTGAACAACAACG
>PIVT01000662.1 GCA_003353845.1 Pseudomonadota bacterium | reverse complement strand
AAGCCCCAAATGACGATGTAGTCCGAACGAAACCAGTCATCGGAGCTGCCGCCTACCGTACTTTCGCCAAAAGTGATGGTACAGCCGACGGGAATATCGCCCACGAAACCCGCCGCATCGGTGACCGGGACACCGATCTGCCGAAAGAAACGCAGGGCCCCGGCAAAGGTGGGACCAAAATCCATGTGTCCGCCGTATTCACAAACAGCGCCGACGCCGCCGCGTTCGCCGAGTGTGTCGACCAGGTCTTCGGAAATTTCTGCGAGTGCTTCTTCCCAGGAGATCCGCTTAAAGCCTCCGCCTCCGCGTGGGCCGACGCGTTTCATGGGATAGCTGACGCGTGAAGGCCCCATGGAGAGGTCGCTATAACAGCAACCTTTCTGGCAACCACGTGGATTCAAATCGGGCACACTGTCGTTGGGCGCCTTGTAAGGACTGCTTTGCTCTTCGCGCCAGACGATGCCCTCTTTGACGTAGAGGTCCCAAGCGCAAGCGGTTGCGCAGTTGGCGCTGGTATGGGTTCCACGCACCACGCGATCCCAAGTCCATTGCTCCCGGTGCACATCGCGCCAATCGTCGAAGCGAAGGCGCTGCGCCACCGTCTTGAGGATCTCATCTGTTTCCGGGGGCTTCGTCGAAGAGCGCAGGTACCACAGCCCTAGACCAACCGTCAGCGCCCCTGCTGATCCCGCGATCAAAAAGGTTCTGCGGCGGATTCCTCTCGATGGTTCGGAGTTTTCTTG
>PIVT01000085.1 GCA_003353845.1 Pseudomonadota bacterium | reverse complement strand
CAAGATTCCCGACTGCTGCCTCCCGTAGGAGTCTGGACCGTGTCTCAGTTCCAGTGTGGCTGATCATCCTCTCAGACCAGCTATCCATCGTCGCCTTGGTAGGCCGTTACCCCACCAACAAGCTAATGGAACGCAGACTCATCTCAAAGTGGTAGCTTCCAAGGAGAGGCCACCTTTTCCTACTAATCCTAAGATACGTAGGCTTATTCGGTATTAGCATTCGTTTCCAAATGTTATTCCAAGCTTCGAGGTAGATTATCCACGCGTTACTCACCCGTGCGCCACTCTACTCGCACCCGAAGGTACTTTCTCGTTCGACTTGCATGTCTTAAGCACGCCGCCAGCGTTCGTTCTGAGCCAGGATCAAACTCTCCAGTTAAATAAAACTGGTTGACGAGATCTCTCTCATCGATCCTTTGCATCCACCTGACGAGATGTGGATGCCATTTTTATAGGCCCATCACTGCAATAAAATAGTCAATTTATTGCGTACGTTATTCAATTTTCAAAGACCACTTGACGCAGGGAAAGGGCCTATCGAGGGCCTCCCTTGCCGCTAAACCAGTATGACCTGGGTGATAGCGGAGGACCATCTTAACCGAGGAAACTATGGCGTCAACAAGTATTTGGATACTTCGGTGAAGCTTTTCAGATTCCTTTGGGACTGGATGAAATTCGCTCTAACCCAGCGTAACCTGGCAGAATTTCCGTTTGCCAGCTCGGAGCAGATAATCCCCACTTTCCAGGCTAAAAGTGGCATCCGAAACCTTGTCCCCATCGACGTAAACTGCCCCGCCTTTGATCAACCTTCGAGCCTCGCCTTTACTGGCCACGAGCCCCACTTCGAGCAACACATCCAGCAAAGAGGCACTGGGTTCACCTTTCAGGGACACCGACGCCTCAGGAATCTCGTCGGGAAGCTGTTTGTCTTGCACTACCTGACGGAAATGCCCTGCGGCGGCGTCAGCGGCCTCCTCTCCGCAGAAACGGGCTACGATGGCCTTGGCCAAGGCCTGCTTAAAAGCCATGGGATCGCCCGTTCCAGCCCCCATAGCCGCGCGGGCCTCATCTAGCTCCGACCATCGGTCATCGCGCAAGATGTCAAAGTAAGTCAGCATCAATTCATCGGAAATTCGCATGGTCTTGCCATACATATCTTCCGGGGAATCCTGGATTTCAATGGTATTACCCAAGCTCTTGGACATCTTTTCACTGCCATCAGTGCCCACCAACAAAGGGTGGGTCATGGCAATTTGGGCGCGCTGGCCGTAGGCGCGCTGCACGTCCCGCCCCATGAGCAGGTTAAACTTCTGATCCGTGCCCCCCAACTCCACATCGGCCTCCAGGGCAAAGGAATCGTAGCCCTGGACGAAGGGGTAGAGGAACTCATGCACTGAAATCGGGGTCCCAGAGGCGTAGCGCTTGGAAAAATCATCGCGCTCCAACAGGCGCGCCACGGTACAGGTGGAGCACAGGCGCACCATCTCCACGCTGGACAGCTCGTTCATCCACTCCGCGTTAAAACGAATTTCGACCTGATCCAGGTCTAGAATCTGGGCCACCTGCTGGACATAGGTTTCGGCGTTTTTGGCCACTTCATCGGCCGAAAGGGGTGGGCGCGTCTTGTTCTTGCCCGTGGGGTCGCCAATCTGTGCCGTGAAGTCGCCGATCAAGAAGATGGGGGTGTGGCCCAATTCTTGGAAACGCTTGAGCTTGCCCAGTACCACGGTATGGCCCAGGTGGAGATCGGGCGCTGAGGGATCCATGCCCAATTTCACGCGCAATGGGCGCTTGTCGCGCAGCGACTCCGAAAGCCGCTCCAGCAACTCCTCTTCGCCGATGATTTCATCAGCGCCCTCTTTCAATAGGGCCAGTTGGCGCTTGGCCTCTTCTTTTACCGCGTCCGACATTCACTCACTCCACGTCTGTGATCACCCCAGATACACGCTGATCATGGGCTTCCATGGGAACCTGTGCAACGAGCTGGAAGGAATAGGCCCAGCCCATGACCTCCACGCCCAAGGCGACGACCTCTCCCAAGGCGCGATCATAATAGCCTGCCCCGCGGCCCAATCTCCCCCCATGCTTATCGAAAGCCAGCCCGGGTACCAATAGCAAGTCTCCTGGAGCCAGCGGCTGGGCCGGCACACTGGCGACGGGTTCATCGACGCCCAGGGCATTTCGCTCAAGTTCACTGTCTTGGGTCAGGGGCACAAACTCCAGCTGACAGTCTGCCAAGACACGGGGAACGAGAACGAGTTTGTTTTTTTCCCAGGCGAGTTTCAGTACAGGCTGGGTCGGCAGTTCATCGGAAAGGCTCAGATGCACGGCAACGCGCTTGGCCTCCTGAAAGGCCTGCAGCTCGGACAGGTGGGCGGCGGCGCGCAGCGCTGACCTTTGGGCCTCCCGGGCCGAGGTCTCAAGGCATAAGTGCCGCATCTTTTTCCTCATCTGTCGCTTTGCTAGCGCTACAGGTGAGTCCTTCAAGGGAGTACTCTCAGTGATGTGCCGAGCTCGTCGAAGGATCGACGGGTACAGCCGACTCGACCAAGCGAACCAGCTCTTTCAGCTGGTCTAGCGGGATCGCCTCTTGCGACCCACCGAGCCCCTCTTTCTCGCGCAGGGCCATGAGGTGCTTGGAAATGTTGAGGGCTGCCAGCACTGCGATATTGAGGGAATCAATGGCCCCGGTCCGATCGCGAATATTGCCCATGGTTTCATCGACAAAGGCAGCCGCGCGCCGGATGGACTCTTCGTCCGAATCAGAACGCACGCGGTATTCCTGGCCAAAAATCCAAACAGAGACCGTTCGTTTTTCAGCCATCTCAGGCCTCCGCACTCAGTTGATGATCCAACAGATCAATTTGTGTCATGAGGGAATCGATGCGCTGGCTGACATCGCCGCGACTGGCCTTTAGCCTATCGACCTCAGCCTGAAGTACGCGAATCTTCTCTTCCCGCGCCGCCGAGATCTTTTCATGCTCCGCCAAACGAGTGCGTAGTTCAGCAGCGCTGCTCCGCAACTCGTCGCGTTCGGAAACAACATTGGCGTACTCCTCAACCAGAGTACGCACTCCCTTTTCTAATCGATTAAATCCCTGCGCCATACGAATCCCCACCTGCGTGTAACTTGCAGTATGCGCTAAGTCGGACGAGACCTCGACCTTAAATATACGAATCTCTCGATTGCAGAGTCGCTTTGTCGCCCATCAAGTAAATATCAATGGCGCGCGCCGCTTCGCGCCCTTCCCACAAGGCCCAAACCACCAGGGATTGTCCCCTGCGAACATCGCCAGCCGCAAAAACACCCGGCTGACTCGTCTCAAATTGGTTCGTATTGGCCTGTACGTTGCCGCGCGCATCGAGCACAAGCTTCATGTCGCTAACCAGACCCTCGTGCACGGGGTGCACAAAACCCATGGCCAGTAACACCAAGTCGGCTTCGATCACAAATCCCGATCCCGCGACTTCTTTCATGGAGGGACGACCCAGGTGGTCGGGCGCGCCAAATTCAACGCGCTTGACGTACAAGCGCTTCACCTTGCCGCCCTCGCCTTCAAAGCGCGTGGTCATCACTTGGTACTCGATGGTGCCACCCTCTTTATGGGAGGACGAAGAGCGGGGCATCTTGGGCCAGCCGGGCCAGGGCGTGGAGGCGTGTCGATTCTGTTCCGTGTAGCCCTCAGGGGCTGCCGGCATCAATTCCAAGGAAGTCACCGAGGTAGCCCCTTGGCGCAAGGAAGTGCCGATGCAGTCCGACCCTGTGTCGCCACCGCCGATCACCACCACCTTCTTACCCGTCGCCAAGAGCTCTTTCTCTTCGAAGGCCTCGCCCGAAACGCGCTTGTTTTGCTGGGGCAGAAAATCCATCGCAAAGTGAATACCGTCCAGGTTTCGCCCTTCCACAGGCAAATCGCGCGGCTTTTCTGAGCCACAAGCCAGCAACACGGCATCGAAATCGCGCTTGAGGTCCTCGACCGAGAAGTCGACACCCACGGCCACGCCCGTCTTGAAGGTCACGCCCTCTTCAATCATCTGCTGAACGCGTCGATCGACCAGCTCCTTCTCGCATTTAAAATCGGGAATGCCGTAGCGCATCAGGCCACCGGCTTTTTGATTCTTCTCAAACAAGGTCACTTCGTAACCGGCACGGCAAAGTTGCTGCGCGGCGGCCATACCAGCGGGTCCACTGCCCACCACTGCCACCTTCTTGCCTGTTTGCTGGGTAGGCATGACAGGCTCGATGAAGCCCTCTTCCCAGCCGCGAAATGCGATGGATAGTTCGATGTTCTTGATGGTGACTGCAGGGGCGTTAATCCCCAACACGCATGCGGCCTCACAAGGAGCCGGGCATACCGTGCCGGTAAACTCGGGGAAGTTATTGGTGGAGTGCAACCTGGCGCTGGCGTCTTTCCATTTTCCTCGATAGGTCAGGTCATTCCAATCGGGAATGACATTGCCCAGCGGACAACCGTCATTGCAAAAGGGGATGCCGCAATCCATGCAGCGCGACGCCTGCGTTTCGATCAACTCCTTGGACGCAATTTGCACAACTTGCTTGTAGTCGCCCAAGCGTTCTTTGACCGGACGGTAGTCCATCTCTCGCCGATCAAATTCAAGGAAGCCGGTAACCTTACCCATTGCTCTTCCCTTCCTGCGCCATCTCAGCCAAAGCTCTCTTGTAATCCACGGGCATGACCTTCACAAAGTTCGAGATCACCTGATCCCAATCGGCCAACACTTCCGCTGCTCGCTTACTTCGCGTCAAGTCGGTGTGCGCCTGAACCAAGCGCTTCACGGTCTCGATGTCATCAGCTTCGAGTTCTTCCAAAGCAACGGTGCCCATATTGCAGTTTTTGGCGAAGTCACCGTCTTCGTCGAACACGTAGGCAATACCACCACTCATACCCGCTGCGAAGTTTCGCCCGGTCGTACCCAGTACGACAACGCGACCGCCGGTCATGTACTCACAACCGTGATCGCCCACGCCTTCCACTACAGCCTCGGCTCCCGAGTTGCGCACACAGAAGCGCTCGCCGGCCAAGCCGTGAAAAAAGGCTTGCCCGCTGGTGGCGCCGTAGAGGGCCACGTTCCCGACAATCACGTTTTCCCTGGGTTTAAAGGTGGCCTTCTCGGGGACGCGCACCACGATCTTTCCGCCCGCCAGACCCTTGCCGACGTAATCGTTGGCATCACCATCAATGGTGAGGAACATGCCCGCTGTGGCCCAGGCACCAAAGCTCTGCCCTGCCGATCCTTCGAACTGAATCTGAATCGTATCTTCGGGCAAGCCCTCCAATCCGTAGCGACGTGACACTTCGGCACCCAACATGGTGCCCACCGTGCGGTTTACGTTGCGAATGGGAACGGCAAAGGAAACGGGCTTGCCTTCTTCCAAAGCGGGACGCGCCTTTTCAATCAGCTCATTGTCCAAGGCCTTGTCCAAGCCGTGATCTTGGCTACCGCAGTGCACAATGGCATGAGGTACATCGGGTTTCACCAGGAGAGATGACAAGTCGAGGTTCTGCGACTTCCAATGATCGATGGCGGGATCCATGTCCAGGTGTTCTGTATGCCCGATGAGATCGTCGAGTTTGCGGTAACCCAATTCGGCCATGTGCTCGCGCACTTCCTGGGCGACGAACTGCATGTAGTTCACCACGGATTCCACCTTGCCGCTAAATCGAGCGCGCAGGTCTTTGTTCTGCGTCGCGATACCGGCCGGGCAGGTGTTCAAGTGACATACGCGCATCAGAATGCAACCCAACGTCACTAGCGGTGCCGTAGCAAAGCCATATTCATCGGCGCCCAACAGCGCGCCGACAATGACATCGCGACCGGTCTTCAAACCGCCGTCCACTTGAACGCGAATACGACCGCGCAAATCATTGGCCACCAAGGTCTGCTGCGTTTCGGACAGACCCAGTTCCCAAGGCGCTCCAGCGTACTTGATGGAAGTCAGAGGGGAAGCGCCCGTGCCTCCGTCATTACCCGAAATCAAAACGTTGTCGGCCTTGCCCTTGGACACACCGGCCGCAATGGTTCCGACACCGACTTCGGACACCAACTTCACGCTAATGCGTGCTTGATTATTGGCGTTCTTCAAGTCGTGAATCAGCTGGGCCAGATCCTCGATAGAATAGATATCGTGATGCGGCGGGGGTGAGATCAAACCCACACCCTTGGTGGAGTAGCGCAGCTTGGCGATGACTTCGTCAACCTTATGACCGGGCAACTGCCCACCTTCACCGGGCTTAGCGCCTTGCGCCACCTTGATCTGCACTTCATCGGCGTTGACCAGGTACCAGCTGGTCACACCAAAGCGTCCCGAGGCAACTTGCTTGATGGCGCTGCGGCGTGAATCTCCGTTTTCGTCAGGTGTAAAGCGACTGGGGTCTTCGCCACCTTCGCCGGTATTGGACTTACCGCCCAAACGGTTCATAGCGATGGCCAGGGCCTCGTGAGCTTCTTTGGAAATGGAGCCATAGCTCATGGCCCCCGTGCAGAAGCGCTTGACGATCTCACTGACGGGTTCCACTTCATCAATGAGCACAGGCTTGCGAGTTTTCACGAAACGGAACAACCCACGCAGCGTGCTGGTCTCCATGGCATTGGCATCCACCAAAGCTGAAAACTCTTTATAAGCCTTGTAGTCGTTGTTCTGAGAAGCGTGCTGCAGTTTGGCCACGGTTTCGGGATTAAAGGCGTGCTTCTCACCCCGTCGCCGCCACTTGTACAAACCACCCGGATCCAACTCGTGGTAGACGTATCCATCTCGAGGAAAAGCGCGCTTGTGGCGCGAACTCGTTTCTCTCTCAATGATGTCGAGGCCAATGCCGTCGATGCGCGAGGGCGTTCCGACGAAGTAGCGATCAATCAATTCCTGCGAGAGACCTATCGCTTCGAAAATCTGTGCACCGCGATAACTGCGCAGGGTGGAAATTCCCATCTTGGCAAAAATCTTGAGCAAGCCTTTGTCGATGGCATTGCGATAATTGATCACGGCATCTTTGAAGGTGAGTTCGTGGGGTACGTAGAGCCCCGTGTTAATCATGTCTTCAATGGTCTCGAAGGCCAGATAAGGACAGACGGCACCCGCACCGTAGCCAATAAGCAAGGCGAACTGGCCCACTTCGCGGGCATCTGCCGTCTCCACCACAATGCCGCACTTGGTGCGCGCTTCATTTTTGATCAGGTAATGATGCACTGCTGACGTCGCCAAAAGCGCTGGGATCGGCGCGGCGTCTTGATTCACCTCGCGATCGCTGAGGATCAGAACGTTGACGTCCTCATCCATGGCGCGCAGGCTGTCCTGGCACAACTTGTCGATGGCCGCTTCCAGTCCCTCAGAACCGTCGGCCACCTTGTAAGTCATGGACAAGGTGCGGGATTGGAAACCGGGCAAAGAGACGTGTCGAAGTTGATCCAACTCCTCCTCGGTCAAAATAGGCCGGTCCAACTCAATCATCTGGGCGTGGGCCGGCGTCTCGTCCAATAGATTGCGCTCGGTACCCAGGGTGGTCTTCACCGACATCACGGGGCGCTCGCGAATCGAATCGATGGCGGGGTTGGTCACCTGAGCGAAGAGCTGCTTGAAATAGCTGTAGATCAAGCGCGATTTATCCGAGAGCGCTGCCAGGGCCGCGTCCTCACCCATGGAACCGATGGCTTCACCACCCGAGGCCACCATGGGAGCAATCAGGACCTTGATGTCTTCCTGCGAATAGCCAAAGGATTGCTGCATCTCAAACAGGGAGTGCTCACCCGGTGAGTGGGTCGGCGTCGTGGGAGAAGGCATCTGGTTCAAATGCACCAAATTATTATCAACCCACTCGGCGTAGGGCTTGCGCGCCACCAACTCGGCTTTCACTTCTTCATCGTCGATGATGCGACCCTTGTCCACGTCGACCAAGAAGATGCGTCCAGGTTGCAAGCGCCCCTTGGAAGCGACGTTCTCCGGAGCCACTTCGATGACACCCACTTCGGAACCCATGACGATCAAGTCGTCCTTGGTGACGACGTAGCGCGAGGGGCGCAAACCATTTCGGTCCAAGATGGCGCCAATCTTATGGCCGTCGGTAAAGGCCATGGAGGCAGGGCCGTCCCAGGGCTCCATCATGCAGTTGTAATACTCGTAGAAGGCACGGCGGTCGTCGTCCATCTCGTCGTTGCCTTCCCACGCCTCGGGAATCATCATCAAGATGGCCTGGTGCAGCTCGCGCCCGTTTAAGTAGAGGAACTCCAAGGCGTTATCGAACTGCGCCGAGTCACTGGCCCCGGGTGTCGTCACCGGATACAGCTTGGGCAGATCCTCGCCAAAGAGTTCGGACTTCATGGTGCCTTCGCGCGCGTGCATCCAATTCACATTGCCCATGCGCGTATTGATCTCTCCGTTGTGCGCCAGGTAACGCAGGGGCTGCGCCAGCTTCCAGGTGGGAAAGGTGTTCGTGCTGTAGCGTTGGTGCACCAAGGCCAGGGCCGAGGTCAGGCTCGCATCGGATAGATCAGGGAAGAAGGGCTCTAACTGGTGCGCCAACATCATGCCCTTGTACAAAACCGTGCGCGCCGAGAGGCTGGGCACGTGGAAGTACTCGGCCGATTCTCCACCCCGGGCGGCTATGGCGTTCTCCACCTGGCGCCGCAGGACGAACAGGTTGCGCTCGAAAGCATCTCCGCCACCGCCAGTCGTGTTGGCAATAAAAATCTGTCGGATACAGGGCAACCCGGCCCGGGCTGTCTCACCCAAGTGTTGCGGCTCGATGGGCACATCGCGCCAACCGAGAAGTTTCTCACCGCGCTCGGCAAGGATTCTTTCAAAGGTCTCGACCTGCCACGCGCGTTCTGCTTCATCGACGGCAAGGAAAACCAAGCCCACGGCGTAAGAGCCTTCGGCGGGGAGATCAAAACCAAGTTCCTCAGCGGTTTTGCGGAGGAAGGCATCGGGCATTTGGATCAATAGGCCCGCCCCGTCACCCGTATCGGAATCGGCCCCTGTCGCACCGCGATGGTGCAGATTTTCGAGCAGCTCGATGCCTTTTTCGATGATGTCGTGGGATTTCACGCCCTTCATGTGCGCAACGAAGCCAACGCCACAGGCATCGTGCTCATTTGCAGGGTCGTATAGACCATTCTTCGGGGGAAGCCCCGGATAATTCTTCATCAGCTTGCCCAGTTAGTGGTGGTCCGCAACGCTCAAGAAACCGATGCTCCTCGCTTCCAGCGAGTCGTATCTCTCGTCACACAGTCCAGTCTTCAATTACAATTACAGTTAGTTAGCGCTGCGCGATGGTAGATCTTGAAGATCCCGCCTGTGAATCGCGCTGGCCTGTCTTCTTGAGAAGCAGCCTTATGCCCGTGCCAACCCTGATTTTTCCGAAGGGCCAAACTACTCGACGCTCGGTCACGCGTCAAGATATCGACAAGAACGTAAATTCTACCTTTAAAACCAGATATTTAAGAAATTCTTTCATAGCCCCTGAGGAGGGTTTCCGCAGTACATTGCCCTCCCCGTGGGGGCATGTCCTAAAGAGGCTCAGAAACCCGTTTAAGTCTGGGACGAAGGGGGTCCAAATAGAGCATCGACAAACTCCTGGGCGCTGAAATCTCTCAAATCCTCCAGCGCCTCACCAACCCCCACGTAGCGCACGGGAATTTGGAATTCATCGGCCAAACCCACCAGCACACCGCCCTTGGCCGTGCCATCCAACTTGGTGAGCACCAGGCCAGTCACCCCCGCAGCTTCCGTAAAGACCCGGGCCTGAGACAAGGCGTTCTGGCCAGTATTGGCATCCAATACCAACAAGGTCTCATGGGGAGCCGATTCCACTTCTCGACCAATGACCCTCACAATCTTCGTGAGTTCTTCCATCAGCGGCTGCTTGGTTTGCAAGCGGCCAGCCGTGTCGATGATGATCACGTCAGCCCCCCTGGCCACGCCCGCTTTCATGGCGTCGAAGACCACAGCGGCAGGATCCCCACCTTCGCTACCGGCAATCACATCGCAACCCACCCGCTCGCCCCACACCTGCAGCTGTTCCGTGGCCGCCGCGCGGAAGGTGTCCCCGGCTCCCAGGAGAACCTTCTTTCCCGCGGCCTTGTAGCGCGCCGCGAGCTTACCAATGGTGGTGGTCTTTCCCGCACCGTTAACGCCCAATACCAAAATCACATGGGGCCTGGCTCCAGTTACGGCAGCCCCCTCAACCTCTGTGAGTTTCTTCAACACAGCTGCACGCAGGACATCGACAACAGCGGTAGCATCCTTGCCCGCCGCCTCGCGCCGAATGGACCCCAGCAGGCTGTCGGCGGTTTTCACGCCCAGGTCTGCTGTGAAAAGCAGGTCCTCAATCTCCTCGAGGACGTCGCCTTCCAGCTTTCCACCGCCCAACGCGCGCTCGAAACCACCAATCAAGAAATTGCTGGTCTGGGCCAGGCGCTCGCGCAAACTCGCAGGGGGCTTGGTGGGTTTTGGCGCGGGTAAATCCTGATCGGCCTGAACAACCGCGGGCAAGTCCTGATCCGCTTGAACAACGGCCGGCAGATCCCGGTCCTCCTCCGCAAAGGCTGCCTCGTCAGTTGCGGGCTGCGCCTTTTCAGCGGCAGCTTGAGCACTCGAACCTCGCTCGGCCTGCAAGCGCATGCGGCGGCGGGAAACGCTGGCACCCACCAGGGTGGCCAGGACAAAGAGCAGCAGAACCGCAGGGGCCACCAACCAGGGGGCTGGATTGCTGAGAATCGTTTCCAAAAGCGTGGGTGATGGCGTCACGAAGATTTCCTTTTTTCCGAGCAGCGGAAGATACAAATGCCACTGGTCGCTCGCCATTTCCATAGCGAGTCGATGGCAAGCGATATTTTGAGGAGTTCAGAAGTGAAGCAATCCGAGAGCGGCTCTTGCTTGGCTTGGTTTCACTTGGGTTCAGGCCAGTTCGACGGAGACCAGCTTACTGACGCCGCGATGCTCCATGGTCACACCATGAAGGATATCGGCCAGCTCAATAGTGCGCTTATTGTGGCTGATTACCAAAAACTGTGATTGAGCTGCCATCTCTTTCACGATTTCATTGAAACGGCCTACGTTGGCATCGTCCAAAGCCGCATCGACCTCGTCCAACAGGAAGAAGGGCGACGGATGCACCTGGAACAGGGACACCAACAGCGCGATGGCCGTCATGGTCTTCTCTCCACCCGAAAGCAAGGTCACGTTTTGCAGGCGCTTGCCCGGCGGCATGGCGATGATGTCAATGCCAGCATCCAGGACGTCCTCGGACTCCAGCAAAATCAATTCAGCTTTTCCGCCGCGGAACAAGCGTGGAAAGTTCTTTTGGAAGTTCTCATTCACCGCTTCGAAGGTTTCCTTGAAGCGCTTACGGCTGGTGCGATTGATACGCCCGATGGCCTCGCGCAGGGATTCGATGGTGGCCACGAGATCGTCTTTTTGCTCGCTCAAGAAGCGGAAACGCTCGCCCAACTCCTCGTGCTCTTCGATGGCCGAGATATTCACTTCACCCAAGGAGTTCAACTTGCGTCGCGTATCTTCCAGGTGCTCGCGCCGTTCGTCGATGCTGAGTGCCAGGAGATTTCCCGTTTCCTTGGCCAAGCGCCGGGCTTCGCGCGCTTCGTCCATGGAAATGGGCTGCTCAGTAGCGGGTGCGTCGTCCGAATCTGCATCCTCGGCAGAAGGCTCGCCCAAGATATCCGCCAGGAAGTTCTCTTCCACGGCTTCCGGCTCGGTTTCAAGCTCGTCCTCAGTATCGGGTTCATTTTCCAACACGGGCGACACCCAGCTTTCAATGTTGAGGTCCCATTTCTCTCGAATGGATTCCACCAGGTGTTCCATGCGCATTTCGATCTGCTGGAGCTTCAAGCTCTCGGTTTGGAGCGCTTCTTTGCTGGAGCTGCTCTTGCCACGCAGCTGGCGCACGTCATTTTCCAGTGTGCGCAATTCAGTCGACTTCGCCTCAAAAGCTTCGCGCCTCGCTTGTTGGCCAGTGCGTGCCTCCTCTTCAGAGAGAATCAGGCCTTGAAGTTGACCTTCACCCGCCTCCACCGAAGTGAGCAAGCTCTGGCTGCGCTCGTCGGCACCCTGAATTTCAGCCTCGCGTCGCTCGATCCACTCGTTGCGATCATGTATGGCTTCTTTGGCCCGTGTTAGCGCCGAACCCAAGCGATCTCGCTTCTCAATCCGCCCCGCGCGATCCACCTTGCATTGCGTCACGCGGTCACGGCAATCCGCCGATTTCTGTGAAGCCTCTTCGATACTGGTTTCCAAGCGCTCCAAGGCTTGCTGATGTTCCGCTTGCTCCGTGCGCAGAATACTCAAGCGCTCTTTCGCTGCATCCAATTCCTGAATCAAGCGTGCTTGCTCTTCGCTGAGTTGCCCGATTTCCTCGCCGCGCTTTTCTTCGCTCAAGCTAAGCGCGCGACAACGCTCGCGGGCCAAGCCCAGGTCTCGCTCTTGGTTCGCCACGGCCAAGGCGCAGTCGTGCTGCGCCTGCCGACAAGCTTCCACCTCGTTCTGCCCTGCCGTCTGTTGAGCCTCCGCTTCGGAGTAGGCCTGCTCAGCCAACTCCAAGCTGGCGTCGAGCCGCTCCACTTCCGTTTCCAGTTCCCGGCTCTCGCGCACGTGGGCCAAGACACCAGCGCCGTTATCATCGCCACCACCTTTCACCACGCCATCGGCCGTCAACACGTCGCCGGCATTGGAAACAAAGGTGGCGGGAATGGAAGAGCCGGCGTAGCGCTCCAAAATGGGTGCCAGGTCATCCACGAGACGCACGCCGCGCAACAAGGCGGACACCGTGCCTTCAAAGCC
>PIVT01000661.1 GCA_003353845.1 Pseudomonadota bacterium | reverse complement strand
CAACAAATAAGTGGAAACGGGGAATATCCTATATTTAATTTATTAAAGTACTAGGAACCTATAAACGCAATGGTATTTTGTACTCCAAAAGAGAGAGAAAGTCGAATAGGGACCCAAAAGAGCTGTGAACTTCGAGGTTTGGTTTGACTTTTGTCTTGTTCGTTGGCAATGGGAGCGGCCGGCTGGCGCTTCGGCTGCAGATATACTGCTTTGGACGGCCTGCACAGACTTCGACCGGAATTGGTATGTGTGCTCATGGCTCAATTTTAACGGTGGGATTTCATTCCGGTCGAAGTTCTCGCCCATCCGCCGAACCTCATTTTTTGGGACTGACTGCTCCCGCGTTTGCTCTCGTTGCGCAGATCCCGACGGCGACGGCAATTACAAGAACCTGGTGCTCTGCTCGCATTGCGAGAGCGTCGTACACAAGGACTTCATCATTCGCTGGCACAACGGCCTTCCCGACACGAAGAGGGCGACGTACACGTGCCCCGTGTGTACGACGGGCATCTACGGTGTGGACCACGCCGACGACTTGGGCCAGTGCAACGAAGGGGCTGATATCTTCGACGACGTGCAGTTAGGAATCGACCTGCTCGCCGCAAAAGAAGAAGCAGCCGCGGCCCGTGCCCCCTCCTCCTCCCCCTCTTCGCCCTCTTCCTCCTCCTCGTCCTCTTCCTCTTCGTCTTCCTCTACGTCCGCCTCGCGGCCGGACCGCAACGCGAAAGCCGCCGAAGTGCCCC
>PIVT01000187.1 GCA_003353845.1 Pseudomonadota bacterium | reverse complement strand
GAGTTTCTCCTTCTTACATACGATAAAGCCCAGGGGGGACGGGAGTGTCATTGGTCGCCGTCCAAGTTTAAAGACGTGAACGAGACTGGCAAATGAACGTTGAGGCATGGTGGTTTAGCAATGCTGACGGCAGGTTGGGCTATGACGATGGACGGACGGCGACCATCGGGGGGACGCATGATGTTGAGGGAGAAATCATTCCTTGCAAAAATGGGCTGCATGGTTCGAAGCTGGCGATCAACGCCCTGAACTACGCTAGCGGACCTGTTGTCTGGAAGGTCAAGCTGCATGGGACTGTGGTCAGTGATTATGACAAGCATGTTGCATCCCATCGCACATATTTGGCAGGAGGGATCAATGTGGACAACGCTCTGCGGAGACTTGCATGGCTGTGTGCAGTGGAGGTTCACCACTTGTGGTCAGACGATGAGTTACCTGATCACCTCAAGGAGTGGGACGGGAAGAAGGTGGACGGCCTCGGGAAGGTATATAGCAGGGCACGAAATGTCATGTACCAAGCGGGTTTGGTAAAGAGACATGACTCTAAAACGTATGCAGCAGATGCCATGGTTAATGCGGTAGAGAATTCTTCTGGTGTATGTGCCGCACGAATGGCCTTGTCACTCGCGTTTGCCGCAAAAGTTCTTGCAGGGCAAGAGCGTGGCGAAGGTGATGGCTCATGCGGGGAACTTAGGCGCAGGCAAAAGGATCGCCTGACCGCCATGCTGGAAGAAGCAATCAAACTGGAGGGAGCATAATGTATATCCACCACGTTCGAAATATCCATGACGCATTGCCGTCATGCCTGCAACTGTTGGGAGGGGACGGGTTGGTACGGAAGAATGGTGTCATTGCCTTTCCCGCTCCGCTCACCACCGTCTTTCAAGAGCCATGTGAACGTGTCTCTTTTCACCCACACGTGGACCCGTTTTATCGGTTCCAGAAGGGACTTTCTACATTGAATGACTACGCAAGGGCCTTGGTGGATGTCAATGCTACACGGGTGAGTCTCGGGGGCGTTGAGGTCTATTGCACTCGCACGGGGGCGGGAGCAATCAATATGACGGCGATGTACCCGAAAACTGACCTTCTCTTATGTGCCTGCTGGATGGACGCAGTGGAAATGACATTCTTGCATGAATATCTAGCGGCCAGATCAGAAGGGTCTGTCGGGAAATTCTGGCAAATCATAAACAATGCGGGGACACTTGAGTCAACCTACTCCAGTTACGCGCAGATGGTCGAAAAGGACAAAGCGATCAACCACTATCCGACGGTCAAGCACTTCCCCATGATCCGAACCCCGGTCAATGAATGGCGGCAAGATCTGGAGATGTTTCTGTCCGAGGGCATGACCATCGGCATCAAGGACCCGTTCTTCCGGAAGGTCGCAAGTCCGATATTTAACGCCAAAAAGGCGGTAGATAAACAGAATCACACAGAAGCCTTGAAGATTATGGGTGATTGCCAGGCCAGCGACTGGAAATTGGCTTGTGAGAATTGGATCGAGGCTCAGCTATGAAAGAGATAGTGCGACGCGTAATTCAAAGCCGGGCCGGGGGCGCGGTCGAGCGAGCCCATACACTCCGGCATCATGGCAGCTATAGCAATGCCTCGCATTCATGGGGCGTGGCGATGCTGATGTATTATCTTTGGCCGGAGGATTTTCCGAGGTTGGCGGCACACTGCTTGAGCCATGATGTTTCGGAGGCTTGGCTTGGGGATACCCCGGCGCCATCGCCTAGGGGGCTGGACTCTACGCTTTGGGCGATCGAGGCCAACATCAATCGCGGGCTTGGGCTTCCGGCATGGGACAGCTTGCCCTCGGAGGATAGGGTCAAGATCAAGGCCTGCGACAAGCTGGAGTTCTACATTTGGGCTCGGGAGCAACGGGACATGGGCAATAGGTTCATCGTTGATGCCCTAGACGACATTTGCGTTTGCTTAGAAAACACGTATCTCCCTGATCCTGCCAAACAGTTCTGGGAAGAACTCAAGGATGCGCCTATCCGACCAAAACAACATGAGGTCTTGAAGGAGGCGATCAATGCCTGCGAATGACAGACAGATCGGGGGTGAACATTACCTAAGCGAGTATCAGCCTTGGGACTTCATCATGCAACATAACATTGGGTACCTGGAAGCCTGCATCATCAAGTATGTCACAAGGCATCGGTCGAAGGGTGGACGGGAAGATCTGGAAAAAGCTTTGCATTACGCAGATAAAGCGATAGATTCTGCGGAAAACTACACTTTTCCAATGCTTGTCCCTTACGCCCTTTCTATACTTTACCGAGTCAGTAAAGAAGCCGTTGATGCGTACTGCAAGGCCAATAACCTAACGGATAAAGAAAAGGCCGTGATTACAATCTTCTCGTGTTGGGACGGGACAGACGAATTCAAAGAAGGCCGGAAAGCGCTTCTTGAATTGATCGCGGAAGCCTATCCATGAAGCCATTGCAACTGCCGCTTTGGAAACCGGACAGTGCGTGGCGACCGCCGGCCATGGGGGATTTGCCGTCTTGGAAAGGCGCTAAGCGGATTGCCGTGGATTGCGAAACGCATGACCCTCAGCTGCGGAAGCTGGGGATTGGGGTTCGGCGTCCTTGCAGCGTGGGAGGCTCCGGCATGGTCGGGCTGTCGTTCGCTATCGAGGACGGCCCGAAATTCTATTTGCCGTTTCGCCATGAGGGCGGGGACAACCTGGACGAAGCTGCAGTCCTGGGCTATTTGAAAGAGAACCTTGGGCAGTTCGATGGTGTCCTTGTTGGGGCTAACCTGAGTTACGATTTAGACTACATGTGGGAAGAGGGGCTGGACACCCCGAACGTTGAGAAGTACCGGGATATTCAGATCGCAGATCCGCTGATTTATGAGCTGCATCAATCGTATTCGCTCCAGAACATCGCCCTGCGGCATGGGCTTCCGGGGAAGTCCGAAGACATGCTGAAGGCTGCTGCGCAAGCGTATGGGGTTGACCCAAAAGGCGGTTTATGGAGATTACCCGCACGGTTTGTGGGGGTTTATGCGGAAGAGGACGCGGACCAACCGCTCAAGGTTCTACGCAAGCAGG
>PIVT01000660.1 GCA_003353845.1 Pseudomonadota bacterium | reverse complement strand
CTGATACTGCTGCGCCCTCGTTTGTACTCAGTTTGCGGGTTTCTTGAATAAAAGTGGTCGTATAATACGCCTCGGATTTTAATTATCAATGTAATCCTCTCTTAGGCGTTGTTTTGACTATACTTTTATTAAGAAACTACATTTTATTGGCCGGGTTTTATTACGTAGTTTGTTACTTTATTGATTTTTTATGATATTATTCTCCGTTTTCTTGATTTATATTAATTTTTTGATTTTTCTCGTGTATTCTGCCGGATTTGAGTGTTAAACTTGCTATTTTTTGGCCGGATTTCGGGTATTTTATAAAATAATAAAATAAAATTTTTATTGGCCGGATTTTTGTTTACTGCATACTTTATTGATTTTTTATGGAATTTTTCGTTTATTTAGTTAGTTTATAGTCTATTTACATCCGCTATTTTACATCTGATAATCCGCCAGGTTCACTACTGTTCGGATTGGGTTTCTTAAATAAAAGGGATAAGTAGTCAACTTTTATTAAGAAACTGCATTGTATTGGCCGGATTTTTGTTTACTGAGTACTTTATTGATTTTTTATGAATTTATTCTCTGTTTTCTTGATTTATATTAATTTTTTGGTTTTTATGCTAATTTTGGCCGTTTTTTTGGTATTTTATTATATAAAATAAAGTTTTTATTGGCCGGATTTTATTACGTAGTTTGTTTATTCGCCGTTTTCTTTATGGAATTTTTCGTTTATTTAGTTAGTTTATAGTCTATTTACAT
>PIVT01000084.1 GCA_003353845.1 Pseudomonadota bacterium | reverse complement strand
GTTGGAGTCGAAAAATAAGCGGCTGCACCCAGCTCACTGGCAAGGGAATCATGAAGAACAAAAAACCAATGGGGAACACCTGAGCTTTCAAGGCATTCCATCCGCGGGCGTATACCAAGGCGCCTGCAACGACGCTCATGAACGCCAGGCCTTGGATGAATAAATTTGCGCTGTAAATCCCCAACACATAAATCGACGCCCCCGCGATCAGGCCCGGTAACCCGCGTCGATCGCGTTCTTCCGATGCGGCCCAACGCTTCCGCGGAACGCGCAGCGCGAGCCAAAAAGAGACCAGGGGAACCAAGGGTGCATGAGAGCCATACTCGGTGGCCCCAGACACTTTGATGATCTGGAGAAAGGCGGGAACAAAGGCCAGAAGGACCAAGGGCACGAGTATGCGTTCAAAGCGGGTCATGGACGGCACTCATCCCACAGCAAGTGGATAGGGTAGCTGATTGGCCTGTTCATTTTCGATTCAACCCGATCACTCCATCACTTCCTTCAACAACGAGCTGTCGGGACTGCTACACTGCCTCTTTCGAGCTCGGCCTTGCAAAGCCCAATTGTTGGCGATAAGGAATCCTCATGCCAGTTTCTTTGTCATCGGCTGCGAGAACAGCGGCAAACCTTCTTATATTTTTTAGGGAATACTCCAACTCATGACGAAACGCTTCCTCCGCTTAATCGCCGATGCCACGCGACGTTATTTCATCGCGGGCGTTCTGCTCTTTGCCCCCATTGGCATGACCCTCTGGGCCATTACCTGGATTGTCGACACCCTGGACAACCTGTTGCTTCCAGGTTTCCTGCAACTCATTCCGGGCATCGATGCCAACGCACAACCGGACATTCCACCTTTCTTGGGCCTCATCTTTACCTTTGGGGCCATTTTGATCATTGGCGTCATCGCCCGCGATGTCCTCGGCCATGAAATCGTGCGTGTATGGGAACGCTTCCTCGGCCGCGTCCCCATCATCGGGCGCATGTACAACGCCCTGCGCCAGCTCTTTGAAGCCATTGTCAGTTCCAGTGATCAAGCCAACTTCCGTCGCGTGGTCTTGATCGAGTACCCACGCAAAGGCATTTACGCCCTTGCCTTCGTCAGCAACACCACCCAAGCGTCCATCAACCAATACCTGCCCGAGCCGACACTCAATTGTTTTTTGCCGACAACGCCGAACCCTACCTCGGGTTTTTATCTGCTCGTGCCCGAAAGGGAAGTCATCGATGTGAACTTCACGGTGGAGGAGGCTTTTAAACTCATCATGTCGGCGGGGTTGGTTCCACCCCCATCTTCAACGCCACCGCCACCTGCCCCTTCCGCTTCAGAACCGGAAGCACACTCCTAGTCGGCGCTGGATCCTTCGACTCGATTGCGATGTTCACCGCGCAGGAAGGCGGCGTAATTCTCACTGATTTCAGAGATCAGGCGTTTGCGGACCTCTTCCGTGCCCCAGGCCATGTGCGGGGTCACCAGAATGCGCGGATGAGCAATCAAGGGATCATCCTGTGCAGGCGGCTCCTGGCTCAGGACATCGAGGGCGGCAGCGCGCAGTCGATTTTCATTCAAGGCCTGCAGCAAAGCCCCCTCATCCACCAAGCCTCCCCGGGCTGTGTTGATAAGGATGGCATGCGCTTGGCAATGAGAGAGAAAGGAAGAATCTACCAGTTTCTGGGTTAGCTCCGTCAGCGGGCAATGCAAACTGATGACATCGGCTTGGGCCAGCGCTTCTGCCAGGGGCAAGCGCGGGCAATTCTCGATGTTACAAGATTCTTTTTCGAACTCTTCGCGGCCGGGGATCTCGACGGCCAGGGTGCGCATCCCAAAGCTTTGGGCAATGCGCGCAACGGATTGCCCGATGTGACCCAGCCCGACAATGACCAGCGTTTTGCCTGCGCATTCGGTCATGGTTTGCGTAAAAAAGCAAAAGTCTTGACTGCGCGCCCAAGCGCCTTGCTTCACCTCGCGCCCGTGGTCGGCAATGCCATTAAAGAAATGCAGCACATAGGCAAACACGCACTGGGCGACGGAAGGTGTCGAATACCCCGCGACGTTGGTGACGGCGATTCCCCGTCGCGCGGCACTTGCGAGATCCACCTGATTGGTGCCTGTGGCCAGGATCCCGATGTAACGCAGCGTGGGAACCTGCTCCAGTATGGCATCTGTAAGGGGGGCCTTATTGGTAAACACTGCCGTTGCCCCCTGCACGCGTTCCAATATCTCCCTGGAAGAAGAGCGCTCATAGAGACGCAAGGTTCCCAGCTCTTCCAATTCTCGCCACGACAATTGCCCTTGATCCGCTGCAAAGCTATCCAACACAATGAGCTTCTCTGGAATCACCATTTGTTTCCCTCTGCCTTCCGCGGCATCCTAAGACTGACCTCACAAATGCCGTAAGCATAGGCAGCAATGGGAAATCTGGCATGGGCCACGCAACTCGACAACTCCTCCGACCCAGCGTATTTGGCGCGGTATTGCTGATCCTGGCGGGAGTGCTGTGTCTGCTTTTCTTTCCAACCAGCACATTGAGTACGCATCTGGTGGAGTGGATCAAACAACCCCCGCCCTACCACTTCGCCGAGGACCCCGGAGAGGGCTTCGAGGTTTTCTATCCCTTCCAGGGCAAAAACGGCACGCTTCACTATGCCTCCAACTTGTCCGATGTCCCGCCCGAACAGCGCGGTACCGCGGGCAAACTCGTATTGGCACAGGACCGCCCCACGAGTGAAATCACCTCACTCCCGCAAGTCACCCTATACTCGGCCGAGTGGTGTGGTTACTGCAAACGCACGACGAAACTGCTCGATGAACTCGGGGTTGCCTTTGTGCACAAGGACATTGAACGCAGCGAAGCCCTCGCAGATGAACTCATGGCGCTTTCGGGGGACATGAAAATCCCCTTCCTCTTAATTGATGGGAAAGCGGTCAGGGGCTACGACCGGGATCGAATCCTGCTACTGCTCGGCAAGTGAGCGGCGCCAACTCAAGCAGATGCGGTTTCCACTTCGATAATGGTGTCTACTTCAACAAAGGCGCGTTGTTTCATTTTTCCCGACAGGCCAGAGAAAAAATCCAAGATCTTCATTTGCCAACCGTATTTCGAGACCAGGGCGTCATGCGCCCGCTGAATGGTTTGCCCGTCGTCAACCACGTGGGCACGCGCTGAAACCCAGTTGCCCTTCAGCTTTCCGGTCAGGCTACAAACGGCCACTTCCGCACGATCGGAATTCCGCAAACGCTTTACTTTTCCAGCGTTCCCCGCGGAAAAGACATAAAACTTGCCCCCCATCTCCGCGAACCAAACAGGTGTAGCCACCCGCACTCCCGTCTTGCGAAAGGTCCCCAGGCTCAAATAACGCGCACTCTCGAAATCTTTTTCAGCATGCATCTTCAGCACTCCCACGCAGCTCATGGCCGCTGCAACCTCTTACCCGTTCATCCATTAGCGTCCGCGAAAGGCTCGATCGCGAGCCTCTTGATCCGTGCCCTGTTCTTCCAGCCAATCCAACAAAAAAGCCGCTTCAAACTGCACGCGCTGCATATAGCCTACGCGTTCCAGATTCGTGCCCAAGGGACTTCTTTTGCCCGCCAGATGTCTGCGTTTTGAGTTGCGGTAATCCGGCAAAAGCAATTCCACGCAACCCGGCCCACCGGATTCAAGGCGGAAGATAGCGTCCCGGCAGGCCTGCTTTAACGCCTCAATGCCAACGACCTGCCCCGATTCCAGTAACCACATACCTGACCCCAGTAGATCAACCCCATGACACACGGGTTTCGAACAGTAACTCCACACTTGATCCGCTGTGAAATGTATCGTAACCAAGATACTTACAAGCGCTTTCGCACATCCGCCCACAGAAAAGCCAAGGGTAAGGTCGCAGGTTTTTAATCGGCGGGGTACCTTTAGCACCAGAAATGACCGGCCAGTCACTCGGCCCCAGCCACAGGAATCCCTTTATATGCCTCATGTCCTTCGATCCGTCTTTCTTCTCCCCCTCCTCCTTTTTGGTTTCGTGCTCACCCCGGGCGTCCAAGACAAAGCCCAAGCCGCGGAAGAACTCACAGCGCGCGAGATCATGCAGCGCGTGATTGATCGCAACACCGGCAACCAATCCATCATGGACATGGAAATGCAGCTCATCGATAAAAACAACAAGGTGCGCACGCGTGAGATTCGCAGCTTCGGATTAGACCAGGGTGAAGATGATTGGTCGGTCATGTTCTTTCTCTCCCCGGCTGACACCAAGAACACCGGTTTCCTCACCTACGATTACTACGACGACGAAAAGGACGACGATCAGTGGCTTTACCTCCCGGCCCTGGGCAAGGAGAAGCGCATCGCCTCCAATGACAAGTCCAGCTCCTTCATGGGCTCCGACCTCACCAATGCCGATTTCATCAAGCGTAAAACCAAAAATTATGACTACGAACTCCTAGGCGATGATGAGGTCGCTGGACATGCGGTGTGGAAAATCAAATCCATTCCACGCACGGAAAAAGAGATCAAAGAGACGGGCGTGCTGGAAAGCATCGCCTGGATTCGCAAAGACAACTACATGTCCATCCAAAGTGTCCAGCGTCTGGAAAAGAAGGGCCGCACCAAGTACTTCAAGGCTCTGGAGATCGAGGAGATCGACGGGATCTGGATGGCCAAGGAGTTACGCGTTTTCACAAAGAAGGGAAACGTGAAATCACACTCGACCATCATTCGGTTTACCAATATTCAATTCAATCAAGAATCGGTGACTGAGGACATGTTCACCGTGCGACGCCTTAAGAAAGGTCTCTAGTGTTTCGGCGCCTCACCTCTGCACTGGGCCTTGGACTTCTAGGTACCGCTCTCGTTCTCGCTCCCGCTTCATCGCTGGCTGAGGAAGACTCGCTCGATAGTTTCGGAGACGCCGATTTCGATTCCGCCTTCGATGAACTCGACGAAGATGTCCCCGAAGTAGAACTGAGCGAAAAGAAGCAAGACTTCCTGGACATTACCGGCAGCCTGGGTTTCGAAACCGCTTACAACTACGACTCGCGTGCGCCCGTCATCTTCTCTCCCCCCAACGGCAAAGCCGACTGGCATGGTTTCTCCAAGGCACGCTTTGACGGCCGACTCCAGGCCGATCTCTACTTCCCTCAAGAGTGGAAAGGCCGCCTCTCGACAACGGGCTTCTACGATCGCATTTACGCCATCCACGGCCGCACGGACTACACCCCTGAGGTCTTGCGTGAGCAGGAGATTGAATACGAGATTGCAGATGCTTATCTACAAGGCTCCTTGACGTCCTTTCTCGATCTAAAAACGGGGCGTCAGGTAGTCAATTGGGGTTACTCCGACAGCTTCCGGGTGCTCGACGTCTTGAACCCCCTGGACAATCGCGAGCCGGGCTTGGTGGACATTGAAGACCTGCGCTTACCCGTCACCATGACCGTACTCGAAGCTTTCTATGGCGATTGGACCTTGTCCGGCGTGGCTGTTCACGAATTTCGTGCACCCAAAAACCCTCCCCGAGGAAGTGAATTCTTTCCGATTTTCGGACCTGGCGTTCCCACTGATGAACCTGACCAATGGGATGTCTTTAACGAGTCAGCCCTATCCCTGCTGGGGTCCGTCAAGGGTGTCGACTTGAGCTTTCGCTACGCCAGCGTCTACGATGACGAAGCCCATCTCAATATCTCCTTTCCCGGCGGCGGTATGATTCCCTCGCTAAAACTCAAACACAATAAAATTGACGTGTACGGGATGGGGGCTCAGGGCACCACAGGTGGTTGGCTTTTCAAGATGGAAACGGCGTACCGAGACAACCTGGAGTTCTCTTCGAGCGGCGGCAAAAAAACCGTCGGCCGCCTAGACACCTTGTTCGGCGCCGAGTACTACGGCTTTCCCAACAACCAAACGCTGAGCCTGGAAGTGGTGCACCAACATCACCACCACTGGGATCGGGCTTATTTTGCTTTTCCCGATGTCAAGGAGCGCAACAACAGCAATGCCGCCTTGCGCTACACCTCCAATTACTTCAATGAACGATTGGAGTTCACGGCCTTGGCCATTCTGTTCGGCCAATGGAATGACAACAGCTTGCGCCGCGATGGGGGGCTGTATCGACTGTCCCTGGATTTCGAAGTCAATGACCACATCAACCTGATTGGTACGGTGGTCATGTATCAAGGCGGTGCCGATCCCTACCTGGACTTCTTGAAATACAACGATCGCGTGGCCCTGCGCATGGAGTACAACTTCTAGGAGTGTGTGCGGTAGAGGGAGCGCACATTCCTAGCCCGCATTTTCTGGATTAAGGGTGGATTACAGTTCGAAGCTGCCGGCTTTTTCGCGAAGTTTCTCGGCTTGTGCCGTGAGTTCACCCAACACCTGACCCAACTTGTGAATGGCCTGCTCCTGCTTATCCGTTCCAACAGAAACCTTTCCCAATACGGACGCCGCCTGCTCACACTCGTTCGTTTGGGTTTGTAGGGCCGCATTCACATCGGACACCAAGTCACGCACGTTTTCAATGGTCTGCGCGATGAGTCTCGTGCTCTTGGCCTGTTCCTCGGTTCCCGTGCGCAGACTGGAAGAGATCTCAACCATGCTACTACCGCAGTCCCGCATCACTCCCGAGTCCTGACTTTGTTGAACACTGGTTTCGCTAATCTCATTCACGCCGTCGCGCACGTCTTCCATGAAGCGGACAATCTGCTCCGAAGTCTGGGACTGCTCGTTCACAGCACTCACGATCTCCAGAATGCGATCTCCCGTCTTTCGAGCCGTCAGGGTAATGTCCTCCAAGGCGACACCGGCTTCCTCGGCCAGGTGCACACCACGGTCGACGCTGGCGGAACCTCCTTCAAAGGCACGCAGGGCTTCGACACCCTGAGACTGCACCGCTTCGATCTGCTCACCAATCTCTTTGGTACTATCGAGCACGCGGCTTGCCAGATTCTTGATCTGTGCGGCCACCACAGCAAAGGACTTGCCCTGCTCCCCCGCCTGAGCGGCAATGATGGCGGCGTTGAGGGCCAGCAGGCTCGTCTCATCGGCAACATCGTCGATGACATCGAGGATGCTACCGATGGTGTTAATGCGCTCGGTCAGATTTTGCAGGGACCCATAGGCGGCTTCCGTTTGCTCGTGAATGCCCCGCATGCCTTGGATGGTTTGTTGAACACGGGCACTCCCTTTGTCCGCCGTCTCCATCATGCCTTTGGCCAGCAAGCCCGTTTCCGTGACACTGCGATCCACCTCGCGCATAATAGTGGCCGACTCGGTGGCACAACTGGCGGCCTCGGTGGATTTTTGGGCCAACTGTGTCGACACCTCTTCCACTTTTTCAATGCTGGGAAGCATGACTCCCACGGCACCAGACAGATCGCCCACCTTGCTCGACAAAAGCAGACCGGACTCGCGCAAGGTGTCCCCCGTCGCACCCAACTGAAAAATTGAGCTGGAGGAATCTTGAACCGTGCCATCCAATCCCGAGGAAGCCTCGGCCAGATTGGAGATGTGTTGGGCAATCACCGCGGTGGAATCCGTCGCTTGCTGCACGCCATCGGATTGCAGTCGCGTGGTTAACGCCACCTGCTCTGTAGAACTAGAAATCTCACGCGTCGTTTGATCCAAGTCATCCGCTGCCTCGACGAGCGAAAAGGCAATATTCCTCAGCCCATGTCGCATTTGTTCTACGGAACGCCCTAGCACGCCAAACTCATCCTCGGATTCAAAGATTTCGCCCTCGCGCAAGTCACCACGTGCAACGCGATCGATATGCTCGGAAAGCTCGTCCATGCCCGTAGCGAACTCTTGTGCAAACTCGCGCGAAATCCATCCTGTAATCAATGCGCAAAACAACAGGAAGAATAAAAAGGATGCGGACAAGGTACCTTGCTCGCCAGCAAAGCTGTCACCTGGCGTAACCGCGAACAGGAAACGCCCATCAGATAATTGCGTCCAGGCAAAACTATTGGGGGACTCAAAGGAGTTGCTATCGCCCTGCTGTTTACCGGATTCCCGCACAATACGAAACTCCCCGGCCACCAAAGCGGAGGACGTCTGACCGGGGTCTAGAAGGGACAGCCCTTGAATTTCTTGCAGGGCTTCGTCCACCAACACGAGTTCCAGGCCGGACTCGGATCCTTGCCCCGTGAAAGCAGCAATGGCCGCCTCGGGCATCATGCCCGAGTCGATGGAGCGCTGGACCTCTTCCAAGATTGGCGCATTGTGGCGACCGGCAAATCTTTCAATGGCCTGAGAGGAACGCACGGAGGACAGGGATGCGCCAAACATCATCATGCACATCAATAAGCCCATGACCACCATGAGTAACTTTTGCGGAATGGACACCGTTTGGATCAAGGACTCGCGAACGCGGATGTCTCCTACCCCAGCGGCCATTTGCTGCCGCAGCGGAGTCAACACATCTTTCAGCCGCGCAAAAACCAAGAGACCACAGATGTATCCTGCGGCGAGACTCCCCAGCACCACACAGATGCAGGAAAACCAACTGACAGTGGGGTACACCGATTTGACCACCAGGGCCGTAGCCGCGCCGCCGCCCAACCATACGATGATCTGCACCACGAAATGGCGAGCAGGTGAGGCCATGATGGAAGCGAAAGCTTCGCGATAAAGTTCTTCACTCACTTCCCCGGGTTTGGCATCCAGTACTTGGACCACGGGGAGTGACCAACGCGTTTCCAAAATCAAGTAGCCAATGGTCAGACAAGCCACGACGGGCACCACCACCATCAGGGCGAGCTTGGATTGCATTACAGTCAGTTGTAAGACCGGAAACAGGTAAGCGATAATCAGCGCCACCCCGACGTAGGACGTGGAAATGGCGCGAAGGTGAATGGCCCTTCGATAGCTCTTGCTGTTCTCTAAATCGGGCTTGCCCACTCACCCCTCCGACTGTGATGAGGCCTCCCCCTCGAACCGAACGATGATCGGTTTTCAAGGACATCGCCTCAGCCTTCGCTGATCGGCAAGGGACAGGCAAATCTTGAATTGGAGAGCGCCTTTAAAGGCAAAAAAGTCTTAGAAACCCAGACCTTCTAGACTTGGTTCTCGTGGGCAAGCTGCGGATGGCTGTGGAGAACGCAAGCGCGCTCTCCGGGCACTCGCTGATTGTTGCAAGCTTCGTGGCTGCAGTGCTCCAGGGGAATCCACTCCCCCGCTTCAATCCAGTCATCTGCCATTTGAAATTCTACTGCAAAAACGTGGGGATCGTCGTTGGCCTCGGCCACCACCAGGCAATCCAATGCGTGATCTGGCTCCTCCTCCCCCGCCGGGATTCCAGCTCCGGGATTAACACCCAAAGGAAGAACCGTGAAGTGGTTGTAGGTCTCGAATTCGGGCAAGAAGTACCAAGACCCGTATTCCGCGGCATAACCCAGGAACGCTTCCAATTCCTCCAAGAAATGCTCGGTCACCACGGAACGATAGGCGCTGTAAATATGTGGCAAGCTCCTCGGATCGTGTTTGCGTCGCACAAGGGTTTCACAGGCCAGCCAAGTCGTTTTCAAGCACACGGGGCAAAGGGGCACCTCATGAGCGTCCCAACTCTGACCACACTGCTGACAACGCACCTCAGCCACGCTCCGACTCCGCTGTCCCTTGCAAGCGATCACCCGCCGCTCCCAGCTCAGAACTCTCGACGTAATCTTGCATACTGATCCGGCCGTCGGGTCCCGCCTTCAAAATCTTGCGCGCCAGGTCGGCGTGGTAGGCCATGAGGGTTTCGCCAAACACGGGCCTCAGAGAAACGCCTTGCTGGGCTTCCAGGCTGCAATAGGGCGGATGGGCGTGAAGCAGTTGTCCCGGCAAAAGGCGCCCCCCTTCTTCGATCACCCGGCGCAAAGGCTCCATGAAGAGAAACTCAAATGGCGCTTTGGCCACAGCGTCAAAGAATTCATTGAGGGACAAGTTCAATGGGACCAACTTTCCGGTCTCGGCGGCCAGGTGCAGCACGCGCTCATCGCGCAACAGAAATTGATCACCGATGCAATCTTGCGCAAAGGGAACATCGCCCTCGGCCACTTGGTCATAGAGCAAATGAAAGGCCTTTCTTTCGATCCAAGCCTCACGCAGGGAATGCCAGGACGGCTGACTGCAAGCCCCGCGCACATGCAGGGCTCCGCCATAGAGAATAAATCCATTGATCTGCTTGAGAAGCACCTGCAGTGAAGCAGGCAGAACGGCAAAGACGCCCTCATCATCCAGCACCGGACCTTGAAAGGTAATCCCTTCGAGCCTCATCGCTGCCTTAGACCTCTTCGTTGAGCATCTTCTCCAAGAGACCCGAGGCGAAATTATTGACCTCGAAGTCGCTCTCCTCGGGCAAGATCCCCTGCAGGTGCATGGCAATGCCAACGCGACCCATGAGCAAGCTAAAGCGATAAGCAGCCCAGACTTCGTAGTACTGAACGTGCCTGGCCTCAAGCCCGGTTTTCTCTTGCCAACGCGCGATGGTGGCAGCGCGATCGGGCAGACCTTCCAAGCGCTCACTCCCCAACCCTTCGCTAAACACCCGGTCCATGAAAATCCAGAAACCCAGGTCTTCCACAGGGCTGCCGATGCGAGCCATCTCCCAATCGATGACGGCAATGCATTCGAGGTCTTTGCTGAAGATTTGATTCGCCAGGCGCGAGTCGCCCCAGATAATGCGCTCGTCTTCTTCGTCCGTAGGCCCGTTGTCCCACAGCCACTTCTGTGCGCGCCTGCAAATCGGATGCTCGCGCCCTTCCATGCCCCACTCAAAGAAGTGATCCCAGTACTTCAGATGGGTCACCATGTGGGTATCACCGTCTTTGCCACAGGGAAGGAAATCAATCCCCAGCGCCTTGAAGTCCAGCTTATGCACCAAGCACATGGCGTCGAGGCCGCTGTTCCACAGGCGCTCGCGATCTTCCACGCTGAGTTCGGGAACCCAACCGGCCGTGTGATAGGGAGGTTTGTCTGTGGGGATTATGCCCTCCACAAAATCCATGCAGTAAAACTCATCGCCGATGATGGACTCATCAGGTTCGTAACCCAGCATGGGCGGTACGGGGACGTTGGTCTTCTCGCCCAGGATGCGCATGATTTCATACTGCAACTTGATGTCGTAGAAGGGAAAGACCTGGACGTCGGTCGTCGAGGGCTTGAGGCGGGCCACGGCACGCTCCGTTTTCTTGCCGCCGTCTTCCGTCCACACCAGAGTGAACAGAATGGTCTCGCTGGAAAACCCTGTGGCTTGAGGCGCCTCTAGATTCTCAACGTGTAGCCCCTGACGCTCCGGCATCTTTTCTGCGAACCAACTGTTAAAGGCCTCCGTCGTCTTCGCGACGTCGCGCTCAACCTTCTTCTCCATATATCAACTTCTCCTACCCGCTAGCGCCCGCGTGAACCCGCGTGCTTCGGGAATTGGCATGCCACGAACAAGGCATTATTCAACCCTAATTCGACCGTTCGCCCAACGCTTCTTTCGAAATCGCATGTCCGATTGGATTCGGCTGATATCCTTGTTTTTCCAGGTAGATCTTTACCAAGATGATGAGAATGATCCCCCCTTGGCCGAACAATCCAAACATGATGACATCATCTCGCTGCTGCATGAGCAGTTCTTGAGACATGTAATTTGTAAACCAGGTGCAGTACAGAGCTAACGGGATGTAGATATCCAGGTACTTCGAACGAACATGCCGCTTGGACGGAGTGGTCTGAAGAATAAAAGACCAGAAGAACATCATCGTGAATCCACAGACCCACCATCCCAGGAAGTTCGTGATGGGTTCACCCCCCCCTTCGAGCCACGGATAAATGCCGCCATTGACATGCCAGGTGAAGTAACCCGTTTCCACGGAAATGGGATCGACGACAAAATCCACAACGACACAGAACAAGCCGCCGAGGGTCGCAATCACAGCATTGTTGGCAATTCTTTTCGCCAGGGATTTTTCCGCGCCCATTTGCTCGCTGGGCATGAGGTACAAAATCAGATAGAACGCCGGATAGGCAAAAGTTTCCCATCCAAGGGCAATCAGCGTGGGAACACCGAGAATGTGGTGATACAGCAGACTGTCACTGTAATGATAAGGTCCGAAGACGCCGCCGCCTGCAAAATTGGTCCCCAAGAACTCGTAGAACCATGCGATGAAAAAGCCAACCAAGATACACGCCACGGTTCGCGCCCGTCCCTTGACAACGCTCGAGTGCCAAATGACAACGCCGATTCCCAGCATGGTCATCCAAAAGCCGGCCAACACCTGAGGCTGAGTTTGCGGGACAGTCTTTGCCGACTCCCACCAGATTTGCATTTGCTCCGGACCGTAGAGGAAACGAGCTCCCCACATGTAAAGAGGAATGCCCAGCGTTCCCAAAAGCGTAATGTAGAAAGCCCACTTACCTCTATCGGGTTGCTCAACGGAATATCCATAGGTCGGTTTCAATGAAGAAATTTCAGCTTCCATAATAGTTAATCTCTTTCTGCAGAGTCACTGCTTGTGCTGTCGCGAACAGAGGACAAAGAACAGCCAATAAATTGTGTTTAATCTTTCCAACGCTCGCGCGAAGTCAATTGGTCACGCTCCAACGGTGAGACCAATTTTATCTCCCAGATTCCATTCGCGTTTTCAACGACGACTTCCCTGTGCTGAGAGAGTTTCACTCCGTCCGCCACGTGCGTGTCATCTGGCGTCTTTCGTGCGAGTTGCCCGCTCACGATCACCTGATTTTGATTTTCTCCATAAACAGTGGAGATTACGTATTCATTAAAAACGAAACCTGCAGCACGCAATGAGTTTAAGATTTCTTCCCGCGGTTCTAAATCCGTGCCTTTGGCCGATGAGCAGCCCGTCATGACCGCCGAGCTGAAAACCATTGCCAACATCAGGCCTAAGACTTTGACCCTATGAACCTTCTTCATTTTCGACTTCTCCTA
>PIVT01000083.1 GCA_003353845.1 Pseudomonadota bacterium | reverse complement strand
ATTTGGGCAACTGTCAAAGCTGCTTTGCTTTCCGAGCGCGGGGTACGTACGAGCCCTCTCAGGCCGGGCACCGGATTCGTGTCTACGAACCCTCGAACCAATGCATATTCAAAGACAGCGGATATATCACCCTTGGTGAGCACCGCCGACCATGATCCAGACTGTTTGCATCGCTCAAGGATGGGTCGTATCTCTTTCGGGCCAACTTGTCCGATCGGTAGGGATGCTAGTGCAGGTCGTAGAAACCGATTGACCCGAGCCTTTTTTCCTCGGTAGGTTCCCGGAGCCCAAGTGCTCTTCCCCTCGGCAAGCCATGCATCAGCCAGTTTTCCGAAGGCGTGCTCCGCTTCCCGCTTGCGGGCCTCGGTCGCCGCCAGATTCTTTTGCTTCTCTTCTTTTCGATGGTGTGCTGGATTGATGCCCCTTCCCACCAGCTTCCGGGAGTGTTCCCGGGCTTCACGCGCTTCCGCCAAACTCAACTCAGGATAGCTGCCTACCGCAAACAGCCCTTCCCGACCACTAATGCGAAATTTCCACCGCCAAAGCTTCGAGGCGTTGGGCTTTACCAGCAGAAACAGCCCCCCACCGTCATAGAGTTTGTAAGGCTTCTCCTGTGGCTTTGCAGTCCTCACCTTGGCGTCGGTTAACAGGTCTTTGGGCATGGCATCCCTCCGAGCGGGAGTCGAGAAATCCATCGCAACCAGGATACCCCCTGACATTTGACGAGATACCCCCGACTGTACCCCCAAGACCACCGGACTTCAAGAGTCCGTACTGGAAGGTAGTGGTATAAAAAGTCATGTTATTACATGTAGTTAATTGATATTTCGGACATGCTCGGAACATGTCGGACTAGACTGAACGGTTTAGACCTTGAAGCGTGACTGCACGTCACTGCGGAGTTCTTGGAACTTGTGCAGCAGGTCTTCCATGGCTTCGTCGGTGTCACGTGCACAGCTATCGCTAGCGCGCGCCTGTTCCTGCATTTCCACCAACAACTCCATCACGACCGAGCAGCGCTGGGTTTGCTCCTGCAGCACATCGTTAATTCCACTCACCTCTTCGCGAATACTGGTCATGCTACTGGCGATCTGAGAAGCGCCACTGTCTTGCTCCTCAGCCGTTGCACGCACGTTTTTTGCAATCTGATCGACTGTCGCTGAGTTGGTCTGTACCAAAGCGCCACCCTTGCGCTGCTCATGCCCCGCCACACGGATTCCCTGCACCCCGTTGCGGACTGATTCCATCAAGCCAACCAAGAGTTGGGATGTCTGCGCGTGCTCTTTGAAAGCCGTCACAATTTCCGAGATATGACCGCTGCTCGTTTTGGCCGCGTCTGTGATCTCCTCAAGAGAACTCCCAGCCTCAGCCGTCAACGCAACACCGTTCTGCACGCTCACAGCCCCCCGAGAAATCATTACGACCGCATGATCGTTTTCTTCCTGCAAGGCTGAAATAAGCGTACTGATTTCCTTGGTATTCGTAGAGACGCGGTCCGCGAGTTCATTGATTTCATCGGCAACCACCGAGAAGGCCTTTCCGTTTTCACCTGCTTGTGCGGCGATGATGGCCGCGTTTAGAGCCAGCAAATTCGTCTCGTCCGCCACGTCGTCGATCACATCGACAATATTACCGATGGCTGCGTTGCGTTCGGTCAAGTGGCGCACGGCTTCCTCGGCCACAGCCGTAGACTCTCGAATAATCTCCATTCCATCGATACTCTGCTGCACGCGCTCGCGCCCCACCTCTGCCACGTCGATCACATGCATGGACAATTTCGCGGATTCCTCGGCGTTGGTCTCCACCTCGCGTACCTGCGAAGCCATCTGCGTAATGCTACTGGACACTTCATCAATCGAGAGCGCCAGGTGCTCGGTGTTTTCAACAATTTGATTCAGGTTGGCAATCATCTGATCAATGGAACTCGAGGCATCTTGCGCGCGGCCCGACAAATCCCCGGCGTTTTCTTTCAAGTGACCCGACACCTCCCTTAACTGCATAGCCGCACCAGAGGAATTTTCCACATCGTGAGTCAAGCTGGAAGCGGCTGTCGAAATTGTCCCAGCCCGCTCCGTAATATCTCCTACCGAACCTTTTACCTGATCAATGCGATCCAACTGCTTCGTTGTTCCATCCAGAATCTCAGTCGTGGACGCGGCCACATCAATGGCTACGATTTCCGAGTTATCCGAAACTTGCAGAATCCAGCCCACGGTTTCTTGCAAGGAAGCACGCATTTGGTCCAAGCCACGCCCGAGTTGACCCAATTCATTCTCCGACTCAACCAATCCGTGTTGACGCAAATCACCGGAGGTGATCTCATTCATGCGCTTTAGCATTTGATCCATGGATTCGCGCAAATCCTTTGATGCCAGGCCCGCAAAGAAAAAGGACAACAGGCCAGCGAGGGTAATAATGCTAAATACAGTGATTGCGGCGACCACCTCATCGGCACCCATGAATTTCGCGGGTATGGCCAGCAAAAGAATGGAACCGTCAGGCTCTAATTGTCGCCAGGTGAAGTGATTTGCAGAATCAAAGGCCAGGCTATTGCCCTGTTCGATCCCTGCCTTTCGCAGTAACTCCAATTCCTCGAACAGGATTGTTTTGTCCTGGGCGCCCCGTACAAAACCCTCTCCTGACGAATCCAATAAATAAAAGTGGATTCCGAAAGCGGCATAAGTGGACTCTGCCCAAGTGAGAAGCTCCTCTCGACTTTCCCCGGAAACTTCACGCGCTGAGATCTCAGAGATGATGGTCGATTGGCTTTTTACCGCGTATTCTTCCAGCGTGGTCATACTGCGCCCGTGCATAAGCAAAACAGAACATCCCGCCATGGCCGTGGAAACACTCACGATGGCGGTGAAAAGTTGCATGGCCATGGAGACAGGCCGTGCAAGCCCTCCTCTCACCTCTGGATTGGGAATCAGTACAGCCAGGTGATTGCGCAGTGGCGCCAGTGTCATCTTCAAGCAGATAAACACCAGCGTCTGAGTCAGCAAGCCCGCCAACCCGACACTAACGATCATCAACAGACACGAAAACCAAGTCATGATGCCGAAGATCATCACCAACAAGGATGAAATCGTAATGCCCAGGAAAATGAAACACGCTTGGTTATAGAGCCAGAGTTTCCGGGGATAATCCATTGCATCAGCAAAGGCTTGATGAACCTCTGCTTGGCTCGGTTCCTCATCCTTATGGACTTTGTTCAGGAAGGCATCCATGCCTCGCATCCAGCTCGTGGTCAGGTAGAGAGAGACGGCTCCGAGAGAAAGTGCGCAGACCATGATGATGCCCATCAAGGGGACGGCCTGTTCGGGAGTAAAATGAAGCACCGTTCGCAGGATCAGGAAGGCCAAAATCCCACCAGTAAGGCAAATGCCCGAGGAGATTGCGCTCACCCGCATTCTCAGGTTGCTCGCTGTCGGTAGTAGATTGTTCTTTACATCAATGCCCATGAAACCTCATTCCACCCGCAGCCCTGGCCCGAGAGAAACACACAAGAGTGCCCCGCGCTCAAGCGAGGCCTGCATCCCTTATCGGCAAATCACAGCTATAAATTACGGTTATCTATCGGGGAAGTGAGAGAATCTCGGCCGTGGCAGAACAAATAGCAGTTTCACCATTCAATAATATAAACAGCCACTTACAGCATATTCCAAGAAATAGGATTAATCCAGGAAGTGGAAGCTGCCGTCACTTTCAACCTGGATTCGAAGACCACAGCACTCCTGGGCCATCAGTCGATCTAGCAAAGCGCCCTCCTGGCTACGGACCAAGTTGCGCTTTCCATCGGGCAAGTCGCAAATCGCCACGCCAAGAACGGGGTCCGTCTTGGTGTAGGAAACGGTGTAGCCCGCAATGGTTGCCGGCCCTTGATACTCCTCTTCCACCTCGCGACGCTGCTCAGCAGCAATGGCCTGCGCAGTGACGTCGGCAAACTGGTAGCCCCGCGGATTGGGCTCCGTAGACCAAACACCAAAGCCTTGCTTACCAATAATGCCGCTGAGTGAACTGACCAATCCCATCGTCCCAGGATCCTCACGCAACACCTCGGCCAGGCGCGCCGTACCTTGCAAGACAAAATTATTGAGAGGACCTCCCGCAAAGGGCATTCCCCCTGTCACAGTCAATGACCGCTCAGAGCCAACCCCCAACTCGCGCGCAAAGATTCGCACGGCTGCTGGAAAGCAACTGTACAGTTCAAGGTGAGCCACTTGATTTACGCTGGTCCCAGCCAATTCCATGGCCGCATTACCGGCCAAACGCGCACCCACGCTACCAAAAAGATCACTGCGCTGGGTCAAGGCCACGACCTCACAAGACTGGGTTGCGGCCAGGGGGAAAACCCAACGATGGCGAGGCACACCGAGTTCTTGCGCTTTGGCAACAGGGCAAAAAATCAAGGCTGAGGCCTGGTCTACATTCCACTGGCTGTTGTGCAGCTTTGTATAGGGGAAGGAGAGCATGCGGTTCTTGCCCTCGGCATTGCGAATTTCATCTGCCTCTACCGCACTGCGATTCCATGCATGGGGATTGTCCGCGGCCACACGACTAAAGCTGGCATACAGGCGTGCGAGTTCGTCACGATGCGCTTCAATGCCCAGCCCCTGTTCGAAGCGCAGTGCACTCTCCATGATGGCAAAAAATGAAACCGGCATAGACAAGCCGCGCGAGGCTTCGTAATCCGTCCAAATGGGATCCGGCGAACTCAACACCTGGTCAGGTCTGGCACCGTCCTGAGCTGTCTCCTCAAGCTCGACCCCAGCGAGGATTGCGCGCAAACTTCGGTACTTGGCTTCGCCCCCCGTGACGACCACGACATCGGACTCACCCGCCGCGATGTCGCTGCAGGCGTTGCTGATTAGTGTCTGCTGCAAAATACCAATGCCCGCCAATATCGATTTGGCATGCAATGCTCCGACGGCATCTGCCACCAAGCGCCCCGGGTCCGGGTACCCCCAGAAACCCTGTGGAATTGCGATGCTGTCGACACAGGACAAAAGAGATTGGCTGAGCTCCGTGCCAAGGGCATCGATTCCCGCCTGAGAGACCGCCTGCGCCATGAGCGCAAAGGCCTCCAGCGCCTCGCGTGGATCTTCACAGCGTTGGTCAGCAAAACCAACACCGACCAATACAGGTGTTCGTGGATCTAAACTCATACCTTCTGACTTTCCAATTTACCTGGCACTCTATTTGGCACTCTATTTACCAATAAAGTCGGGCTCCCGCTTTTCAAGAAAAGCCCTCGGACCCTCACGGGCATCTTTGGATGTCATCACCACCGCTGAGCATTCATTCTCAATCGTAAAGGCATTATTGATGGGGATGCCATTGGTGCGAAGTACACACTCCTTGATTTTTCGAAGTGCCAGTGGACCGTTGCGCGCAAGGCGCGTGGCAAACTCTTCGGCGCGTTCCAACACCTTGTCGGGTTCGACCAATTCATTCACAAAACCGATGCGATGTGCTTCTTCCGCTGACATATGATCCCCCGTCAACAGGATCTCCATGGCTTTGCAGTAGGGAATTTGACGTGGCAAACGAGTCAGAGACCCTCCACCCGGCACCAGACCGCGCTGCGCCTCAGCCAGACCAAAGCGGGCCTTGTTGGACGCAACGCGAATGTCCGTGGCCTGCAGAATCTCACAGCCCCCGGCAATGGCATCGCCATTAACGGCCGCCACTATCGGCTTATACAGTTCAAAAGGACGCAGCAAGGCAGTCAAAACCTGAGTCAGATCCGCCATGAGCTTGTGATCCCAATCGTCTTCAGCTTTGCGTGCACCCGTCAGCAAGGGGACAAAGGTCTTGAGATCACCGCCTACAGAAAACGCCTCCGTACCCGAGCCCGTTAGAATAGCCACGCGCTGATCGTCATCATCACGAAATTCTTTCCAGGATTCCGCCAAGCCAATGATCATCTCGGGGCTGTAAGCGTTTCGCCGTTCGGGGCGATTCAAGGTGAGATATGTAATGTGATTGCGTTTCTCAACAATCAGGTCGGGCACTTCTGTCTCCATTCCTATTTTCTTGGAAAATCAGCCTTTCGCGATGCCGCAGCACTTCCCTAACCCAGTTTTTCCTTTAATGCGTTCAGGGCACCACTGTAAGCAGCGCTCAGTGCACCCTCGATGGCATCTTCGGGAACGCCGTCGGGCGTCTCAAAAGTAGCCGACCAATTCACGCTGCAGCCGCCCTGCTCCCCATCGTGCACGGCAATGGTCGTCAAATGATTCAGCAAAGGAATAGGCCCCTCAAAAATACAATAAGAAAGACTGCGTGCACTCTCATCAAAAGCTTCGAGCCGCTCTTTTACCAATGCAGCGCCCAAGGAAACATTGCGCACTGCTCCAATGCCCTCCCCTTCAACCTCACAGGAATCCACGCCTGGCATCCAACTGGCCAATCCACCGAAGTCCGCGAGCACTTTCCAAATTTCATTGGCACCCACTAGATATTCTTCCTGCACATTTACTTGAGCCACTTGATGATCCTTTCCCGATAATTAGTTTGATTGTCAAAGGGAGCTCCAGCGATTTACACGCCGCGATCCCAGTACAACTTAACTCGGTCCAAACGCCGCGAGCGCGCATTAAACTCAAACAATCCAATGCCGTGATGCCTCTCTTCATCGCACTGCACATCAATCACACAAGAGATGCAATATCCAGCTGAGATCATCGAGGAGGTCGCGATGCTGACATCTCGATCGACCAAAAATTTCGCAGGGTGGTGAATTTGGACGGCTTGGCCCGGACTCTCATCGAGAGTCGGGAAATGAATCTCCGAACGCTCGCTGTGAAAAATGCTGTTGAGCCAAGCGCTGTTCTTGGTTTCCACGGCGCGCGAAAAGTCCGTCACGAGTTCCTTGCCTCTGCCGTGAATTCCTCGAAAGCCCAGACAAAATCCGAGAATGCCACGCAGTCGTTGGATGCGAACCATGCGCCAACCCAAACTGAGCATGGCCATCATGCCCCCCAAGCCCTTGCCCATGACTTGTAGAATCATGGGGACCAGTTCCCAGTGCGCGGCCAAACGGCAAACCTTGTGCTCACCGCCTTCTTGCACCATTTGATAAAACGCGTGCATGGGTACTTCGGCTTTCACCTTGTCGTTCATTCCCAACTCAATCACCAGTTCACGGCACACCGTTTGTCCCACCACAATATCTTGCGCCACACGGAACTGAATCTCGTTGGGTGCGATGAAGGTGTCATAGAAGCGCTGCAAGGGACCCTGACCCCGACGCCCTTCGCGCCCATCGAACACGCCACTTACATGAGGTCGTGAGCCGACGGGATCTTCCACGATGTTGTAGTGGGCAAAGATCGACATCCAGGCATCGCGGTCTTTCACCGCCACGGCTGCCGGGGACGACCTGGCAACGTTCATCAGCTGTTCTCGATGAGATTCACTCACGTTTTTTTCCTCGTACCTGTGAATGCGTTAAAGCAATCCGGGCAAAATCGCCTTGCGCTCTTTGGGGTAGTCCTCAAACTGTTCCTGGTACCAACGGTGATGCGAAAAAGCTCTTGGAAACAAGTTCGAAATTGAAAACACCAAAAAGGCCAGGCCGGCGGGAGTCCAAGTCAGCATGGCAAATCCCGCCCACTCGATGATCTCTCCTAAATAGTTCGGGCTTGAGACCCAGCGATAAAAGCCACCGTGGGGAATTTTGTATCCCGTTTCTCCCGGCTTGCGCAGGTTACGCAAAACTCGATCCGAATGAAAACAAATACTGAAGCCGATGATCATTAAAGCAATACCCAACCAACAACGCGGATCGCGCAACCAGTCCAGCGTCAAATGCGGTGCCAGGTTTGTAATCGCATAGGCGTTCAAAAAACCATTGATCACATTAAATGAAAACCCCACCGACACCGCCAGGTAGGGCTTCTTCTTGTTCTTCACGCTTAACAGAAAGGGAAAAACAAAGGATCGATAAAAATAATGCGCTTCCCAGATGCCAAGAATAAGCAAGGGCACCAATTCAGCGCGATGCTCCCCGCGCGAAAAAACAAAGGCAAAAACAATGGGTGGGGGAAGCTCCATGAGCCACCAACCCAAGGTCGCATTCATCCCCGCGCCGATCCCCTTCTCGCCGGTCTTGTGGCGCCCATAGGGCGCCGTAAAGAAAAACAACGCCGGAAAGCTCAGGGCGGAGATGCCGAAGATAAACCAGAGACAAGCGGTGTAGAGCACCTGAGGTTCGAACATGGGGCCTCGTTAACCGACCGCAGCCGCGGAACCGAAGGGATCGGGTTTCCACATGCGCACACCCAGCAGGATGGGAATCAAGATATAGGGACCATTAAAGGCCCAGAAGACGATCGGCGCGCCGGGGCGTGGGCCCACGGCATACTCCCACCACATGAACTCAATGCAACCGTGCAACATCGCGCCCACGTAAATCAGGGCCGGCGTGCGAACCCAATTGGCACCTTTGATAAAGGCAAAGACCAAGACCAGGTAAAAAGGCCCGAAGATCAGGCCAGAAACTGCAGTGGCGTAGCGGACGAACAGATGGTCATCTAAAAAAAACTGATCCTTGGCCACCTCTGCGTACCATTGATTCAGTCCCGCCCAAAAGCCGTCACCATGAATCAGATTGAGTCCGTGCAAGGCATCGGAAGTAAAAGAACTGAAAGCAAAAAAAGTAAAACAAACAACGAAGAACAGATCTTTCTTGCGCTCCATGACACCGATGCCCATTCCCGAATCACACATGCAACCCTCCCCCCTTGTCTGCCTAAGGCGCCCCCAGGACGCGGCAGTTCCAGAACCTGTATCAATCGTCACTGAAGATATTGGACCTCAGAGGCTAAGCAAACTCTTGACCTCACCTGAGGCATCAACTAAACATTCACTTACTGCGCTAAATGAATGTTTAGCCCATGGGGAACGATCTACACAAGTGCCTGATTTAAAAGAAGAACATGGAACCCGGCAGGCCGCACAGGCCGAGCGGACCGCCTTCACGGAAAAGCGCGTGCTAGACGCGGCTGCGGGGACTTTCGCTCGCCGCGGGCTGGCCGGAACGCGCGTGCGCGAGATCGCCGAGGCGGCCGACGTCAACGTCGCCACCCTCTACAACTACTACCCCAGCAAGGACGCCCTGTACGAAGCCGTGCTGGAGCGCGGCCTTCGCCCCCTCACCGAGAAGCTGGCGGAGTTTGCCGTCGGTTCCCGCGAACTGGAATCGGCCCATCAGGTGGTGCGCGAAGTCATGCAGCACCTGGTGAAGTACCCCAACTTCTCCAAGTTGATTTATCTGGAAGCCATCTCCGAAGGTGAGTTCCTGCCCACCTTGGCTCGTAAGTGGTTCCGCCCTCTTCTGGAGCAAGTCATCGGCGAACTCAAGACCGACGCCATGGCCGGCTTCGACGAAAGCCTCTTCCCCGCCATCGCAACCATCTTCGTCCATTTGAGCTTTGGCCACTTTGCCCTGGCACCCCTGTTTAAAGAATCCCTGGATATCGACCCGCTCTCCGAAGCCAATATCGAGAGCCAGACGCGCATGATCGAATTGCTCATCAATCAAATGTTGCCGCATTTATCTGGCGCGGGTGAGCAGACAAACCCTTTTAACATAATCAGTACGAAACAAACGAATCCCTAACCAATCACGATCAACACAAGAGCACAGGAGAACAACATGGTAGATGAGAATTATGACGTAATTATTATCGGCAGTGGCCCCGGCGGGTCTTCCACCGCGACGCTGCTACAAAAGCGCGGTGTGAAGTGTTTGCTGCTGGAAAAGAACAATAAAGTCGGCGGTAAAATGGCCAGTGTCGATACCAACGGCTACGGCTACGACCTCTTCCCCCACGGCCAGGTGCCCATGATTGGTTCCGCCTTTGAGCCCATCTTCGAAGAGTTGGGTGTGCGCGATGAGTTTGTTCCCGCCCTCTTGCCCGACGATCCCCGCAAAGTGATTACCCTGTGCTACCGCCGCGGCGACAAAAAGGAATACAAGAAAGTCGTTCAAACACAGGCCATGGCTGATCCCCAGCCCTTTTTCGATTTATGGGACTTGGAAGAGGACGAGAAGGCTGCCAGCGTCAAGATCATGACCGAAATGATCACAATGACGGATGAGCAGATTCATGACTACGACGAGATGACCATGCAAGAGTGGCTGGCCGAGCGCGATTGCCCCTCGGCTCTCTACAACTACATGGGTTTCCATGCCAATGCGTCACTGGCCGAGCCCATCGACTTGGTCGCGGCTTCGGAGCAAATCCTCATCATGAAGCACATGATGCTTCAGGGTGGCGGAGGCCAGTACAAGGGCGGCTTTGGAACGCTCAGTAATGTCATGTGCCGCGAGTTCGAGAAGAACGGCGGAACGCTGATCAAGAACTGCAAGGTGGATAAGATCAACATCGTCGACGGTACCGTCACCGGTGTCGACACACCGCAGGGCACCTTCAACGCACCCGTCGTGGTGAGTTCCGCGGGTCTTCAGCCCACGATTCTAAAGCTGTGTGGCAAAGACCACTTCGACAAGAAGTATGTGAACTACATCAGGAGCCTCGTCCCGGGATGGGCCTTCACCTCGGTGACCTACTTCCTGAGCGAGCCCGTGATGGACACCGGCATGTACGTGATGTACTCCGATGACTCCTGGCTGGACACGCCACGCTACGAGTCGGTGAAGGACGGAAACATTCCCGACGAGGTCATTCTCTTCATGGTGAATCATAATTTCTATGACGAGGATGCAGCTCCCGGCGGCCAACAGGTCCTGGTGTCCGGTACCGTGTGTTCCGCCGATCCCGAAGCCAAGGAAATCGAAGACCTGTGGAAGGTCATGGACAAGCAGATGGTGGACCAATTCCCCGAGATCATGAAAGTCTGTGAACGACAGGAGTACATGGGTCCCAAGGACATCGCCAACCTGACGCGCGATTCCGTCATCAAGGGCCACGGCGGCGAGTGCGTGGGCCTGGCGCAGATTGTCGGTCAGTGTGGACGCCACAAGCCGAGCTCCGATGCACCCATTAACGGGCTCTACATCGCGGGTGCCGACGCCGGTTCCAAGGGCATGGGTACACACCAGTCCGCCCTTTCGGGCACGGGTGTGGCGCGCATGGTTCAGAACTACCTGCGCTGCCGAGCACGCATTCGCTAGGAGCGCACGCTTCAGAGGGAGTGCGTAACCAAGCGTGGAGACGGCCCGCTGGCAAGGCGTGAAAGTGCCGCCCTAGCGAGCTAGGGCAAGCTTTCGCAACGCAGCCAGCGGGATTGGATCCACGTTTGGACGCGCAAAATGAAGGGCTGGGGCCTATACTGCCCTAGCCCTTTTTGCATTCAGCTCTTTTTAACGCTCGAGGAACTCATGGCTCACATCGACATCTTTAACGGCGACGCAGACGGTATCTGTGCCCTGGTCCAACTCCGCAATGCCAATCCCGTGGAAAGCACGCTGGTCACTGGCGTGAAACGCGACATCAACCTGCTGAGTAAAGTCGACGCGCAGGCCGGTGACGAACTCACCGTGCTGGATGTCTCCTTGGATAAGAATCGCGAGGGCTTGCAAAAAGCGTTGACTGCAGGCGCTAGCGTTTTCTATGTCGACCATCACTTCGCAGGCGAGATTCCCGAAGACCCCGCGCTCACCACCCTCATCAACACCACACCTGATGTTTGCACCAGCCTCTTGGTGAATACCCATCTGCAGGGGAAACACGTGGAGTGGGCTATAACAGGCGCCTTCGGCGACAACCTCAAAAAGAGCGCAGCAAGCCTGGCCAAGGGACTGAGTTTATCCGCCGACCACCTCAGCTTTTTGGAAAACCTGGGCACCTACCTCAACTACAATGGTTATGGCAGCTCCCTGGAAGATCTGCATTTTGCACCCGCCGAGCTGTACAAACAGGTGAGTCCCTTCCCGACGCCCTTTGCCTTTGTGGCGAATGCCGCGCAAACTTTTGAAAAATTGGAAACGGGTTACAAAGAAGACATGGGATCGGCCCAGGCCCTCACTCCGGCACGGGAATCGGAAATTGCTGCGGTATTCATCCTGCCCGATGAAGCCTGGGCGCGGCGCGTAAGTGGCGTCTACAGCAATGATCTGGCCAATGATTTTCCTTCGCGGGCTCACGCCGTGCTCACGGAAAAGAAAAGCGGCACCTACCTGGTTAGCGTTCGCGCACCCATGGAAAATAAAACGGGTGCCGATGAACTGTGCCGTCAATTCCCGACGGGCGGCGGTCGTGCCGCAGCCGCCGGGATTAACGACCTGCCCGCGGATCAATTGGACCGCTTCATCGATACGCTCACAGAGCAATACAAGGCCTGAAGCCTGGGCTGAGCCTCCTCTCTCGGCTCTTGAGTTGCTACAGTCATGTGATGACGGAGCTTCACCTTGTCGCCCATCGCGGTTGCCCACTTCGCTATCCCGAAAACAGCATTGAGGGTTATCGCGCCGCAATTGATGCGGGTGCACGTTTCCTCGAGACCGACGTTCTGCTCAGTGCCGACGGCACCCCCGTGCTCTTCCACGATCGAGACCTAACGCGCGTTTGCGGCCAATCCGGCGCCATTCACGACTACAGTGATGAAGCCTTGCGCGATGTCAGGCTGCAAACTCCCGATGCCCCGGCAGTCGCTGAAACCACGGCGAACCTGGCCAGTCTCGACGACTTCCTTGCACTGCTTTCTGAGAATCCCCAGGTCACCGCCTTTGTCGAGATTAAGCGCCAGGCCCTCGAACAGCACGGCATCCAAGGCGTACTGGACAGCGTACTGCCGCGCCTTGAGCCCTTGGCCATTCAAATTGTTCTGATCTCGTTTTCTGTTGAAATCCTCGAAGCCGCTAAAGAACGCGGCTGGCGGCAACTGGGTGGGGTCTTGCTGGACTGGGACCAACACAATGACCCTCGCTTCAACGCCTTGGGGTTGGATT
>PIVT01000659.1 GCA_003353845.1 Pseudomonadota bacterium | reverse complement strand
CTTGGCTTGATTGTCACAGAACCGCGCAGTGCTAGCTTCCCTTCGCTGTAGTATCCCTCGGCAAAGGTACAGCGATTCGAAGCGCTGGATACCCAACAAGAAATACCCTCGGAGAAGGGGCTCAGGCAGTTAGGGGCAGTACATAAAACCGCGATGGACAGCATTCCCAGCAAGAAGCGCATTTCATCGGCTTATCGCGATGACGTTTTTGATTCCTTCTCCAATAGCTCCGACTTTGCCCCCGATCAAAATGCACGCATCACCACGGGACCGGGCCTTCCCACTTGGACCTGGAATTCAGTGAATTTGATCTGGCACGGACCGGTCGCTCGCGACCAGGCGCTTCACTTATACCTGCTCTCCCCTGCCTGCAATCTATTCCTTGCGATTCTGCGCGTAGGTCTGTTGGCACTCTTGCTGGCCTGTGTCCTCAATGTGCGTCTCAAGAATTTGAAAAAGCTTTCCACCGGGGCAGCGCTCTGCAGTGTGCTCGCACTTCTTCTCGGGACGGTGGCGCCGAATACGGCTCGTGCTGAAGACGCTTCCATGGAGAAATTAGCGAATTTTCCTAGTGAACCATTGCTCAAAAAACTGCGCGAGCGACTTTTGGAGAAGCCCGTGTGCGCACCACACTGCGCTTCGATTCTACGCGCTCACTTTGAATTCTCCTCTTCGAGTTTCCAGGTGCGACTGCGCGTCGATGCCGCTGCGGAGACAGCGATCCCACTTCCCGCCGGAGGCCGGGACTTC
>PIVT01000658.1 GCA_003353845.1 Pseudomonadota bacterium | reverse complement strand
GAGCTTGTCCCTTGGGTTGAGAGGACCGACTATTTCTACAAGGTGTTCAAGAACAAGGACGCCGAGCGACTGCGCAGCAAATTCATGCGGTTGAACGTGTTTCAGGAATCGTGGATCCCCACCCTCAAGTCTGGCAACTACCATCGGTTTCAGTTGTTTGATCTAGCGGAAGATCCCGCACAGAAAGTCGATGTATCGGATCAGCATCCCGAGATCTTCGCTCGTCTCAAACGTCAGATGCTTGAGATCAACGCGAGCGTAATGGCAGAGGCACCGGATTGGGGCTCGGCTGATGAAGCCCCGACGCCTTCCAGTCCCAACCCTGGCACATCGAAGAAAACGAATCGCCCAAATGTCGTCGTGCTGCTGGCCGACGATCTAGGCTGGAAGGACATCGGTTGTTACGGTGGGCCGGTCAAAACTCCAACGCTGGACAAGTTGGCTGCCGAAGGCGTACGTTTCACCGACTTTCATGCGGGGGCCGCGGTTTGTTCGCCTTCGCGAGCAACCCTGCTGACCGGAAGGCAGCATCTGCGAACCGGGATCTACGGGGCCCTCCAGGATCACATGCACGACATGCACCTGCTGGAGCGGGAAGTGACGATCGCGGAGGTGCTCCAGGAGGCCGGATACGGGACGGCGCATTTCGGCAAGTGGCACATCGGGATGACTTCGGGCAAGCGCGTGAAGCCGTCGCCAACTCAGCACGGATTTGATTACTGGTTCGGTCTGTCGAATGGCGCCCACCGCAAC
>PIVT01000186.1 GCA_003353845.1 Pseudomonadota bacterium | reverse complement strand
AGCTTGTCCAGGACGAGACGATGAAGTCCGCAGCTTCCGAGCTTGCGCACGTCATTGATGCAGCAGTGCATGACGTCTTCAAAGAGTTCAACAGCGAAGTCGGAACCCCCGGCAACGTCATTGGCTCCCCGGCTGAGTTCAACAAGGTCCACACTCAGTTGATGGATCAATCTGTTCCGAACTCGGATCTTTCTTCCGTTGTTACCTTCAGTGATGGCGAAGAAATTCGTGGCTCATTGATCGGCGGCGATATCGCTCAGATCAATCGCTCCGCTCTGGAACGGACACGTATTCCGATCCTGTCTGAAGTTGACGTCTTCGCATCCAACAACACGCAGTACATCACTGCGGGTACACGGGCTCAAGGCACCGCCGTTATCAATGGCGCTTCCCAGAACGTCAACTACCGCGACGTCAAGGACACCAACCAGCAAACGCTCAATCTCACGACCATTGCGGCTGTTGAGACTTTCGTTCGCGGCGACGTGTTCACGGTCGCTAATGTGTTTGCGGTCAACAACCGTAGCCGTCAGGTGCTTCCGTACCTCAAGCAGTTTGTTGTTCTGGCAGACGTGTCTTCCGCTGCTAACGCAGTGGCTCTGACGATCTCGCCTCCGATGATTGTTCCAGGCACCACAGATGGCTCGGGCGATACACTGCTCAACACGGCCTTCCAGACTGTGTCTGCTGCTCCTGCCAACGGCGCGGCTATCACGTTCAACGTCGCTGCGAGCTTCACCTACCCGGTTCGTGTCGCCTTCCACAAGAAAGCGATCTCGCTCGTGTCAGCTCGTCTGCGTACCCCGTTCTCTGATACGTCGAGCTTCGTGTCAGATCCGCAAACTGGTATCGGCATCCGGTACTGGCGTGGTTCGGATATCACGACTGGTCGCCACATTCACCGCTGGGATACCGTCTTTGGTACACAGGCCCTACAGCGTGAACTTGGAGCCCGTGTCAATGGCACGTAAGCACGTAGCCACAAACCAGTTTGGTCGCGGGGCTCCCATACCCCGCGATCAGCCTTATCAGAAACCGAGAGGACGACACGATATGACCCGAAGCAAAGGGCCTAAGCCCTACGTATTTCAAGAATTCCCGAAGATGGTTTATCACGGCGAGACTGGCGCACCGCTTGTAGTTAATAAGGAAAGCGAAATTCCTGAAACTCACGTTGACCACATCTCCAAAATCGGCAAGTCCGAAGAAGAGATTGCAGCGGAGAAGCAGGCGGTAGCCGACGAAGAAGCTGCGAAGCAGAAGCTGATTGACGACGCAGCCAAAGAGGCTGCTGACGCTCAGGCTGCTGACGATAAAGCTGCCAAGGCTCTCTTCAAGAAACTCAAGATGGACCGCACCGAAGCTGAAAAGATCCTGACGGAAGACGGCGTTGACTTCAATGACGACGACGACGACCTGACCATTGCGATGGCTGTAAAGGAACTGCTGGAAGATGACGACGGCGAGTGAAATTGTAAAAGAAGCGTACCGGGAGGGCAACCTTGTCCCCCTGGACGCGACTACCGGAATACCAGTCACCACGGCTGGTCAGGACACTGAAGGCTTGACGCTGCTTAATCGCTTCATCTCAAGTCTTTTAGGTTTTGAGCTGGGCGAGTTCGCTTTGGACTGGCCGGTCCCCCCTGCTCAGACGTCGCCTATTCCCGCACGCTACCCGATCCTGCCTAAAGGCACTCAGCTCAGTAGCGACCAGTGGCCTTATCCGCCTGCCAACGTGCAAGTGATTACAAGCCTCGCGGCTGACGTCACGATCTATTTGACACAGGACCCTGAAGACGGAGCCCGCGTAGGGTTTTCCGCACTGGACCCTGCGTCTGTGTTCAACCTCACTATTGATGGCAATGGCCGTCTCGTGAAGGGCGCTCTGACGACGACTGACACACCCGGCAACCTTAGTGGTCAGATCCTGTTTTACCGGGCTGATCTCAGTGACTGGCAGCTCGTCTCTACACTGACAGGTACAGACGTAAGCCCGTTCCCGGCGCTCTACGATGATTTGCTTTCCGTCGCCACGTTCATACGTCTCGCGCCTCGCTATGGCCGCAGCGTATCAGCGGAGACGACTGCGACATTCAACCGGCTCATGAAGCGTCTCAAGTCGCAGTACAGGCAGTCAATGCCAGAACCGTCAAGCGATCCAAACGGCTTCTTCCTGCCAGCGTCGGACATGAACCGGCGCGGCTTTAACTTTGGGGATGGACTTGGATGACAACAGTTCCGCTAGGTCAGGGCGCGTTCAACAGGACCTACGCACAGGAACCTGAGATCGAACTGTTGAACCGTTTCCTTGAAGGTGCCGAGACAAACCAGATCGAGAAGTCAATTCTGTTGGCACGTCCGGGCAGCAAGTACCTCACAGGTGCTGGCGCTGGCCCTATACGGAAAATCTCGCACCAGCCAGGCGTCTTCAATGGCGACCTGTTCTATGTGTCCGGCGACGCTCTATACCGCTATGACGGCACGACGACGACCTCGATTATCGGGACCGTGGCGCTGGGCGGAAACCCCTCTATCACGTTCGTCGCTGGCGCTGGCTATGAGCACCTGTTCATCGCTGACGGTACGCTGCTGCAATACTACGAAGGCACCACGTCAGCCACCGGCACCTTGACCGTCTCAGCTATCATCGCCACGGACGTCGTGTTGATTGATGCAGCTTATTACGAGTTCACGGCGGGCAGTGTTGACGCAGGCACACCGCTGGGAACTATTGGCGACCCTTATCTGGTGGCTCTCGGAGGCAGCGACACAGACGCCCTGCTCAATCTCCTTAATGCGCTTAACTTAACCGGCGTGGCCGGGACCGACTACAGCACCGCGACCCAGATCAACGTCAATGTTGCAGGCACGTCGAGCGACGCCACAACCCTCGTCGTGACAGCTCGCACAGCGGGCACAGGCGGCAACTCTATCGTGACGACCGAGACAGGCGCAAACATGGCCTGGGGAGCCGGTACGCTGCTAGGTGGCGGCGTGGACGCCCTTCAAGGTGTTGTGACCCCGGATGACGTGGCCATGGTGGCTCTGACCAACCTGGCGAGCTTCGTGCTCTGTGTCGTCGCCAACTCGCAGCGGTTCTATTGGATACAGCCGGGAGC
>PIVT01000657.1 GCA_003353845.1 Pseudomonadota bacterium | reverse complement strand
GATTCAGGCATACGGTGAAAGCCTGGATGACTTCGAGATCTTCCGCCGTCTTGGCGATCTGCTGGGCGTCGGCCTTCAGTTCACGGGAGTGGAGATGTCTGATGACGGTCTCCAAGTGAGCAGGCCTGGAACGGCGATGCAAATCCTTAAGCAGGCCTATGCGCGCTCGGATTCCAACGTGCCCTTTGAGGAATTCTGGGAAAAGGGCGTTGTCGGGTTGGAGGTGCCTGAAGCGATGCGTCGCTGGGTGCTGCATGGTGATTTTTATGCCGATCCGGTCACGAATCCGCTGCCCACCAAGTCCGGAAAAATTGAGCTGTATAGCGAAACAATTGACAGCTTCAAGATCGCGGACTGCCCGCCCATGCCCAAGTTCCTCGAGCCCGTCGAATATCTAGGCAATGCCAAGCCAGGGCAGGTGCATGTCGTGAATCCTCACCCTTTTAATCGCCTGCATTCGCAGATGGCCAATGCTGACATCAGAAAATACGACAACGTCCAGGGTCGCCAGCACGTTCGCATCAGCGTCGAAGATGCTGCCGCAAATGGAATCAAGGATGGCGATCTGGTTGAGCTGTACAACGATCGCGGCGCCCTGATTGCGGGCGCCAGGGTGACCGACAAGATCATGAAGGGTGTGGTCAGCCTGGAGGAAGGCAACTGGGTGCAGTTCGATTCACGTGGACGCTGCAACAGCGGCTCGATCAACGTCATCACGACGAGCATCGCATCGAGCGGCCTGAGTCAGGCGACGAG
>PIVT01000185.1 GCA_003353845.1 Pseudomonadota bacterium | reverse complement strand
ACTAGAAGCTGCATCAAGCATTTTACCCGGTAAAAAGTAGCCTTCTCCCCGAAGCACCTTTGTATTCACGATATGCGGGTAGGCTGATAGATCTGCTAGTGTGGGCTGCGCACTGCCACATAAAAAAGGCCCTTCTTCTAACAATTCTTCAAACTCGGTAGCTAGCTCTTCTCGTAAAACAGACATAGACCTGTTCCTGTCTGTCATCGCCACAAGACCCTTAATAAAGGTTTGGCCGATAAAAACCATATGCAGGAAACGAAAGGTATTGCCGACGCCCCTAGGAGAAGTTTGATCTAACACTTTGGAGTAATATAAACGTAACCGCTTAACAAACCCCGTCAGCTTTTCCGCGTGACGTACGCCGGGAACTGATCGCGATCAATATTGAAGGGGAGCAAGGCTTCGATCTCTTCGAGCGTCGTCGCTTTGGGCAGCTCCGTGAAGATGTGCTTCAAATAAGCGTAGGGTTCGATGCCGCTGGCCTTGGCGGTCTCGACCAGGCTGTAGAGGTTGGCGCTGGCTTCGGCGCCTTGCACGCTGTCGGAGAAGAGCCAGCCTTTCCTTCCGACGACAAAGGGTCGAATCGCATTCTCAACGAGATTGGTGTCTAGCCGAAGCCGGCCGTCTTCGGGAAACCGAATGAGCTTGGGCCACTGCTTATCGAGATAGAAAAGCGCTTTTCCGGTGAGGCTCTGCGGTGGAATAAGAGGAAGGGATTCGTCCAGCCACTTTCGGATTTTATCGAGCCAGGGTTTTGAGTGCTCTTGCCGAAAAGCACGCCGCTCCTCGGCACTCATGTCCTTCGCTTGTTTCTCAAAGGCATATAGTTTCTGGATCAACGCCAATCCCTGTTGAGCACGGCTCGCCTTGGTCGATTTCTTTCCTTTTTTCTTGCCTTGCCCTTTTAACGCCTCATCAAATTTTCTGCGCGCATGCGCCCAACAACCCAAATGCGTGATGCCCTTCTGTGCGCACAGCGCACCGTAGCCTTCATAGCCATCGCTTTGAAAGTAGCCCTGAAATCCTTCGAATAGACGCTTGGGAACCTCACCGCTGCGCGAAGGATCGTAGTCGTACAAAATCATCGGGGTGCCCTTGGGTTCTCCACGTTGCACCCACATATACGATTGACTTGTGGCAGGTTTCCCCGCTTCTTTGAGTACCTGCAGTCGTGTTTCGTCGCACTGAATGTAATCATCCTCAAGAAGCGCATCCCGAATCAAGTTAATGAGCGGTTGAACCAAGGTTCCCGCCTTGACCATCCAGTTCGAGGTCGTCGAGCGAGGAATGTCGATTCCGGCACGTTGCAGAATATTTTCTTGTCGATACAAAGGAAGTCCATCGACGTATTTGCAAGTGGCGATGTGGGCCAGCAAACCGGGAGAAGCCATGCTCTTGGGAATGGGTTGCGGCGGCATCGGAGCCGTTTTGACGCCCGCCTTGCACTGGGGACACGCGTATTTGATGCGTACATGGCGCAGCACCCTGGCTTTGGCGGGGATAAACTCCAGTTGCTCGGAGGACTCGCGCCCGATCTCCTTTAGTGCGTGGCCATCTTCGGCACAAATCTTTTCTTCGTCAGATAGATCATGAATGATCTCTTCGCGCTCAAGCCAGGAGGGAAGCGGTTTGCGACCAGGCTTTTTTCGAGCATGCGCGGGAACTTCGATATTTTCCGACGCTTCTTCCTTAAGGAGTTCTTCAGTCTCTGCGGCCTGCATCTCCTCGGCTTCATTAAAAAGGCCGAGTTGGTTTACGGAACCCTTCTCGCTGCTGGGTCCAAAACGTCGATGCACGAGAAGTCGGAGCTGCTCACGGAGGAAATTAATTTCGTCTTGATAAGTATCGAGCTTCGAGACAAGCTGCTCTTCATTGGTGGCGTGGTGAAGGACTAACGCTTTTAACTCATCGATGTTGTCGGGAAGATTTATCATGTCGGTTGACATGAAAGGATACTAACAAATCATCTGTGCAAGGGCATTACAAAACCGACTGATACGACAGTTCTTTGTGTGGTTTGATACTGAAAATATCGATGCCATCCAGCAACCAGTTAAGTTCACGTCCAGTAAGCGAGATCACTTCTTCGTCGAGATCAACAGGCCACGGGAACCGATCTTTCTCGAGTCGTTTGTACACGAGCACAAAACCATTGCGTTCCCAGAAAAGAGCTTTGAGTTTGTCACGTTTCTTGTTGCAGAATACAAACAGATGAGCACCAAAGGGATCGAACTCCAACACTTCCTCGACGAGGATCGACAATCCGTTGATCGATTTCCTCATGTCGACGCGCTCCCGACAAAGGTAGACCTGGATATCGTCGCTTGGGCGCATCACGACAGGTTGGCCACCACTTGCAACAGTTGTTTTACCTCGTCTTCCTGAGATGATGTTGCCCACTCAACGCGGACACCATTGGGGAAGAAAATGCAAAGGACGCCTTCGCACATTTCATCCGAAGCCATGCGAACCTTTGCAAAAGAAGGCGTCTTGCCCGATGGTGTCGGCAATAGGCCTTGCTTGAGAAATTCTTTCTTGCGCTGATAAAGCGAGGTCACTGGAAGGTCGTGAGCTTTGGCATACTGTGTGGCGGTGTCGCTCGAAGCTTCGCAGGCTTTGATGTGATCGAGCCAAAACTGCTGACGTTCGGTAAGTCCGAGATCTTGCGATGTAGGTTTTAAACGCTTGCCGCGCATAGTCGCCCCTCCAGCAGGATGTTGACGAAGGGAGTATCACGGGATCATCGCGGAGAGGGAAGATGGGGTTTGTTGAGCGCTTACATTGAAACGCTCGACGTAGGAATTTTGTGTTGGCTTTCCAGGTTGAATAAACATCAGATCGATCTCCCGCTCTTCAGCCCAGTCGGCCAGGGCCACCGAGATAAACTCCGGGCCGTTGTCCATACGAAGTTTCGAAGGATAGCCTCGCCATGCACAGATTCGTTCCAGCACGCGAATGACGCGTTGTGCAGGCAAGCTCAGATCCACTTCGATGGCCAGCACCTCGCGGTTGAAATCATCGACCACGTTGAAGGTTCGAAAGCGTCGGCCACACATCAGCGAATCACTCATGAAATCCATCGACCAGCATTGATTTCGTGAGTTATCGCATTTAATTTTGGC
>PIVT01000184.1 GCA_003353845.1 Pseudomonadota bacterium | reverse complement strand
TTGTACTCTATGCCATGCCTCTCAAGCTCCCTGGTCACGGTTCCTACTGGGGTATCAGAATGGTGGGTCATTGGTCTCATCTTTCTCCAGGAGCTCACCCTGGTTGTGGTCGGGCCAGTCCTCTGGTCCATTCAGTCTCTCCCACCGCTCCCGAGCCTGGGCCAGTGTCGGCATCATCAGATGCATCAGTCTCTTTGTGACAAGTTGTGTGTACCCGTCGCCAGACATCACCTCGACCTTCACAGTCCGGCGGACCTGGTTCATCTTGGGGCACATCCTGTTGAGGAAGCGCCCAAGGGCTGTCTGGTTCCCCCGACGCTGGACGTTGAAGCGCTTGGTATGCTCCACGTAGTCGTCCACGAGGGTGTCCTTCACAACCTCGGCTGGCCATCCCTCCTGGTCGCGGAGGATGTCACCGTCGACCAGCTTCTGGTACCACCACTCCTGGTCGGGATCCAGTGACAGGAGCTTCTGCTCGTGCAGCGCCGTCGTCTTGGGCACGTTCCGGACCTCGTACTCACTCAGGTCGTAGGTCATGAGGTGGTGGAGCAGGGCCTCGAGGCCACCGTCGTCCAGCTGGTCGGCGATCGCCTTGAAGTAGGCGCTGTTCTGCTGCTGCTCCTGTCCAACGTCCACCACGAAGAAGCGGCGCTCGTCGCCACCGGCTGGGATCACGTGCATGTCGTTGGAGGCCATTATCAGGTGGATGTAGTTCGGGGCGGTCTCGACGTCGACGCCCTTGCGCTCGATCGTCAGGGTGGCCTCGGTGATCAGTGTCTTCAGGATGGACGCGTGCTTCTTGTCACCGGCGAAGAATGCCTCGTCGGCGAAGAGCAGGACCAGGTCCCGCAGATGGGAGTTGAAGTTGCCTGTGAGATGGGAGCTGTTCGAGACGTGCAGGAAGTGACGCCCAAGAAGCTTTCCGAGCCAGACCGCGAAGAATGACTTCCCGGTGCCTCGTCCTCCTCGGAGGACCACGGCCACCTCGCCGGGTGTGGCGGGGTATTGTATCAGGCGGGCCATCCAGCCCATCAGGTAGTCATAGTGCTCCTTGTCTCTGTTGCAGACGTTGTTCCTTATATGGCTCAAGAATAGTGAGCAGTCGCCGGGGCGGCTCTCACAGCCGAAGCCCTTCCACATGTTGTACACCTCTGGTATCTCCCTTCCTGGAGTGAACACGACTGTCCGGTATTGGCGGCGGTTGCTGTTGAGCAGCCACCACTTGCCAAGTGGCATGTATATTGGGATGCCGTTCTTGTCCTCGCCGACCTTCACATTCAGGTGCATGAAGCGGTTCCGGAAGTCCTCGAATGATTGCAGTGTGAGCCGGGGCCGGTTGAGGGCCTCGTCGACCACCTCCTCGACAACGCGGCACTTGCCACCGAGTGTCTCGATGATGGCGAAGCGACTGTTGAGACGCTCCAGCTCTGGATCTATGGCGTACTCTCTCGCCTTCTCTATCTGCCTGACCGCGTACTTGTGGGCGTTCGACTTCATCTCCAGCACGGAGGCGGCGATCTCCCAGTCAGGGTCGGTGATTATTGAGTATATCGTCTCGTCTGGCACCTTGCAGCGGGCCAGGTTGCAGCACACGTCGAACAGCCACGCCGACCTCGAGTTGTCGCCCTCCTTGGGCTCGTCTGGATGCAGGCCCTGTGCGATTATGATCTTCACCCTGTCGGGCACTGACCACTCGTCCAGCTCGTTGAGGTCCATCACACGCTCGACGTTGCCTGAGATCTCAACGGTCTTTGGTCCACCGAAGCCACTGGCGCTGTGCTCCTGGACCGTTGTCGCCTTGGCGAATGTCTCCAGCGTGTACTCTATGTTCTCGAAGCTGACCACCTTGGCCAGCGCCGCCACGCGGCCCTTCTTCAACTTCCTGGCGTCTGGCAGGTTGATGGTTCCTGGGAGACGGAGAATGCGGTCCACATTGTGGCAGTTGTCAGCTCCGAATATCAACTCCAACTGCAGGTTGTAGAGCTTGGCCTCCTCTGCCTTTTCCACGTCGCCTTCAATTTTTAGGGGATCTGTCAACTTCCAGCCCGCTTGGTAGCCACCACCACTGAATATTATCCACGTTGGTGGTGGAATTCCCTCAGGTAGTTTCTTGGTAAGGAGGTTCAAGGCTCTCTCACGTTCCTCGTCAATATCTTCGCCAGCGCGTGGATCCACGTCGACATGTAGCCAATTAAGGGCCTTGATATCCTGTCGCTCGGCCTTCTTCTTCAAGTTGCCAATGACAGGGTTCACATGCCAATAGATATTTCTGTTGCCATTGTATTTTGAGATCCACTCCAGGGTTGCAGGCCGTGTGGTTGGCCCAAAGGTCCTGGTCTCAATGGCCTTCCTGTCGGTCTGTATGGCGGTCAAGCACCAAGGGCCATCTGGATAGACCTTCTCAAGAAAGGTGATCGCTGCCTCGTTGTCCGGTGCTATCTTCTTGATTGCCATGAATCAGCTACTCCTCTTGATAATGCAGACCGATAGGCTGGTGTGGATCTCTGCTTCATTATTTCTCCACGATTTGACTTCCAGCGCGTCTTCGCAGCTTCACTTTGACGCCGCCTGGTCTCAGCTGATGCCTTCTTACCCTTGTTTCCCGAGGGCAAGTCCAGGTGAGACTTGGAAAGGTTGGATCTGTGTTCTCGTGTCAACTTATTTCCAGTCAAGCTCGCACTGATATTGGAGCGCCGTCTCTGCTCTGCCTCTTGTGATAGATTTGGAGCTCCATCACCCCCGGATGTCAAGTTGTAGCCCTTGGGCGCTCTTGTCCCAAGGCTCTCTATGAAATGTATCTCGTTGGCCGCGAGGATGGTCTTGTCCGACGCCTCCATCAATGTCTCTAACTTGATGCTCTCATGCCCATATTTTAAAAGTGCATGATGTACTGCCATTCGGCTATTTTCATTGGCATCCTTGACATGGCGACGTAGTCGCTCCTCAGCGGTATGTATGGTCATTCCCACATATGATTTTCCAGATGGAAAAGTTATCATGTATACACATCCCATGTCAACACTCCCAGTACCAGAGCAGGACGTCACAGCCTGTGAGGCCACGCTCCATCCTGTTGAGCCACCAGCGGCAGAGCTGCAGGTCAGAGGCCACCTTCTCCTGGTCGATGCCAGAGCGGCGTC
>PIVT01000656.1 GCA_003353845.1 Pseudomonadota bacterium | reverse complement strand
AATTGGGGCTTAAATTAGGGCTTAAACTAGGGCTTAAATTAGGGCCTAAATTGGGGCTTAAATTAGGCTTAAATTAGGGCTTAAATTAGGCTTAAATTAGGCCTAAATTGGGCTCGACGAGCGAGTACACAGGCTAGTCGCTCATTTGCGCTTTGCGAGCAAGATCTCGTTCCGGCGGTCAGCAAGAACAAGGAAGTAGAAGGTAAAGCGGGCAGGAGTCATGTGGTTTACACTGTACTTATGCCGGGCAAACCACCTGAAAGACTGCTCACATATTTCGGTGTTCGCCCCGTCGATGCGCTTGTTGTCTGCGGGATTGCAGTTTTCCGTACAGTACTTGTGCGTGCCTTTGTGGTTCTTCCAATGAAATCTGTCCACAAAAATGAATTGACCCACAAGATCCCAAAACGACCTGGCCCATGTATTGACGTCCTTGCGGTTTTCTGCAAACTTTCGCAAGTGGCACCCGTCGTCGTATCCAAAGTCGCACGGCAGTACATCGCCGTGTGCTCTGTACAGGCCAGTGACATGAGCGTACACCTGGGTCAGGGATTCGGCGCCTACGAGACTGAAGATACTCACGATGACTCCGCAATTCATAACAGTTGCGAATATTCCGGCATTCGTGAAGACCTCTGCCTTTTGATTCTCCTTCAGACTACCCGCGCACTGCTTCATGAGTTCTCGTTCGTCTGGGGTATACCTAAAGCCGGCGCGAGAGTTTTTCCAGCGCTCAATAGCTTCGCGAGGGACGGCGGACGA
>PIVT01000082.1 GCA_003353845.1 Pseudomonadota bacterium | reverse complement strand
CGGTAACAATCATTATGGCAAATAGAGATAACTGAGTCTCTTCATCCGCTTGGAATCTGCCCTCCCCGTTCTATTCTCTTGCTTTTGGGGTCGGGCCTCTGGCGAACGGGCTTACTGGGGCACCATGGAAAGGAGAGTGAGACCGATATATCCGGGGAGCAGCAGTATGTCCGTGACTACTGCTAGCGGCCACAGCACGATCTTACTCAAGTCAGGTGGGGGGTTGGACGTTGGCGGGTTGTAGAAATAAATAGGATATGTCGTCTTGAATGATTTTTGCAGTTCTTTTCCAATTTCCATGGGGCGCTTCACCACACCTTCAACGTCTATCGCTACTTGGTAAGAACTTGGTTCGACCCTTTCAAAGCCAAGGCCTATGAGTTGCTCGTGCTCATGAGTCCCCCATTCCGTTCTCTCTGAGGGGTCCTCCGCTGGCATCCGTCGAGGTCTATACTCAAGAATAACCTGTCCCCAGATCGTGCGGCCTTTGAGATAGAGGCTAGGACCGTCTGTGAGAAGTTTCAGGCGATCACCGTCGAGCTCAGCTTCAATGTTGGCGATTTCCGCCCCGCCTTTAACCAGTAGATAGGTTTTTTTCTTACCGACAAAAGCAATTGAATTCGCTCCAATCTTTTTTGCAAGTTTGGCATCGGGCCGCGCCAGAGCCAAGATAGTATCCTTTGAGACAGGGCTGGTATAATAGCCGGGAGCATTTGGGTTGTTTCTTTCAATCATCATTGACGTTGCGCAGCCAAGACCACCGACAACCGCGATGCAACAGGAAATAAGGATGAACGCACGTTGCTTGCGCGAAAGCTGTGGTGAACCAGTAGTGTCAGCCATTCTGTACTTTCCTTCCGTCCAGCACCAAGCCTAGCACGATGACGCACAAGCCGAAAACACAGATCCACTGAATCCCTGACAAGCCCAGCGCATAGGCGTAGGGCGTGGGTTTGATCGAATCAATGCCGAGTCGCCACGAGAGATATATAAGCATAAAAATTCGAAATCCAAGACCGGGCGTACGCGTAAGAGGCATCCGCCATTGACGCCATGCGGCAAGACCGAGCAAGGTGAATATACATTCGTAGAGCTGAGTTGGATGCCGATGAAGTCCATCACCGAAATCTATACCCCACGGTAGTTCCGTCGGGATCCCATACGTTCCATCATGTAATCCGGCAAGGAAGCATCCAACCCGGCCGATACAGAGCCCGACTAAAATCGAAGGAACAAACGAGTCTCCCGTTCGTGATGTCACGCCCCCTACTCGCTTCCCGATCTCCACTCCGGTCCAGCCACCAAGCAACCCGCCGACAATGGATTGGCCACGCACCCAAACACCGAAATCTCCCGACTGCTCAACCCAGAGATGGGAATATTCAAACCAGAAGGACGCCTTATTGCCCAGAGCCGCCCCGATGAGCGCGCCAACCACAACTGAAAACATGCCCGGGTCCAGGGCAGTAGGAAGGTTCCCCTTCCTCCGGCTCAATTGAAACATAAAGACGCCGACCGCCAGTCCGAGCCATTCGAAAACGTAATGCACAACATGCGCTACATCTGCATTCTCTATCATCACAAGAAATCTACCCCGGAGAATATGTATGCGAGCTAACGGAAGAGGGTCTCAGTAGATTCGTGCTGCTTGCCGTACCCCATCCGCGCCCATAAGGATAGGCAAGATGAGCAGGCATCAAAGCCCTGTAACACTCATTATGTCAAATAGAGGTGACTGCACCCTCATTCATCTGCTTGAAAACTGCCCACCCCGCTCTATTCTCTTGGTTGGAGTCGGTTTTCTAGCCTCTGGGCTTGAGAATTTCACGAAGGAACGGCCCATAGGTGATCAGGTAAATATGGAATAGCTGCCCTTTGAGACGCGGGTTGTTCCATTGGGTAATGGCGAACAAGAGCGGCAGTGCACTGAAGAGTGTTTTCGTAGGTGCTGTGAGTACAAGGGCTAGGGCTGGGTAGACCCAAGATGTATTCACTTGATGACTTCGGGGTAGCCTGAGTAATAGCGGCAAAACGAATCCAAGGTCCCGTCTTTACGGATGACATGGGTGCAGCATTGTTTGATTCGATCTTCGTCCCAGCTCCAGGCGTCCATAAAGGGCTTAATGGAGATGCGGAAAGTTTGAGACTCACTCACGTTTAAAGAATCTATCTCTGTGGGGCTGCAGGAACATTTTGAAAGGTCGTCTAAATTAAAATTGAGACGGTCCTTGATTTTGTCACTGGCTTGACCGTAGTCAATGTATTTCCGCAGTGACTCAGGGCCCTTAGCTGTCTTGAGAAGATAGCCGATGGTTGCGCAGTTGGGGCTGCCACAGGGGAGCGGTGGCAGGTCTTCGGGGGTGAGAATGCCTTTTGAATTCTCGATGAGTGAGTGTGCGATGTCGGCAACGTTGATTTTGGGTGGGATGGTTTTCTTGTGGTGTACGGATCGCCCTGAGGAAAAGAAAGGCTGAATCGTTATGCCGCGAATGTGGTTGTAGGCCAGCCCGAACTCGATGGTATCCCAAATCTGATTGAGGTTTTCTGGAATAATAGTCATGGCCAAGGTGATGGGAAGCCCTTGACATCCCATCTTGGCTGTCACCTCGATGACTCGCTTTCGGATTTCTCGAAGGTCAGCTCCGCGAAGCTCTTTCTGTCCAGATATTTGCCTGCCATCAAATTGCAAGTAGAGTTGAAGCCGCCCAGGTTTGAAGGCCTTGCTCAATGCTGCTGCAAAATCAGAGTCCTTGGCAAGCCTGACCCCGTTGGTGTTGATAAGCGTATGTCCGATCAACTCATGATTTTGTGTGTATTCAAGAAGCTCCATCAATTGAGGGTGGAGTGTCGGCTCACCGCCGGAGAGCTGAAGGATATCGATGGAGCCCTTGTCGGCAACGACGTGCTCAATGCGTTGTTTTAGTTCTTCAAGAGGAACGGCAGCGATGCTCGCAGACTTACCTGAAGATCTGGGGGAAGATGCAAAACAGGTTGGGCAGGAGAGGTTGCAGCTATCGACGACCTCAATTAGAGCGATGCAGGTTGGATTCTGCCTTGGAGAGTGAGAGCCCTTCGCGCTGAGGCCAGGGTCTTCATGATAGAACCGGCTGTCACTACTGATGCATGCAGAAAAACCGCCATGTTCATCACATTGGCGATTCATAAATACCCGCCCATCACTTTCGATGACCTCCGCTGCGACGGAGGCATAACAAGAAGGGCAGCGACTCGTTGTGTGCTTTAAGTGACTAGCGTTCTTAGAGGAAAGGTCTCTATCTGCGATCACGTGTGACATGGCTACCCTTGTTAGAAGCAAACTACGGAGCAGCCCGCTAGAGAGAGGAATGCATTAACGGGGATGGGCTAAATGGCAAGACCGATGACCCTGAGCTCAGTATATACCCCTTGATGTAAGAGGAACTGTTTGCTCCAGATGGGAATGTAGAAAACGGATATGAGACAGCGAGAAAGACCGCTATCACAGCAGCATCGTCAGCCCATGCCGGATAGGATGCTTCCGGGGAAAGCCGCTGCATTGATTCGGTAACTAGCATCGCGATTGCGGGAATGGCAACCGTTAGGATTCCTAGTGCTAGCCCTGTGAGAACCCATTTCTGTATCTTTTTGTTCGCTGATGCACCAAGGGCTAGGGCTAGTTCCATGATCTATTAATAACTCATCAGGAGTAGAGTGCCGAACTTTTTGTCACCGCTCTGAATTCGACCGTATACATACGCTGTTTGATTGCCGCTTGGTCTCTTTTGAGTAGTTGCCTTCAGTAAGCCGAGCGGCTCGATGATGCAGGCATCGCGCCTTCGGTGGGAAGCGTGGGTGACTCGTACAACAATGCGTTGGCGGAGACGATCAATGGATTATTCAAGACGGAGATCATTCGTTCGCAAGGTCCATAGCGCAACATCGAAGAGGTGGAATTCGTGACCTTGGCCTGGGTCGGCTGGTTCAACAACAGGAGGTTGTTTGGTCCCATCGGGGATATTCCCTCAGCAGCATTTGAAGAGATGTACTATGCAAGACAATACGCTCCGGCTACGGTGGCCGGACTTAACTGAAAACGTCTCCGGGGAACCCGGGGAGATTCAGTTTTGAGGACGTAAAGGTTGTCGAAAGCTAACCTCAATAAAAGGTGGGACATATATGCAGCCCAAATTCGACATCCAGCAAATCGCCCCGGACGATTACCCTTTCAAGTCCCACTGGTTTGAGCACCGCGAAGGTCAGGTCCATTATGTAGACGAAGGCGAAGGCCTGCCGGTGATTATGCTGCATGGAAACCCCACATGGTCTTACCTGTATCGCCATGTGATACGGAATTTAACTGGCTCTGTGCGATGCATCGCCATCGACTACCCCGGCTTCGGTTTATCCACACCCCTGGAAGGATATCGCTACACCGCACCAGAACATGCAGCTACCGTGTTGGCCCTGATCGATCACCTGAAACTCGAGCGCTATATTCTCTTATTGCAGGATTGGGGCGGCCCCATCGGTATGCATGTCGCTACCCAACATGCTGAACGGGTGGCGGGCTTGGTGCTTTGCAATACCTGGTGTTGGCGCGCCAGTTTCGGGATGAAACTCTTCGCCTGGGCAACGGGTGGACCGATCGGCCGTTACTTAATCAAATACCACAATCTGTTTGCCAAAACCTTTATGAAGGGCGCACTGGAATACCAAAGCCCGCAGCCGCAACAGATCCTAGACGCCTATACCGCACCCTTCCCCACGCCAGCATCGCGAATTGGTACTTGGGTGTTTCCAAAGGAGATCAACCAAAGCTCCGAGTGGATGGCTCAAACTGCCAATCACTTTCATCTGTTAAAAGATGTACCGGTGGAATTTGTCTGGGGCATGCAAGATCTGGCCTTTAAACACTCGACTATACTGGAAACCTGGAAGAACTATTTTCCACAAGGACACTGGACATTGGTGGAGGATGCTAGCCATTTTCTACAAGAAACAGCTCATCAGGAAATTGCCGAAGCGGTGCTACGTGTTTGTCATGCCAGAGATAATGGGTGAATTCGAGGGGCGACCCGGGCATCAATTTACCGGGGTGCTTTATATTTCGTAACCCGTCTCCACACAAAGCATCCAACGCACAATGCATACAATAGGTTGCCGGAATGTGGAGGGCCGATTCATCTCCAGCTGCCCATTTTAATGATATTCTCTCAGTACTTAGAAGGAGATGTGTGATGATCGAAGCGTGGACCAACAACCTGCGAAAAACGAGCGTTTTACTCGGCGTGGTGGCTGCACTTGTACTCCTCATCCCTGCGGTAGGGTTTGCGGCGAGCGAGACGAATCCCTGCTCCAGCAAAATAACGAATCCTTGCAGCGCCAAGACCCTCAATCCCTGCTCAGCAAAAACGCTCAACCCCTGCCAGGGGAAGGGGACAAAGGTTGCAGCTTCAAATCCCTGTAATCCTTGCGGAGCAAAGAATCCTTGCAATCCTTGCGGAGCAAAGAATCCCTGTAATCCATGCGGGGCCAAGAACCCCTGCAATCCTTGCGGAGCCAAGAACCCTTGCAATCCTTGTGGTGGAGGCAAAGTTTCATCTTCGCTGTTCGTTCAACCCAAAGGGATCGCATTGAGCGAGGGAAACTCCTCACAGCTGGTGACCCAGGGGAAGCAGCTCTGGAACGATCCCGGTCTGGGAAAATCAGGATTGGCGTGTGCCACTTGTCATGTCAATAACTACATGGCGATGAACAAGACCTTTGCAAAGTCTTATCCACACCGTGTAGAGATGGCCTATTTGCGCGCTGGTGTGAAGTCAGTCAATGCGGCCGAGATGGTAAATTTCTGCATGGTCGTCCCCATGAAGGGCGATCCTTTACCGTGGGGGTCGCAAGAACTCGCCGCCTTAACAGCCTATGTCGAATCCATCCAACCCGGATATAAGCCCGTGAAGAGTTCAGGTGCGAATCCTTGCAATCCTTGCGGCGGAAAGAATCCTTGCAATCCCTGCGGTGGGAAGAACCCTTGCAATCCCTGCGGAGGAAAGTAAGAGGCCGCTAGGGAAGAGGAAGGCGTTGCTCGGCGAGATCGAATACGTTTTCATCGGCCAGACGGAGAGCTTTGTCGATCAGGCCCAAGGCTTCGCCATCGGTAAGTGTCGTCAGGAGCTGCTCGTACACGCCCCTGTAGTGGAAATCAGGATCGACGGTGACGCGACCGACAAGTTCCCTGGCCATGGGATGGCGTTCTAACGCATAGTCTAGTTTGACCGAGTCGCCGGGGGCGATACGCGTGTCGAACACCTCAGACCAAGTGGAAAAGTCAATCTCGCGACCGATGACCGCATCCAAGCGTGTTCCGGGTATTTCGAGCCCTGTAGCATTAGCCTGCCAAATGGCAACGAAGACGCGTGGTGTGACATAGGTGGGAAACATGTGCCCGACTTTCTGGCTGGCGATAACCAGCGCCGCTCGCAGCGTCCCTCCCGTTAATTCCATGGGAACCAATTCAACGGCCACGCCGCTCTTCACCATTTCGTAATCGTGAATCCCGCGCCACAGGTGGGCCCGATCGGGCATGTGGCACTCCTGACAAGTTTCCCCCTGCGCGCCCTGAGGGGTCGCTTTCCAGGCGACCCATTCGGCATAGGTATTTTCGATGAGCTTCCCATTGACAGGCGCTTCGTCAAAGAATTGGTGACAGGGAGAACAGAAGCGCGCTTCATCGAACTCTTCTCGCACTTCGAAGCCATTGTGTGGAATCTCATCCGCCATGGCGGGGAGTTCGGCGCGACGCTGCGGGCCGAAGAGTTGGTACTGTCGGACATGACAGGCAGCACAGATGATCCCTTGGCTGCGAAGTTCCTGAGAGAAATTGGCGTTGGTGGCCAGGGTCTCATCAAAGGGTTGCTGCTCTGCCAGAGGGGTATGGCAGGTCTGGCAGGAGCGAATCTCTGCGGGGTGGGCCAGCGCCCCCTGGATGAGTTGCCCGGCGAACCCAGGCGAGAAAGCCTTCGCATGTAGTGAGGTCTGCCATTGCTCCCATTGTATTGGATGACATGTGCCGCAATCTTGCGGTGCAAGGGAAGCTTCGACGCTGGAAAACTCTGCGGGGGGTTGGCCTTGGTCTGGCACGGGCCGACGCCAATGTTTGGCGAGAAAGGGCCCCAGCGTACGAGTCCGTTCATCCAAAGCCATGGAAGGGGCGTCACCGGGCAGTGTCGAACTGACTGTGGGGGAATGGTTCTGGGTCGCTTGGTTCATGAGGTCGAGTACACCCTGGGCGCGATGCTCGTCTAGGAAGTACTGAAAATTGATATTTGGACCCTTGCGGCTGGAATCGATGCTGCCATCAGGCCCCAGGATGAAGGTGCGCGGGATATAGTTCCCATCAGGTGAATACGCTGCGGCCTCTCGTGGATGATCATCTTGGTTTACGCGAATCATGACAAAATTGCGTGCGCTTTCGACAATCGAGGGATCGTAGAAGACCTTGCTGTAATTCGTACAATGAGGACACCAATCGGTGTAGATCACCAGGAGAATCGGTTTTTTCGACACTGCTGCCTGGGCGAGGCCGTCATCCATGGCGAGCCACTGAATCTGCTCGTCGTTCCAAGCTTTGGGCTTGTCTTCTTTGTTGGCATCGCCGCAGGAGAGTGCAAGGAAGAGGGTCGAAAAAATCAGCAATGCCAGCTTCCCGCTTGATTTAATGACGTGCATTGCTCACTCCTTCTGCTTAGCCTACCGCATATTTCTTGCATTAAGAGATTTTGGGGCTTCACTGATGAAGTTTTCGGGAGGGACACCCATCGAAGATATTCCTCCGGTGGAGTTCGAAGAGATGTACTATGCAAGTCAACACGCTCCGCCTACGGTGGCCAGACTCAACTGAAAAAGTCTCCGGTAAACCCGGGGCGATTCATGCTCTTCCAACAAGATCAATGCGAGCACTGTATAGTTAATGTCGTCATCGGGTTCGCTACGTACGAGATGCCCCTTGCAATATGCAGGGCTCTGCGCTGGCAGCGTACCCTCTATAACGGGTACATAATCTCTAAGTGGAAGAGCCTCTGCCTTTTTCAAATAATCAACCAGTGCGTCATGACCCTGAGCAATCGACATCGCTTCAACAGGCTTACCCAACTGGTAACCGGAAATTCTCCCTTCCCACGCAGATCGGATTCTGTTCGAAATTGCAGGTTCTACCAACTCAGATGTCTTCACCAAATAATCTTCCCCCGGTTTCCTACCCAACCTTATGTTCGTCAGGAATAAGTCAGACAAGCCGCCTTTCCACGTCCGGTAAGGCCTACGATGTCACCCCGAGGCCAGGAAGCCAACAGCCCTCCGATGGAAATTGCGCTGTCCCAATGAGCCTGTAATCTTTCTTCATGCCACGTCGTGGTCTTCACCTTCGTTTCACACTTCCGCTGCTTTCCTTCCTGCTTTGTGGGGTGAGTCTCTCTGCCCACGCGGGCCTTCGTATACAGGGACGGCAGTTTGTCGACGAGCGCGGGGCGCGCGTGCTCCTGCGTGGCTTCTCGCTGGCCTCCAAGATGCCGCCCTTCCGCCCGGTAAGCGGCGCTGCGGATCTCGACGTACTGCAGGAAGCCGGGGTCAATCTCCTTCGCCTTCACTTCAGCTGGGAGGCGGCCGAGTCGGAGCGCGGGCAGTACGACGAGTCCTACTTCGAGTATTACGATCAACTGGTGGAGTGGGCGTGGGAGCGCGAGATCTACGTGATCATCGACTTCCACAACAACGCCTTTTCGCGGTACGCGGCCGAGGGCTGTGGGAGCGGCTTCCCGGCCTGGGCGATCACGCCGGAGGCGCAAACCTGGGAGCCGCGAGAGAACGGAAGCTGTCTCTTCATTTATAGAATGACCAAGGCAGTCTGGTTCGGTGAGGACAACTTCCTCACTTGGCGTGACTTCCTTGAGAACAACTACGGCGCGCGTGACCGTTTCTTTTCCCTTTCCCGGCGACTGGCGGCGAAGTATGCCGATCACCCGACCGTGATCGGCTTCGACCTGAATGAGCCCTTGCCCTACGACACCAAGCAGGGGCAGTTTGCCTATGGCTTGATGAGCACCTTCTACGAAGCATGGGCGGAAGTGATCCACCGCGAGATGCCGAAAGCCATGATTCTGGTCGAACCCTTTGCGACGGATCACGTCGGGGCGAAGCAACCCCCTCCCATGCGTAAGCCCGCAATCGCAAACCTGGTGTACGCGCCGCATCTCTACGAGCCGGGGTCGCTAATGTTCGGGTTTCCCATCACCGGCTATTCCAACGCATTCCAGAGCATCGTGGCCAGGGGCGAGCAGTGGCACGTTCCGGTGCTGATCGGTGAATGGGGTGCCCGCGAATACGGCTGGCGTGCGAGCTTGGATCTGCTCGACCACCTGGTGCGCGACATGGATGCGCAGGGAATCTCGGCGGCACGCTGGGTCTATGCCCCGGATTGGACACCCGAGACTCTGGATCGATATCACGATGAGGATTACAGCTGCTTCGACGATCAGCGCGTAGCGCGCCCCGCTTGCCGGCAGCGCGCCTACGTTCAGGTGTTGAGCGGAGTCGAGCGTGCGTTGAGTATTCAGCATCGCGGCGAGGCGCGATACTACGCGCCCTGGCTCACCTGGCTCACAGGGCTCTTTCGCTTCGACGCGACTCGCATCGAGTTGAGTTGGGATCACGATCCAGATCTCGGCGAGACTCGGATCTTCGCGAACCGGGCGCTGCTCTTCGAAGGTGCCAAGGTCCAAATCGAGTCGGCCGGGAAGGGGCTGCACTGCGCATATGACGCGGCGGAACGCTTTGTTCTCTGCGCCTCACCCCATGCGGGCACGATGCGGGTCTCCATTGCGCCAGATGAGTGAGGCCGTGGAAGTACTTCAGATGTGAACCTTCTAATGAGGCTTACCCGCGGGGATGACGGTAACCCCCCAGATTTCTGGCTGATTTCCGTGCCTTCCATCAAGCCTTGGCTCAACTCTGCCGATCAGCTATAGTGGTATTTTTCCCACTATTCTCCAGATTGCTCAAAATGAGCTCACCAGACCGAACCACCCTCTATATAGGAGATAGGAGCAGCCTCATGGCCTTCGTAATCCAAAAAGCCGACGGACGTTTTGAGATTCGAGAGTCGGTCCTTGTGCCGAGGAAGAAGCATCCGGTGAGTCGCACGCTTGCGGGTTTCAAGAACGTTCTAACGATGGAGGTTCTCAGCGCGGCCGAGGCCAAAGCCAGCGCAGCATTTAGCCCTGAAGCGGTAATCGAGTCTGCGCGTAAGCGTGGGGCTCGAATTGCTTTCTCTCACTCTGCGCGGGCCTTTCTCGAAGATTTACGGCGCGGGGTCGAGATCGATCCCATTTGTCTTGAGCTGATTCGGCGTGAGCTTTTGAATTTTCCTACCACACCGATACCCCCCGAGATCGATGATGTTGGGGATTGGATCGGAAGGCCTACGTCGGATCACGGGTCGGCACTGGTGGAACTGCTTGAGTTGGCGGATACGATCCAAGACTCACGTCCATCGCCCAAGCTTCCAAAGCGTCAGCCCTTCCCCCGTTTTCATATCAAGCCCGGTGCGAAACTTCCTGACGAGGCGGCATGAGCGAAGACCTTCGGCTCACGGAGAAGATCACCCTTCTCGCACACACGCTAACAGAGCACGCGATTCCCTACGCCTTCGGCGGGGCTCTTGCGCTCGCTTATTACACCGAGCCTCGGGCGACCAATGATATCGATATCAATCTTTTCGTCGGAGCCGAGAAAGCCACCGAGGTACTCAAACAGCTAGAACCCATCGGGGTCAACACAAAGCGCAAGGGAGTGCTTGAGACCATTCGCCGCGACGAACAAGTACGCTTGATGTGGGGGCGAAATCCTCTCGATTTATTCTTTGCCTACTCTCCGCTGCACCAACATTGTGTCGAACGCCTGCGTACCGTTTCCTTCGGCGATGCAAAGATACAGATTTTATCCTTGGAAGATCTGGCCATTTTCAAAACGATCTTCGGACGCCGAAAAGATCATGACGACCTGTACAAGATGCTTTATGCCCATCAAGAAGTTTTCGATTTGAACTATATGTTTCAGTGGATTCGCGCCATTCTGGACGAAGAAGACGAGCGATTCAAAGCCATCGTGGAGATCGTTCAGCGTATTCCTGAACTCGACGTGCCCGGTGGTGATTGAAGATTTATCATCCTTAAAGACCACCATGTGCGGAACTGCTGTACGGAGGAAACTATGCTCGAAGGTACCCTTCATGAACTTCAGGAATACCTGGCTCAACATTACATCAAATGGGCTTTGGCCACGCTCGTCGTGGTTATCGGCTACATCATTATCAGGATCGTGAACTTCAATTTGGGCCGGTTTTTCGACCGCGTGGAGTTCGACCGGACCCTGGAACTGTTGCTTCAACGAACGCTCAAGATTTTCCTGTGGCTTGTCCTGATCACTTTGGTGGCGGGCAACCTCGGCTTCAACGTGTCTGGTTTCATCGCGGGACTTGGGGTCGCCGGTTTTGTCGTCGGCTTTGCGGTTAAGGATGTCCTGTCCAACCTTGCCGCTGGCATATTCATACTGATCAAGCGGCCCTTTATCGTGGGAGAACGAGTGAATATCGTGGGAATCGTCGGAGAGGTGACCGAGGTCAACCTGTCCTGCTGCCTCGTCTTTTCCGACGATGAAGAGACCGTTACCATTCCGAATTCAAAGATATGGGGAAATCCCATTCGGAATCTGACTAGAAAAAAGAAGTAGCTCAAGCAAATCTACCTTAACCCCTGAGGTGTCTACTATTCCGTGGGTGGCCCCGCCCAGATACCACCCCCCTGCTCGGACCGATGGCTTACGCTTCTTTAATATGCCGGATGGGCTACACTGACTTCCTCGCGCTTGCAAGTTGGGACCGTAGCCGGGTCAGATTTGTGGCAGAGTAAGGCTAGCATCTAGGTGGATCAAGAGATCAAAGCAGTGTGCCTAGTAATTGCGTCGCATTCTTTTCATCTTTTTCTACTCACTTCATGCTTTCCGAAAAGCAGAAGAACCTTTTAGAATCCTAGATGGCTGGGTCAGCCACCTGCCCTGTGCTGCTGCGTAGACTCTGCAGCGTTTTCCCGGCACGGAGTGTCTCCAGCAGAGAAGAGGTGTCCCGTGAGTAGTCCGCAGCAAGACCAACGAGAGCATCACAGTGGCGCCGAGCTACCGATTGCCTTCGTTGGAACGTACCCACCCCAACAATGTGGGATTGGCACGTTTACGCGCGATCTGAGTGACGCTGTAATCTCGGCGAATGAGGGAGTCCGGGCGACGGTTTTGGCGATAACCGACGCCCACTCGACGTACGAGCACCCCGAACGTGTTCGATTCTCAATTCGTCAGGGCGTCAGGGGCGACTACGTGCGGGCGGCCGACTTCGTCAACTACAGCGACACCGGATTGGTCTCAATCCAGCACGAGTATGGGATTTTCGGTGGGAAGGACGGCTCCTACATCCTCGACTTTCTCACTGAGTTGCGCAAACCGAGCATCGCAACGCTACACACCGTCCTCGATCAACCTACGGATTCACAGCGGCTGATTGTGAAAAAGATGTCCGAGCGCTGTGAGTATCTGGTCGTCATGAGCCATCTTGCCGTCGACCTTCTCGAGAAGTCCTACGGCATCCCATCGGCGCTCACCCGCGTCATTCCACACGGCATCCCGGACATGCGTGCGGACGAGCGAGATGTGAACAAGGCCAGGTTCGGTGTCACAGGCCAACGTGTTCTGCTGACGTTTGGGTTACTCAGCCCCGCAAAGGGGGTCGAGGTGGTTATTCGGGCATTGCCGAAGCTCGTGGCCGAGTTTCCGGATTTGATCTACCTCGTCGTCGGCGCAACGCATCCCGAGATCAAGCGTCGTGTGGGAGAGGAATACCGCCTCTCGCTGAAGCGCGAAGTCGAGTCGCTGGGACTTCATGACCACGTCGTCTTCCGAGACCAGTTCATCGACAATGACGAGCTTTGCAGATATCTCCAGGCAGCGGATATCTACATTACGCCGTATCTGAATGAAGCGCAGATCACGAGCGGCACGCTGGCGTACGCCATGGGGTCCGGGGCCGCACCGGTTTCCACACCCTATTGGTACGCGAAGGAGCTTCTCGCCGAGGGGCGTGGGCACCT
>PIVT01000021.1 GCA_003353845.1 Pseudomonadota bacterium | reverse complement strand
TGCCCTGGATATAGGATTTTCGGATTCTGGATTTGATCGCGGTTTGCGCGGTATAGCGCAGGCCAAAGGGCCCCGTCTCCCAGGTTCGCAACTGCGATCATCCAGAGGGATTCTCCCGGTCGTACTTTATGGTAAACCGGTTCATTTAGCGTCTGTTCTTTTGTCGCACCTGCCTCCGATTTGACCTCAGCCTGCTCCGCTGCCTCAGAATTCACATTCTGGGGCTCAGAAGCCGCGCTGGGCTCCACTTCGACCGGGATTTCCTCGGCTCCTGCGACGTCGACCAGGCTCATCGCTCCAAAAACAAGCAATGCACCCCAGAACTGACGATAATTTCGGGTCATTCGTCCTCCTGAGGCCGCAGTTGCAGGCCCAGTTCTTCCAGCTGATCCAGAGCCACCACGGAGGGCGCGCCCATAAGTAAGTCCTGTCCGCGCTGGGTCTTGGGGAATGCCGTTACGTCACGCAAGCTCTCCCCGCCCACCAGCATCATGACCATGCGATCCAGCCCGAAGGCAAAGCCACCGTGGGGCGGCGCCCCGATCTCCAGCCCATCCAGCAGGAAACCAAAGAGCTCCCTCGATTCTTCCTCGGAATAGCCCAAAATTTCAAGAATTTTGCGCTGCACATCACTGCGATGGTTGCGCAGGCTGCCCGAGCCGATTTCCACCCCGTTGATCACCAGGTCGTAGTGAGTTGCGCGCACTCCCAGGGGATCGGTTTCCAGTAGGGCAATGTCTTCCTCCACCGGCGCCACAAAGGGCTGATGGGCATACGTGATGGAACCGTCTTCAGCTTCCTCGAAAAGGGGGAAACTCACGACAAACAACACGTCCCAGGGACGATCTTCCACCCGACCCAATTCCCAACCCAGGTCGGTGCGCAAGCGCGTCAAAATCGCGTTGACGCGTGCCTTGGTATCCGAAGCAAACAACAATACCGAGCCCGGTCGAGCCTCGGTGGCCTTGGTAATGGCTTCCTTCTCCTGGTCGGAGAGAAACTTGGCGATGGGCGATTGCCACTCGCCGTCGTCCATCACGCGTACCCAAGCCAGGCCTTTGCCACCCAACTCTTTCTTGACCATGGACTCCAACTTGTCGATGCGACCGCGCGACATGCCTTGGGCATCGTGGATGGGCAAGCATTTAACGATGCCCCCCTTGTCGACACCCATGCGGAAGGCCCGCAGCTCACTGCTGCGGAAGACTTCTGTGAGCTCCACTAACTCAAGTTGAATGCGAGTGTCGGGCTTATCGCAGCCATAGCGGTCCATGGCCTCAACGAAGGAAATTCGCTTGATATTGGCGTCCAGCTCGATGCCACCCACATCTGAGAAGATTCTTTTTGTCACTTGCTCCAAGACCGCGAGAATCTCTTCTTCGCCCACAAAGGACATTTCCAAGTCGATTTGAGTGAATTCGGGCTGGCGATCGGCGCGCAAATCTTCATCGCGAAAACAGCGAGAAAGCTGGAAGTAGCGCTCGTAGCCCGCCACCATGAGTAATTGTTTCATGATCTGTGGCGACTGCGGCAAGGCGTAGAAATCACCCGGGTGTGAACGACTGGGCACCAGGAAATCACGAGCCCCTTCGGGTGTTGACTTGGTGAGGATGGGTGTCTCGATTTCGATGAAGTCCAAGTCGGAAAGCGCCGCGCGTGCCGCTTGAAAAAGGTTGTGGCGGGCACGCAGGGCACGCTGCAAAGGCGGACGGCGCAAATCGTGAATGCGGTGTCGCATGCGCACGCTCTCATCCACACCCGCATCTTCTTCAATCGCGAAGGGAGGCGGTGTAGCAGAGTTCAAGATACGCAACTCTGTTACGGCGAGTTCAATATCGCCCGCCCGGATGTTGGGGTTCACCGTGTCTTCGGAACGAGGCTCCACTTTGCCTTTGACGAGGATGACATATTCGGAGCGCAAATTTTGCGCATGCTCGTGCGCGCTCTCGGCAATGTCGGGACGGAAGACCACTTGCAGGAAAGAACCTCGATCGCGGAGATCCACAAAGATCACGCCGCCGTGGTCGCGCCGACGTTGCACCCAACCCGCAAGAACGACCTCTTGACCGATCTTGGAATTGTCAACTTCTGCGCAGGACGCAGTCCTGCGCAAGCTTCCCATCCCGTGGAGCGAAAGACGGCCGGGGTTCGATGTAGTAGTTGGTTCGGACACTTAAAACCTCAATAAAAACGGGCAGATACTTAGCAACGACTCGGGCTGCTGTCAATTGAGAAGCCAATGGTGCACAAGAGTGCTGAAGCCGGGCTTAACAGACTCAGCGCTTGCCCGTGGTGGGCGCGTCTGGCGAGCTGGAAAGGGCCTCCGCAATGGAAGAGACCCGGTTGCGCCCCATCAATTTGGCGTGGTACATGGCCTTGTCAGCTGCGTCCAGCAATTCATCTCGCGCCTCCCCATGCTCGGGGTAGGAGGCCACACCGATGCTCACCGTGATGTGCATAGGTGCATCGCCATCCGACTCAAACTCGGTCTGCTCGACCATTTCTCGAATGCGCTCGGAAACCTGCATTCCACCCTCATGGGAAGTATCCGCCAGGAGAATCGTAAATTCATCGCCACCGTAGCGCGCCACCATATCTACCTGGCGAACACAGGTAAGCAGCACCTCGCCAACGCGACGCAAGGTGCGCGAACCCACCAAATGGCCGTGGTTATCGTTCACCAGCTTAAAACGATCCAAGTCCAGGAAGACAAAGGTCAGCTCGGAGCCGTAGCGCTCGGAGCGGGAAATTTCATTTTCAGCCGAGGTGTAGAGGTAGCGGGCGTTGTACAAGCCAGTACAGTCATCGATGAAGGCCCGTTCTTTGGCGTGAATGTATTTTTCAGCATTTTCCAGGGCCAGCACGGCGTGATCGACCACCGTTTCGGCCAATTCATGGGCCAATTCGTCGATTTCCTTGCCCTCGGTCAGCACCCACAGAATGCCCCAGGCTTCGCCCATTCCGGTGACGGGTGCCATCAGAATCTGTCCCTGGCTCTCTAATCCCAAGTCGCGGATCAACTCCAACATGGGACTGTCGTCCAGGATTTCAATGGTTCCCGCGCTGGTCTGCGTGGGGATGCGCTTTTCATCGATCAGGGCGACGCGCAGGCGATTGGAGAATTCATCGTGAAAACCGCGAATGGCGATGCCTTCGGAAGGCCCCACCGGGCCGCGGTGATACAAAGCGATGCCGCGCGTACAGCCCAAGGCTCCGATCATCAAATCCAGACTGCGCGCATAGACTTGAGGGACTTCAACACAAGGGATCAGGCTGCTGCAGGCCGACAAGGTCTCCATCATCCCTTCGAGCCGCTGACTCTTACGCGATAAGATGCGTTGTTCCATGACGCGGCGAACCACGTGGGTGATTTCTGCGGCCGCAAAGGGTTTGTCCAATAAACCCGCGACGCCCAGCCGAAAAGCGGCCATCACGGTCTCCCGCGAGTCCTTTTCCGCTGCAATGATAAAATCAGTCTTGGGATAATCGCGTGAGACACGCTCGAGTAGATCCAAACCCGAAAGCTGGGGCAAGTTGAGATCAGAAATAACAATGTCGTAGTGTGCTTCGCGCATGCGAACCAAGGCCGATTCAGCATTGCGCGTCCGCTCTAAAGCGACGTCGTCTGCTAGCGCGGCACGGGCCAACTCCCAATCGCGCTGGTTTTCACCGACGACCAGAACTCGAACTTCATCGCCGCCCATGCTGTGATCTGTGCTGCTCGCCACCTAAAATCCCCTAGCTAAGGTCGTCTTGGAAACGTAACCCACCTTAACCCACATTACAGACATGCCATATAGCTGGGCACTGGGTCGACTGAAAACTTTCGCGGGTCGCAGCCGCTGCGCAATATACCTGCAAATGACGGCTCTCAGAACGAGATCGGGGAGGCCCAAGAGCCTCCCCGACTTCTCACTCAATCTTGTGCAAGGCCCTCAAGACGACTTGGGAACCACAATGGAGGGGACCACCTTGGAAAATACCTGCTGAACCAAGACAAAAGCGCCTAGGAATCCCAACGCAATGGCAATCTGCGTGAAGCCCAACCAAGCAAAACGATCTTCCGGGGAAAATGAAGGCCAGATCAACACGTTGCGCTCCAGCCACAGGCCGAACAATAAAATAAAGGCCACACTTCCAACAAAACACGGGGTCTTTTTGGCCTTCTGTCCGAGCAAGCCAAAGAAGGGAATGATCCAACAGCAAGCCCAAACCACCATACAAATGGGTGCCCAGGGTGTCTCCATGAGCCGCTCCACGGAGAAGTTCCAGTTGGCCAGGTTCCAAGCATCGGCGTCCATCAAGAATACCGGGCCCAAGCGCGCTTCGAAGAAGACCGTCTCTTCAGGCATGTTGCCGTACCAGATCACCAGGTACTGAGACCAGAACATGTACATCCAGACGACGGAGAAGGCGAAGCACATCTTGCCTAAATCGTGCAGACGAGGGGTCGTAATCTCGGGACCGATTTGAGGGTGGTTATTATTCATGGCCGCCAACACCGTCGTAGCAGCGATGGCCGACAAGAAGCAACCCCACGAGAAAAAGGTGCCGAAGAGGTTTGAAAACCAGTGTGGGGTAATGGACATCACCTGATCAAAACCAATCAAGGTGAAGCCGAAAGCGAAGATCCACAATGTTATCGGGGCGACGCGACCCATGACGCGTTCGGCATGGATTTGCTCCACGTCATCACCCTGCCAATTGGAAGTCCACTTGGTCAAGAAGCCCTTGGCGAGACCTGTAGCGCTATCCGCCGCACCATTCAGGGAGGGGCGCAGCGAATGATAGAGGTAGATCGTGGCCAAAACCGCCAGAACGCCAAAAATTGCCAGGTCCGCTCCAAATACGCGACCCACGGAAAGCCAGCCGGCCTTGAAGCCCATATCCTCGGTCAGCCAAGCCTCGAAGATGTGCTCCTTGCCGAAGAAACCGAGGATGGCCAGCGCGAAGCTAATGGGCACCCAAGCCGTAAAGCTCTCGGCCAATCGTTTCACGGTGCCGGGCCATTTCGCGCCGACGACCGTAAAAATGCAGACCAAGACCATGGCGCCCTGCGCAATGCCGCCGAAGTAAAGGAAGTTGATGTGATAGGCTCGCCATGCGGTTTCCGGATGCTCACCCATGATGCCGGCGAAAAACGCGCCGGTGCCCAAGAGAGTGAGTAATCCGCACACGATGACTAGCGGCCTGGAAAGCCCCTGTGGGTTTGCTTGCTCGGCGCTTGACATCAGCGCTGCCCTCCCTGTGACTCGGCATCCAGGTAACGGATGTAAGTAACGATGGCCCAGCGGTCTTCAGCAGGGATGCGATTGTACGAAGGCATCCGCACACCGCCATTGCGAATCGTGGTGTAAATGTGGCCGTCAGTGAAGTACTTGGCGACGCCGACTTCACCGGTCAGCGCCATAACCCCGACAAAGACTGGAGCCACCGGTCCATCGCCAAGGCCGGTCATGCCGTGGCAGGTGGCACAAAAGATTTCGAACTGCAGCTTGCCGGTTTCAAAAAGCCTTGCCCGCTCAGCCTCTGGAACCGGATTGACCAGGGTCTCCCCTTCCTCGCGCGTGATGGCAGCTTCCTGGCCAATGGCCACGGCGCCGATGGGTGGCATGAAACCCGAGTGATTCGCACGCACGGTGGCGTCATTCTGGAACTGTCTCAGCTCGGTGGATTCGAATGCTTGAACGGTGGGTTGCCTTTTCATCTGCGGAAACCAGTCCGCACTCATTTGCTCACAGCCGACAGTGCCGAAGGAGAGCAAACACACCACCGCAAGTATTTGGCGGTTACGCATCAACAACGGAAACCTCCTTAGCCGAGTTAGCGCGAAGGACCGCTTCGACCTCTGACGCGTCTCTCTCGGAGCAGTCGACGGTGATGCCAAACTCCTCTGCCGAGAAACGAGCGCTGTAGCCCTTGAGCGTTGAGAACTGAGGTAAGCCTCCGACAATCAGGAAACCAATCAGCGTAAGAACACCGGCGAATAACACCATCAGCTCGAAGCCAATGATGGTGTAAGCAGGAATGGAAGCATAAGGCTTACCGGAAAAGACAATGGGCCAGTCGTAGGACATCCAAATCTGCATCAGGTACGCCAGACAGACACCGATGATGCCGCCGACCAAGGTATAGACTCGCACCTTGCTGGGTTTCTCATCCAAGGCCTCATCGATCTGGTCGAAAGGTGCCGGAGAGAAAGTCTCCAAGGCTCCCAACTCACGCGCGCGAAGGCGGGTAATGACCTCCGCCACATCGTCGGGATTATCAAACACTCCGAGTAAAGTAGGCATCAGTGAGCCCCTCCGTGCAGACGCTCATGAATCGCGAGCTCCTTCATCTCGGCGATCGCAACAATGGGAACGGCCTTGATCAATAAGATGAACAGCGTGCTAAAGAATCCGAAGCTTCCACACATGATGGCCAACTCGACATACGAGGGGGTGTACTGGCCCCACACTGCAGGATCGAACTCTCGAGAAAGGCCTGTGGCGATGATGACGTAGCGTTCGAACCACATGCCGATGTTAATGATGAAGGCGATAACAAAGATCACCGGAACACTGGTTCGCAGCTTCTTGAACCAGAACAACTGCGGCACCACACCGTTGCAGATAATCATGATCCAGGTCGATACCCAGTAGCTGCCGAAGGCGCGTTCCCAGAAGGAAGTCTGTTCTGCTTCCACGCCGGAGTACCATGCGACGAAGTACTCAATGGCATAGGCGTACACCACGATTGTCGAGGTGAGCAGCAAGAAGCGCGTCATGTTTTCGAAGTGGTAATCCGTGATGATGTGCTCGAGCTTGTAAATGCGTCGAATGGGAATCATCAAGGTGCAGACCATGGCGAAACCGGAAAGAATGGCACCGGCCACAAAGTAAGGTGCGAAAATCGTTGCGTGCCAACCAGGCACGAGGGACATGGCGAAGTCCCAGGACACCACGGAGTGAACCGAAAGTACCAGCGGTGTAGCCAAACCCGAGAGATGAAGGACGGCGCGATTATGCGACTTCCACTGTCGGCCCGTTCCCTGCCAGCCCAAGGACAACACGGTGTAAGCCAACTTGCGAATACCGGTGGAGCGATCGCGTGCGATGGCGAAGTCTGGAACCAGGCCGATGTAGAAGAAGATGATGGAAATCAACATATAGGTGTTGACCGCAAACACGTCCCAGAGCAACGGACTCTTGAAGTTCACCCAGAGTGCGCGCTGATTGGGATAGGGCAACAACCAGTAGAACTTAAACACGCGACCGAGGTGAACCAGTGGGAAAAGCCCGGCGGTCATCACCGCGAAAATAGTCATTCCCTCAGCGGCGCGGTTAATGGCATTTCGCCACTTGGCCCGGAAGAGGTAGAGAATGGCTGAGATCAAAGTCCCCGCGTGACCGATACCAACCCAAAACACGAAGGTAACGATGTAAACGCCCCAGTAGACAGGATGGGAGTACCCTGCCACGCCCATGCCGTAGCGGACCTGGTAGAGGAAGGCCGCCGCGCCAACCGCAAAGGTGAGCGCTGCACAAGCCAGGAGCAGGAAGTACCCCGGAGAAGCCCCTTCCATCACCGAGAGAATATCTCGGTTCAACTGAGACTCCGTAGGCCGCGGAGCGGGTTCGTTCGTATCTGCCACAGCATCTCCATTCGGTGGAGGTGTCATCAAATTACCCCTTCACCTCGCCGCGCTTCACCTTCTTCAGGTAAGTAATCGCGGGCCGCGTGTTCAATTCCATCAGTGCGTAGTAAGAGCGGTTCTTGTCACTGCTCTTCTTAGCCACATCACTGCCAGTTTCTTTCAAATTTCCAAAGGTGATGGCACTTGTCGGGCATGTCTGCTGACAAGCGGTCTGCACCTCATGACTGAGAATGTCTCGCTTTTCGTCCATGGCCGGTTGTCTAGCGGTGTGAATACGCTGGACACAGAAACTGCACTTCTCCATCACACCACGGCCGCGAACGGTCACATCGGGATTCAACATCAAGGCGAGGTCGCCGGGCCAATTCAGGTGGCTGAAGTCCCAGAAGTTGAACTTGCGAACCTTGTAGGAACAGTTGTTGCCGCAGTAACGTGTACCCACGCAGCGGTTGTACACCATGACGTTGAGACCTTCGCCATTGTGATACGTCCCGATCACAGGACAAACTTGCTCACAAGGCGCCGCACCGCAGTGCTGGCAGGTCATGGGGCTGTTGCGCACATCGTTGTTGCCCACTTCCTCGTTGCCCCAACGATTTTCAACTTTACGATCGGTGACCACATTGGGGCTGTTTGTGTCGCCTTCCCCAATCCAACGTTCCAAGCGGATCCAGTCCATATTGCGACCGCGAACCGTCTCCAGCTCTCCCACCACAGGAATGTTGTTTTCGGTGTAGCAAGCCGCGATACAAGCCGAGCAACCCGTACACTTGTCGAGGTCGATGGTCATACCCCAGCGATAAGGACTCTTCTCGTCGGAGTCGAAGGTGGCGTCGAACTCTTTGACGGCATGATGCGCTCCACCGTGATCGTCCTGTCCACCATGACCCTTAGCTGCCCTGATAAAGGATGACAGCTCTATCACTTCACCCAAATCACGACCGCGCTTGTTGTCGCTCTTGATAATGAAGCCGGCGGGTTTGGCCTCTCCAGTGCTGGCCAGGGACGCCTTTACGGTGAGCCATGCGCGGCCCCCGTCTTCGTCGGTCGCTTCCGCGGGAAGCAAGTCATTCACATTGACACCGCGAACGGTTCCGTTCTCTAGATCCGCAGCGTAGTAACCCACGCTATGACCCTGCCCTGTCGCGAGAGCAATCACGTTGTCCATGATGCCGCCGCGCACGTAGACCGGCACGCCAACAGAACCCGCGGAGGTCGTCACGTTTACGATATCTCCGTGCGAAACCTCCAAACTGCGAGCCGTGTTCTTGCTGATTTCCACATAGCTCTTCCAGGTAAGCTTCGTGACGGGGTCAGCGATCTCCTGCAACCAAGGCAGATTCGCACCCGAACCATCGCCCAAGAGCGGCGAAGGAATGGGCAACAGGGTGAATTCCCCCTCGCCTTCAACCAGAGGCGCCTCGGCATCGATCTTGAGATCGCTGCTCAAGCCAACCTCAAGAGAGGCACCGGACTCGGCAAACACGCCGCCGGCCTGCAATAGTTCGTGGAAGGATCCCGCATCGGCCCAGGCCGCCTTCAACGTGGCCGCGAAATCTCCGCTGGGAGCCCCTTCTGCACCGGCCAGCGTGGCTGCGGACCACAGTACATCCACGGTGGGACGCGTATCTTTAAGTGGGCGGAAGGTGGGCTGTTGTAAGGAACGCACACCCGGTCGCGGCACACGGTCGCCCCAGGATTCCAGCGGCGTATGATTCGGCAATACCAGATCTGCCATGACGGAGGTTTCGTCTTCCAGGGAAACGAAGGAAACAAGCTTGGGGGCCTTGCCCGCCGCTTTGGCCTTTTCCAAGGCAGCTGCCACACCCGGATAGGCGTAGACAGGATTGGCATCGTTCACCAACAGCACCTTGGTCTTGCCCTCGGCAATCGCCGCGGTGAGCTTTGAAAGAGCCTTGTAACCTTCGCGGCGATTGGGATGCGCAGCGGGCGCTTCGAGAATGCGCACCCTCTGACCCACGGCACCGATGAGGTAATTCAACAACAGTACGGCAGAGGCCGTGGAAACGGCGCGGCGGCTTCGGAGCCCACTGCTGGGCGGCATGGCCACACCCGCCTGGCTCTTCGCCAAGGCCTTTCCAACGCGCTTGATTTCGCCTCGGTCAACACCAGAAATCGAAGCGGCCTTGGTGAAGTCGACACCCTGCAGGAGAGCTTCCATCTGATCGGCGTTAGCCGCTGGACGGGCGCCTGCATCCCAAGCGGCTCGCGCCAGGGCCAGGGCCAGAACACCTTCAGAGCCCGGATTGGCCGGAACCCATTCGTCGGCATTACCCGCGGTAAGGGAAAGACGAGAGCCAAAATAAACAAAACGAGCGCTGGTCTTGTTCGCGTCGATGTCTCGGGCTTCGGTCAATTGACGCGAAAGCTCTAGCTGGTGGGTTCCCGCTTCCAGGAAGTCCGAACCCAAGGAGACGACCAGGTCCGTTTGAGAGAGATCGAAGCGGACCTGTGCTTCAACACCAAAAACATTCTTTACGGCCGAGATCAGTGCTTCTTCAGCGAAGGGATCATACACCACGCGCTCAGCGCCTACAGCAGCGGCGAAGCGATCCAGTTGCTCACCTGCGGTCTGACCGGGGTCACCGCCCAAGAGAGCGATTTCACCCTTGCCCGCACTACTCAACCAGCCGGCCAGGGTGGAGATCGCATCATCCCAAGCGATGGATTCACCATTGGCAAGGGGACCGTCCCAACGATCGGGGTGATACGTCCAACCCAGCGCCACTTGACCGCGCGAACACAAGGTTCCCTTGTTCACGGGATGCTGCGGGTTGCCATCAAGCTTGATGGGACGCCCTTCTCGGGTTTTGACGTGAAGACCACAGCCCGCACCACATTCCTGACACGAAGACGCGTAGGTCAACGCGATGCCCGGAGTGAGCTCCTCCGGCTGAATCACGTAGGGAATAAGCTGTTCAGTGGGGTCTGCACAGCCAGTCGCTGCAGCGCCCGCACTAACACCCACGAGTTTTAAAAAATCTCGACGATCAATCTTAGGCATTGATAAGTCCTAGTAGTGGCAGGTCGCGCAATCTTGCGACGCTTCTTTGGTGCGATGACACTCGATGCACCATCCCATTTCCATTTTCTTAGCCGGCATCCGCCCAAAGGCTTTCACCGGAACCAAATACAGTTTGTCCAGCTCTTCCACCGGACCGTGGCATTCCTGGCACGCCAGCGTAGGCTCAGCCTTTACGTGGCGGTTATGTCGGAATTTCACAAATTCCTGTGCCCGATGAATCTGCTTCCATTCGATGGGCTCCTTCTTCTCCCATTTATCCTTCATCACCCGGATGCCTTCGATTTCGTCAAAGTCTTTGGAGAACCACGTGTGGCAACCCATGCAAACTTCCAGTGAGGGCATACCGGCCATCTTTGAGCGATCGGTGGCCGTGTGGCAGTACAGGCAAGGGATCTCATACATACCCGAGTGGTGCTTATGGCTGAAGGCAACGGGCTGATTGGGGCCTGGCGCGTCGGGATCACCCGCAGCGTCATAGGAAATGCAAGCCTCCAAGGATGGATACGGTTTATTGAATTCCGCCGGCACTTCAACGTCGGGATTCTTGGATTTGGCGACTTGTGCCTCACACACACTTTTTATGGGTCCCGTCGACTCGGTGACGACAGCCGCTTCATCTGCGTGCTTTTCGCCAGAAGCAGAAACGAGCTGGCTCACCGTAATCGTGAATCCGACGGCGGCCACAGTCAGTGTTGCGAAAAAGACCATTGATCGAATGTCTCTGTTAATTCTCATACGCGTTCTAGCGTCCCCTCCCCAGTAAGCTGCCGCCGATGTTTTCGGGTGACTTCTGGGATAGCCGGGTTAAAAAATGAACTCTTGGTTTTGGTTAGAATCTTGAGAATTTCCAAGCCCTGAACCTATGTCGTGCCTCTATGTTAAAGACGCATATTCCCCGAAGAATGGGGGGCCTTAGTTACAACGTCCAACTCTGCTCGTCAAGCGCGCAAAGCCGGTCAAGCACCGCTAGAATACGCTGCGGCGCTAGGTCGCCAGGTCGCTAGATAGAAGGAGATTCACAACGTGTCCGACATATCAGTCAATGCAGAATTGATAAATATCCTGGCCTGTCCCGAAACAAAACAGGCCCTTTCCCAAGCCTCGGATGACATATTGTCTCAGGTAAATGCACGAATTGAAACGGGTTCCCTGCGCAATCGAGGCGGAGAAATAATCTCCACCCACCTCGACGCCGGACTGGTCCGCGAAGACGGCAAACTTCTTTATCCCGTGGACAACGGGATTCCGGTGATGCTCATCGAAGAATCCATCGAACTCGGCTAAATCATGTCTCCCTCTCGGATATTTTTTGCCCACTCTTCCCTTCATCCGCAGGCCTGGCGGCAGCAGAAGACCCTGCTGCTGATCGGCTTTCTGCTCTCCATGAGCCTGTTATTGAGCCTGAACAGCGCTCAGGCCGGCCTGCCCCCTGAAAATGAGTGCCCGACCTTATCTCCCGCGGCTGAAAATGGAGAGGCAAGCGATGCCGGGCCCATTCAGATCCATCCGGGCATGGTCATCAGCGCCGACCAGATGATGCTGCTCCAACGGCTGATTCCTCCCGAAATCTGGTCCCATCGCGAGATCTTCTTCCATGAGGGAATGCGCCTGACCATTGGTCCTTGCCACCGACGCTATCCAGAACCCGGTTTTTTTGACGCCTCGACCCGTAAATTCGCTGGGGCGGTGAAGCTGGATAAAAAAGGCCATCTGAAGAACTACGTCGCTGGAATTCCCTTTCCCCAAGAGGGTATTGCAGCGGACGACCCTCTGGCGGGCCATCGCTGGGCTTGGAATTTTGCTCAGCGTTATCGAGGCGGAGGGCCATCTGGCCGTTTTCGCATTTTGGACTTACCCAGCAGTATGGGAAAAGAACAAGTTTATATCGGCGAGTTCGCCTGGATTCTCACGGGGCACCGCGCCGATCTGGGAAATAGTGACTACCGCATCGAGGACAGCAAGAAAAATGCCTGGATCTTCGGCGGCCGATTTGATGAGCCCTTTGACGCACGCCACCTGGCCTGGCGCCAATACCGCAGCCTGAAATCAGAAACTGACGCACGCAAGCCCGATGACATCTTCGTGTACGTCCCCACCATGCGGAAGCAGCGGCGTGCGGCCGCCAGTTGGGCCGATGGGCTCTACGTCCCTAGCTATCGGATCTCGGGAGACAGTGCCGGGGGAGCCGTCGCATTCGGAGGCGGTGCTTTCGGGGCCGGCACTGGATCCGTCAGCCCCAAAGCGGGCGTTTCCGCGGCTGTGTCCGAAAATCTGCGACGGGGGTTTGTGGGGCTTACGCTTCGCCCCAATGCCTACCGCTGGAACGTTAAAGCAGAAGTCGACGTACTGGCCCCGCTCAACGTGAAGAACACGGGCTGGCCTACGATTCTTTACCGCAACTACGGAACGCGTGGGCTCAGCTTGGGCGACGATGTCTGGGATATTCGGCACGCCATCGTTCTGACAGGACGTGCGCTGCGTGAAGACAGCCATGTCAGGCGCATCAAGCTCTACATCGACTACGAAACGCTGCAGCCCCTGTATTACATCTCAAGCAAATCCGGCGGGGGCGTTCTAGAGATCGGAATACTGGCTCACCGCTACAGCAGCGATCAGGAGCACTATCCAAATTTCCTGAACGGAGATCCGCTGCAGGCCTTTGATCCCGTGGCTGCGGTGTTTTTCACTTCGGGTGGCGGTGGATGGAGACGTGAATCCTACGAGGTGCGATCCAACCCTCTCAAGGCTGAAGTCATCCAACAATACCTATCGAGCACCAACCTCGATCGCGGTCACTAGCCCGGGCTAGCCCCGTCCCCAAGACACGACACGCGCCCTAGAACGTATAGCGGAAGCGCATGAAGATCTCGTCGTGATCTCGAACGGCCGACAACCCGTTTTCCTGGAAGCTGGCATTCTTGGTCGAACCAATGCGATTTGCAGGCTCGAAGGGCACGATGGAGGCATCCTTTCGCTCAAAGCGACCGTAGAAGAAGTTCATTCCAAACTCGGCAAACAACCGATCGCTGAACTTGTAGGAAATGCTCGGCAAGACCGCTCCGGACACGGATTGGAAGTCGTATACCGAAGTGATCATGGGCTGCAGGCGATCTTGGAAGTAACCCGTGAAGGCCGTGAGCGTGAACAACACGTTGAGTGGTCCATTTTCAGTGAAGCTACTTTCGTAGCCCTCGGTGTACGAGAAGAACCACTGGCTGTTGATGAAGAAGGTCCGGCCGGGATTCAAGAAGTTGATGAAGGTTGGCCGGTCCATGGAAACCGTCATGTTATAACGATCCACAGTCTTCAATCCGCTGAAGCTGTTTTGATCCATGGCGGGCACGCCGCCGATATAGGTCGTCTCGACGCTCCAGTTGGTCTTGGTTCTGTCTTCCGCAAAGTCGGTGGAGAATCCAAAGACGTGCCGTTTCTGATAATCCAGCACGCCCACGGAACCCGACTGCCAGACGAAATCACGCCGTCCGAAGCTCTTGTTACCGCCTGCACGCAACATCGGAGCGGTGTTCACAGCACCCCCTGCGAGGTCTCGCACATTTTTACACAGACGCGGTACGGCCAATGAACAATGATCCAAGGCAAAGGGTTGAGCGGCGTCCCAATCCCGCGACGACGTCACCGACAATACCTGGAAGTTGAATGAAAGTGCGGCCAGCTCGCTATTGAAGTATTGCGGTGCACCGTCAACCCAGGGATGAGCTAAAGGATCTCCCTGACACTGAGGACCGCGAAAACCTGATCCGGGGGGGGCACCACCGATAGAAAAGGGGCATGCACTGGTATTCCAATCCCACTCGATGGAAGTCGCGTCATACACGGGATCCCCATCCTGATCTCGATCCCAATCGGGATTCAAATAAATGGGTACGCCCTCGGCCATAAGAATATTTCCATGGGCATCCAGAACACGGCCCATGGAATCGGTGATCTGCCGATCTTCGGTCAAATCAAATATGTTTTGCCCGTCAGGTCCGGCACCGGCGGAGTAATTCGATAAATCCGCTACCTCGATAATGCACACGCCCGTACTGCACTCGGACTTGTCCCTCAGATTTTCTTGAAAGTAACTATTATGCACTTTCCCGTCCCAAAAATACTTGGAGCGAGCTCCGGGCAGAACGACGAGTTCAGCATTCTCACGATCCCAACGCGTGGCAACAGCGCCACCTTGAAAAGCGACTGTGCCGGGTTGGATTCCATCGAGAGTCGTCAGAGGGGCACCGTCGATGATATTCCATGACTGCAACAAAACCGAAGCCTCAGCATTGAGCAAATCGACACCACCGATATCGCAACCCCCAGCAATCTGCTGTGCAAAGTAGTGCCTCCTGGGTTGACCCGGGCCTCCACCAGGGGTGATCATGTCACTAAAATGCGCAGCAAAGCGATACTGGCCATAAAAAGGACCACAGCCGATAAGCGCTTCCTGTTCTGCACTCAAAGTGTCGTCCAGTGCGCCTATGCGAAGCGCGGTTTCCGCGGTTGTACCCAAAGCGCAGGCTCTTTGCTGGGCGTCAGCGGTTGCCCTGTCGAGCTTGCCGTTGAGGTTTCCATTGTATTCATCACAAGGATCCCAATCATTGTCACTCGTGTTCAGTGGAACCATTACCGAGATCAGTGTTTGACTGGCTGCTGCTCCCGGGTCGAGAAGAATCGATTGATATTGCTGCTTGATGCGGCCCGATTGCGCCAATGGGGCGCCACCGGTTGGATCCAAACCGAGACCGCCAACCGTAATACGAAGTTGCGAAAAGTTCGATCCTGCAAAAAGCCACGAGGTGGCCAACTGTGAATCATAAGACTTGCCCTGCGTAATGGACGACATGTGCTCTGTGGTCAATGCACCTGCACCACAATCCCAATCGAGACCAAACACATTATTGTTCATATTGCGCAGGGCACCATAGGTGATGGCACAACCCATGGCGAAAAGCTGCTGGTTGGTAGTGGCATTGTTCAGGACGTCTTCTTTTCTCGCTAAATAGGCTTCCTCGGCTTCTTCAAGCTCCAAGAAGTCTGGCGCGAGCCATGGCTGGTTGAAGAGGAGGTTGGAGCTAATAAGAGCTCCATTCTCATCAACTCCAACAATGTTGTCCATCCGATACTCTCTGTACTCTTGTTCTTTTTCCGCGGAGATGTAGCCCAAGCAACCCGCGGTGATGCCATTGTCGGGGTCACAACCGTCCACGGCGAAAGCCCTGAGGGGCATGCCCGTGTTGACATCCACAGAGCGGGAATAGGTAAAGAAACGATCGGGATGTGGGAAATCGTCGTATCCATTGAAATGAGTCAAGGCAAAGCTAAAGCGATCCCAGCGAAACTCGATGCGCTCTCCCGTTTCAATCCCGTCAGTATCATCCCATGGATCCTCTGGCTTCGTGGTACCCGCCAAACCCAGGGCGGCAAAACCGTGTGCCAGATAACCCGTCGCAATGCCGCAGGCAACGTCGGGCACGAAGGGCTCACCGCAGCGGCCGAGATCGGCCTGGACAAACTCATCTGTATTCACTGCAAATTCAAGTCGAACATCGTCCAAGGGGCCTACTTCGTAAAGCGAATAAATAAAGCGCCCGGACCAAAGTGCAATGCGCGAAGCTTCCAAATCCGGGATCGTCGACATGGTGAAGTCTTGTGGATTGAACTGATCCGTCGTTCGGAAAAGTTCAGTCTTCCCCCAAACAATGCTTTGCTTGCCCAAACGCATCCACAGTCGACCCTCCATCATTTCTAGATCGACATAGGCTTCTTTCAACTCTTTGGTCTGATCCTGACTGGCACCGCGATTCCACTTGAGGTCATCTTCAGAAAAGTTTTGGTCGTAGTCCTTCAAGTCACTGCCGTACTCTTTGAGCAGGCGCTGCAAACCGGCGTTGGGATAGTAAAGGCCTTGAGCCTCACCACGCACTTTCTTATCGGTGTTGCCAAGAAATGGAGCGGGACGGAAAGGACGTTCGCCCTGACCATATCCTTGGCTCAGAACATGGCGACCGAAAGGATAATCGGACAAGCCGGTCCAGGTCACCAGGCGGGCCGTACTATATCCGGAAGCACCGTTACGCCATTCAATGGGGCAACCCCCGTTAGGCCCGGCGTTAATCGCTCCAGCTGCGCAAGGAGGATTTGGGAAGCCATTATCGGGATCGCCTGGGCCATTGGGATTGAGGCTACCATTGGTCAAGTAGACCTGCGTGTCATAGTTATCCCTGCCCAAGAGGGGGTTCTTGTCTCCCGCACGCTGGTGGCGATAGTAATCCCAGTAGCCACGCCACGGGTTGGCTTTATCGTTCAAGTCACCGATGGAATTAATGTCCTGGAAGTCAATGAACATGAGGCGCGTGCCGTTGCCCGCTTCGGGACCCTTGATTTTCTGCAAGGCAAATTCGTAATCCAGATAGTCTTCAAACACATAATAAATGGCGTCATCACTCATTCCGTCATCTTCAGTTCCAGCGATCCCGTCGGGACCGACTGCCGTGCCGACGGGTGCTCCGGTGACTTGATGCGTCACTGTCTCATCAAAAGGAACATTGTCTGAACCATTCATGACAAAAACGGATCCGATACCAGGCAACTGCCAAGCACGGGCCGGCTCACTGGAGCCAGAAGATTGCGAGCTGGTATTGATGGGTGTCTGCGCATTCAGGAACTCACCTGGCAACGGGTTGATGTAGCCTTCCCAATTCTCAACATTGGCGACATCCACACCATGGTAGAAACGTGTGTCTGTTCCGTGGCCGTCCGTCATCACCAAGCGGTCCCCGGCATAGCCGCTGCGCTTGGCGTCTCTCATGCGCTCTGCGAGTCGCCTATCACTGGTGCTGTAAGAGCCGGGATTAAAAGCGCCGCAACCATCGCTGTACACACAATCGTATCGAGCTTCCAAGCGAACGAAGGCCGTGGCGCGTTCAATGAACCCGAGGCCCTCGGGAAGAAGGTCGGCCTCGATCTCAACATTGAGAATGTTGTACCACTGCGCCAGGTCCCATTGGTCACTGAGGTCTTCGTTCATGGTTCGAAGCTGGACTTCTCCGAAACCGTGTACTTGCACACGCCCTTCTGCGGACTCCCAAGCCAGGGATGGCTTTGCAAACCCTGCTACTGCAGTCGCCAGTGCGAGCACCGCGATGAGGAGTGATTGGAAACGATGGCTGTGCTTTTGCTCGGATACCGGAAGCGTCGCCCCAACGACCATTGTTCACCTCTTTCTTTCGTTAGCTGCTCTCTACAAATTCAAAACAAATTCAAACTAGCCGATTCACCTGATTTTTTCTGAAATGGGATCAGGCTCAAACTCAGCTCTCAAACTCAGCGCACACTCTTCACAAACTCACTGTAAACACTGTAAACACATGCTCAATGCAAACGTTTGGCAAGACGGCCATTTGGCTGCCCTCCCCCCCGCTTAGTCTATCTGCAGGTCTATCAATAGGTACTATTTTTCCTATAAGTTCCAATTTTCTATCTATTTTAGATCGATTTCTATCTACTTTCTATCGATCCCAAGCAGGTGCCAGGTGAGGGTAACAATCCCCATACCCCAGTTTTGCCGTATATTACCTCTGGTGTAACTAAGGAGCCGTAGCTCGCTACTAGGATGCTGTAAGCAATTACCATTCCACCGGGATGTGCTCCACTGGAATCGGCATGACGTTCCATACAAGTGCGGACCCCCTGACCTCATGCTTGTAGATCACCTCTCGTGAAATTCCGCTATCTGTCCAAATATAGCGGCGTAACTCCCCATGGGTATCACTGGCTACATACAGTTCGTCTTTTCCATCTCCATCCAAATCTGTCAGGACCGAAGCATGCTCAAATCCACCCGATTCCGTGTCGATGGAAGTTTTCTGCCACGAGTCTTCTTGGTTGGCACCGGGAGTCAACAACCACAGTCCACTCTTATATCCGGCAGCCACCAACTCCAGCTTGCCGTCGCCGTCCACATCACCGGCGGTGAGGAATCGGGTCAATTTGTCGTCCAGCTTGGTGACTAAAGTGCCCCCAGCCGGATCTGTCCCGCTCAGGTAGCGGCGAATTTCCGTCGGTTCTTCAATAGATACGTAGAGTTCGTCCACTCCGTCCCCGTCCATATCCTCAACCAAGATCTCTTTGGCGTGACGATCTCCCAGATCGGCCACTACCACTGGGCCTTCTACTACCGGGCCTTCTACTGTCCCTTCCCCCACTGTCTCGGTTCCCTTTTGGGAGGGCACGTAACGCACCACGGAGCCTGGCTGCGGTTTACCGTCCATCTTATTGGGAGCGCTGGGTGTAGCGTAGATCTCAAGTGTACCGTCTCCGTCCATGTCCCCGATTTCAATTTCATGCACGAACGTGTTGGGTTTCTGATCGATCTCCGTCACGCTGAAGCTGCCATCTGCCTGCGGGCTCACCAGGGCCACTACACCCTGGTCGTGCGTCGCCACAGCAATGTCGGCGCTGCCTTCGCCAAACAAATCTCCCACTTCGGCATCGCGCATGCGGCTGAACTTGCCACCAAAATCCTTGGTCCAGAGGGTCTGGGGCTCCGCGCCCTTCTGCCAGAACTTGAGCGCCGCCGCCGTCCCGCCCAAGGTGAGCACGCCGGACTGGCCAGCGGGCGTGGTGTAGAGCATCGCCTTGTGGAACACATTGCTGTCGGGATCCACCAGTTCGCGCGATTCCCACTGGCCGCCGCGCCGCGCGACCATGATCAACTTGGCCGGTTGTGGCTCGTACAGCACCTTGCCCTCGGGCGACACCGCAAAAGCGGAGAGACTCATCATCAATCCATGATCCAAATCATCGGCAATGGGCGGTGCTGCGGGCGCGGCCGCGGGCTCCTCTGCCGCTGGCTTTTCCGCTGGGCTCGTCTTCTTTTCTTCTTCTCCGCCACAGGCGACAAGACTTGAAACCAAAGCACCACAAACTAACAATTGACCCACTTTTAAAAGCATGAATCCTCCACGCGCGGCTCACGCGCAAAACCAAAGTAAAACCAAGAAATGTCAAAAACTATTCGGACCCGATTAACAGCCCGTCCAAAACTCGGGCTAGACAGTAATGCATTTGCCACACCTTCAAAGGCCTGCCCCTCGGTTTCGCCCGGCAAAAGGCGGGAAAGCGGTTATTCTAGGTTGGTGACTTCCAAAGACCTACAAGCCGTGCGCGGCACCCGCGACTTCTACCCGGACGATATGCGTCTGCGTTCCTGGCTCTTCGCCCATTTTCGCGAAGTGGCCCGCTGCTTCGCCTTCGAAGAAGTGGATGCCCCCATCGTCGAGCACGAAGAGCTCTTCACCCGCAAGGCGGGCGAGGAAATCGTTGACCAGCTCTACCACTTCGAACTGCACGAGCGCCGCCTGGCCCTGCGCCCCGAAATGACGCCGTCCATCGCCCGCATGGTCCTGGCCCGTCACAAGCAGCTCAAGTACCCCCTGCGCTGGTTCGCCGTCACCCAGAATTGGCGCTATGAACGCATGACACGCGGACGAAAACGCGAGCATTTCCAATGGAATATGGATATTTGGGGCGAGGAGAGCGTCAACGCCGAAGCCGAACTCATCGCCGCCATTTTCAGCCTGCTTCAGCGAGTGGGGCTGGGCGATGGCCAGGTGAAGATCCGCGTCAACAGTCGCGCCCTGTTGGAAGAGACCCTCTTGGAGGGTGTGCTCAAACAACGTCCTGACGCTTTTGCGCCCCTGTGCGTCATCATCGACAAGCTCGACAAGATCGGCAAAGAAGCCGTCATCGATCAGCTCAGCGACCCCAATGGGGACGTGGGATTGAGTCAGGCCGAGGCCGAAGAAACCGTCAGCTTGTTGGAGATCAAAGACTTTGAGGAGGCGGCGGCGCGGGCTCCGCAAGACTCGGCGGCCATTGCGCAACTCCGCCAGCTCTTTGACCTGCTTCAAGGTTATGGCGTCATGGAGCACGTGGTCTTCGACGCTTCCATTGTCCGAGGTCTGGCTTATTACACGGGCATTGTTTTTGAGGGATTTGACGCGCGCGGCAGCCTGCGAGCCATCTGCGGGGGCGGACGCTACAACCGCCTGCTGGAAACACTAGGGGGACCCGCCACACCGGCTGTAGGCTTCGGCTTTGGCGATGTGGTCATCGCGGAACTGCTGCAGGATGAGGGACTCCTACCCGACTGCGTGCGTTGTATCGATGCCATGATCTTCCCTTTCGAGGAGGAGCAGCGCCCTGCCGCCGCCCGATTGGCGACGCAGCTTCGTGCCCAGGGCAAGTCGGTCGAACTGGTCATGGCCAAGAAAAAACTGCGACGAGTATTCAGCGATGCTGAGACCTCCGGGGCACAGGAACTCTATCTCTTGGGTTCTGACGAAGTGGGGCGAGGGGTGGCGCGCTTGCGCAATCTTCAGTCCGGAGAAGAATGCGATGTCCCCCTTCCCGACTCTCTTTCCCTGGACTAAAACCAGCTTTCATACAGGTTCCTCAGCCAAGCATAGGGCCGGGAACAGGCCAGTATCGGAGCAAGAACCTTGAGCAAGTGGTCGGTGAAAGACAGCCTGGAGCTTTACAATGTTCCCGCTTGGAGCGCGGGCTTCTTTGGCATTCGCGCCAATGGGCATCTGGAAGTGCGCGGGGACGGCCAGGACGATAGCCCCAGCCTGGACTTGTACGAACTCACTCGTGACCTCCAACGCCGCGGCCTGCGCCTTCCTTTATTGCTGCGGTTTTCAAACATACTCGAAGCGCGCATCCACGAGTTGGCCGGTGCCTTTCGCACCGCCTCCACACAATACGGGTACCGCGGAAAATTCCGCGGCGTCTACCCCATCAAGGTGAATCAGCAGCGGCATGTCGTCGAGGAACTGATCCGACTCGGGAAAAACGAAAATCTCGGGCTTGAAGCGGGCAGCAAGCCCGAGCTTCTCATCGCCCTGGCCCTGCTCGACACCCCCGAGGCCCTGATCATTTGCAATGGCTATAAAGATCGCGCCTATCTGGAGACAGCCTTGCTGGCTCAAAAGTTGGGGCGCCGACCCATCATCGTCATCGATCGTTTTCGCGAGTTGCCTTTACTATTAAAGGTGGCGGAGGAATTAGGCGTTCGTCCACATATTGGACTGCGCGCCAAACTCACTTCCACGGGTGCGGGCAAGTGGGTGGACTCCAGTGGGGAACGATCCAAGTTCGGGCTGAGCACGCGAGAGATCGTGGCTGGCATCGAGATGCTCAAAGAGAAGGGCATGCTCGACTGTATCGAGTTGCTGCACTTTCACATCGGATCCCAAATTACAAAAATCCGTGCGCACAAAGATGCCTTGCGCGAAGCCAGTCGCATTTATGTAGGCCTTCATCAGTTGGGCGCGCGCCCTTCCCTCATTGATACCGGTGGCGGCTTGGGGGTGGATTACGATGGCTCGCAAAGCAACACCCATTCCTCGACCAACTATTCGGTGCAGGAGTACGCCAACGACGTCGTGTCCTTCATTCAAGAAGTTTGCGATGAAACCGGCACGCCACATCCAGACATTGTCACCGAGTCCGGGCGAGCCATGACGGCCCATCATTCTCTACTGATTTTCGACGTGCTCGGTGTAAACAACGGCATGGGAGATGTGGCCGACAGAGACATCCCCTCAATCGACGCAGAGGATCCCAAGATTCTTCACAACCTGGCCGAGGTGTACCGGACCGCCAGCACCGACAATGCCCAGGAAGTCTACCATGACGCCCTACAATTCAAGGAAGAAGCCAACACTCTCTTCAATTTGGGTGTCATCGACATTCAAGAACGCGCCTGCGCCGAGGAAATCTTTCAGCACTGCTGCCATAAGATTCTGGGCATCCTGCACGAAATGCCCAATCCGCCCGAGGACGTCGACATCTTGGAAAAGCCTCTGGCCGATACCTACTTCGCCAACTTCTCCACATTTCAATCCATTCCCGATCATTGGGCCGTAGGCCAGCTCTTCCCGGTGATGCCCATTCACCGCTTGGACGAAGAGCCCACACGGCAAGGCATCTTTGCCGACCTCACTTGCGATAGTGATGGAAAAATCAACCGCTTCATCAGCCAGGAGGAAGACAAGCCCTTGCTTGAACTTCACGCTTGGAACAAGCAGCCTTATCTTATTGGTGTTTTTCTCATCGGTGCCTATCAAGAAATTCTCGGGGATCTGCATAACTTGTTTGGCGACACCGATGCCGTTCATATTCACATCGAGGAAGAGGGAAGTTACAGCGTCGAACACGTCGTCGAGGGCGACAGCGTCGACGAAGTCTTGAGTTACGTTCAGTACGACCGGAAAGCCTTGGTGGAGCGCGTGCGCCGCATCATCGAAACGGCGCTGCGCAAAGGCCAACTCAGCTTGGAGGATTCGGCCCTCCTGCGTCGTCGTTACGAGCAGGGGCTCACGGAATACACTTATCTTTCGCAAGATTCGCTGGAAGAAGTATCGTAAGCAGACGCAAAGTTTTTGGTACCACCGATTAAAAAGCACTGCTTTAAAATGATGCATGGGGGGCTGTGGGGGCCATGAAAGAGTTCTTTCTAAACTTACTTCCGACGATAAACGGATTTATCGGCAAGTTTCTCTTCTGGGATGTCGCCTTTTGGGACAACGGCGCCGAGGGCGAATTACAGATCCCCTTCATCGTCCTGTGGCTCACCCTGGGTGCGCTGTACTTCACTCTCAAATTTCAATTCTTGAACATCCGCGCTTTCGTCCACGCCACGCATTGCGTGCGCGGTTTCTATTCCCACCCCGATGAGCGTGGAGAGATCAGCCACTTTCAAGCACTGTCCGCGGCCCTATCCGCCACGGTGGGCCTGGGGAACATCGCGGGCGTGGCCGTGGCCGTGGGACTGGGTGGTCCCGGTGCCGTGTTCTGGATGGTAGTGGCGGGCTTCCTGGGCATGAGTTCCAAATTTGCCGAGTGCACCCTGGGTCAGAAATACCGCGTGGTGCGCGATGACGGTCACGTTTCGGGCGGCCCCATGCACTACTTGCAAGACGGCCTGACCGAACTGGGGCTTGCCCATCTGGGGCGCGTGTTAGCGGTGATGTTTGCCATTATGTGTATCGGAGGCAGCCTGGGCGGAGGGAATATGTTCCAGGCCAACCAAAGCTACAAGCAGATGGCATCGGTGATACCCGTCTTGAACAACGATAGCGGGGCAATCTTTTTTGGACTCTTGCTGGCTTTTGGCGTCGGACTGGTGATCGTCGGCGGCATTAAACGCATTGGACAAGTAGCGGCGCTGCTGGTTCCCTTTATGTGTGGGACCTACCTGATTTGTGGCTCGTGGATTCTGCTGGTCAACGCGCAGAATCTCGTCCAAGGACTGGGCGTTATCTTTTCTTCGGCCTTCAGTTTTGAAGCGGGTCTGGGCGGTTTCGTCGGTGTCATCATTCAGGGCTTCCGCCGCGCAGCCTTCAGCAACGAAGCGGGCATCGGCTCCGCTTCCATTGCCCATTCCGCGGCCTCCACCGAAGAGCCCGTTCGCGAAGGCATCGTCGCTTTGCTCGAACCCTTCATCGACACCATTGTGGTCTGCACCATGACGGGGCTCATCTTGGTCTGCACCGGCGCCTACAGCTCTCCCGAAGCGGGCGAAGGTATTTCCATGACCTCCTATGCCTTCGCCACGGTCTTCCCCTGGTTTCCCACGGTTCTCGCCATTATCGCTGTGTTGTTCGCCTTCAGCACGATGATTTCTTGGAGCTATTACGGCGAGCAGTGCTGGGCGCGACTCTTCGGGACTCGCTCCATCATGTTTTACAAGGGAATTTTTCTGGCCTTCATCTTGTGGGGCTCCATCTCGGAACTCCACAATGTCATCGAATTCTCCGACCTGATGATTCTCGGCATGGCCTTTCCCAACATCATGGGCGTCGTCATGCTCAGCGGAAAAATCAAAGTGGACCTGGATGAGTACCTGCGCAGGCTCAAAGCTGGTGAATTCCCCGAATACCTCACCTAGATAGGTGCATAATAGAAGAAGCCATAAGAAAGGAAGGTAAAATGGAACTGGGCAAACTGGGCGTTTGGTCTTGGTTAGACAGTTTTGATCGCGCGGAGACCGCCGACCTGGCCGGACGCATAGAACAGCTGGGTTACTCAGCACTTTGGGTGCCCGAAGCGGTGGGACGCGACCCCTTTACCTTGCTGGGTTACCTGGCCGGACAAACCCAATCACTCATCCTGGCCACCGGCATCGCCAATATTTACGCACGCGATCCCATGGCTATGAACGCATCGCGAAAAACCTTGGCCGACCTGTCGGGCGGGCGTTTCATTCTCGGCCTCGGCGTCTCCCATGCCCACCTGGTCGACGGAGTGCGCGGGCACGATTACAGCAAGCCACTTTCAACCATGCGCGCTTACCTGGACCGCATGGAGGAATCCTTGTACCTGGCCCACGAGCCCAAAGACCCGGGGATCATGATGCTGGCCGCCCTGCGTCCACGCATGTTGAAATTGGCCGCCGAGAGAACTCAGGGAGCCCACCCTTACCTGGTCACCCCTGAGCATACAGCCCGAGCCCGTGAAATCCTGGGCGCGGGGACATTGCTGGCACCGGAACAAATGTTGCTGCGCGAGAGCGACCCCAGCAAAGCGCGCACGGCGGCACGCACCGCCCTCAAGCCCTATATCAGCGCGCCCAATTATCAAAATAGCTTGAAAGAATTCGACTTCAGCGATGACGACTTCCAGGACGGTGGCAGCAATCGGCTGATCGATGCCCTGGTGGCTTGGGGCGACGAGAGCACAATCGCCAAGCGCATCCAAGAACATTTTGATGCGGGGGCCGATCACGTGGCGATACAAGCTTTGCCCCCCGACGGTTCGGCCGGAATCGACATGCCCTTGATCGAGGCCCTGGCACCCGCTTAATCCGCGAAAGGGCTGGTTTTCGTGCCCTGAATGGACAGCTGCATGGACGGACCGACGCTGCTATGTTTCGCGGCCTTATGGCACAAATCAACGAGAACTTCCAAAAGCTTCAGGCTGGCTACCTCTTTCCGGAAATCGGGCGACGTGTAGCTGCATTCCAACAATCCAATCCCAAGGCGCCCGTGATCCGGCTGGGCATCGGCGATGTGACCGAGCCCTTGGCTCCCTCCATTGTAAGTGCATTGCACAACGCCGTGGATGAGATGGGCCAACGCGCGGACTTCAAAGGCTACGGCCCCGAGCAAGGCTACGGCTTCCTCATCGACGCGATTCGCGAAGGCGACTACAAGTCGCGTGGTATCGATATCGCGGGCGATGAAGTTTTTGTCTCCGACGGCAGCAAATGCGATTCGGGAAATATCCAAGAGATCTTCGGCAGCGATACCATCATCGCAGTCACCGATCCCGTGTATCCGGTTTATGTCGACTCCAATGTCATGGCCGGACGAACGGGTGAGGTGAATGAGCAAGGGCGCTACGAAGGAATGGTCTACCTACCCGCCACGGCTGAAAACTACTTCATGCCGGAGCCACCTACGGAAAAGGCCGACATCGCTTTTCTTTGTTCTCCGAACAACCCCACAGGTACTGTGGCCACGCGCGAGTACTTGCAGCGCTGGGTGAATTGGGCTCGCAGCAATGATGCCATCATCATCTTCGACGCCGCTTACGAAGCTTTCATTACCGACCCCGACCTGCCTCGCTCCATTTATGAAATCGATGGCGCGCGCGAATGCGCTATTGAAATGCGCAGTTTTTCCAAGCGCGCAGGGTTCACCGGCGTGCGCTGCGCCTTTACCATCGTCCCCAAGGAACTCACCGGTTCCAATTCAAAGGGCGAGCGCGTCTCCATCAACTCGCTTTGGAACCGACGCCAGTGCACCAAGTTCAACGGGGCCTCTTACGTGGTGCAACGCGCTGCCGCTGCCGTGTACACGGATCAAGGGTTGAAAGAAACGGGCGAACAAGTTGCTTTCTACATGGAAAACGCTCGCCTGTTGCGCGAAGGACTCAGCCAGGCCGGCTTTACCATCTACGGTGGTGAACACGCCCCCTATATCTGGATGGCTACACGCAATGGGCTTTCCTCCTGGGACTTCTTCGACAAGATGCTCTCCAACTGCCACGTCGTCGGTACCCCCGGCTCGGGCTTTGGCCCGTCGGGCGAAGGATTCTTTCGACTGTCGGCATTTAATTCGAGACAAAATGTCGAAGAGGCCATCGGGCGCATTCAGAAACACTTCGGTCGCTAAGCTCGCTACAGTTACATCGGTAACGGGGGAAGCGGCATCACATGACTCGCTGGATTGCGCTTACACTAACCGTACTGACAGGCTTTAGTGGTCTCGTCTATCAAGTCGCGTGGCAAAAATATCTAGCCGCATTGCTCGGTTCCCACAGCGAAGCCACGGCGGCGGTGCTGGGCATTTTCCTAGGCGGGCTCTCCTATGGCTACACCCTCTTCGGAAGGGTGTCTCATGGCCTCGTCCAAAGGGCCGAGCGAGAAGGTCGTCCGCCACGCCTGCTTTTCACCTACGGTTGCGTCGAGGCCGCCATCGGGCTGTGGGCCCTGCTCTTTCCTTTTTTGTTCAAGGGCGTTTTGGCCCTGGCGCTCTGGGTGCCTCACACTTCCTCGGGCGCAGCCTTTGCCTTTGATGTGTTGCTGACCGTCTTACTCATCGGCCCGCCCACGGTTCTCATGGGGGGAACGATTCCACTTCTCACCCAAGGCCTCGCACACAGTCTCGACGACGCCACGAAAACCCACGCCTTCATTTATGCCTTCAACACTGCGGGCGCATTCATCGGAGCAATCGCTGCGGGATTCTTTCTCATTCCCGAGTTGGGGCTCAAATTCAGTGTCATGAGCATGGCTTTAGTGAATCTGGCCGCGGGCTTGGTTTTCATCGCCCTGGCCAAGCGACCCGACACTTTCATCCAGGACGATGTAACCAAGAAAGCAACCTCCACGTCCGTGGGAAATTTTGCCAGCTACGCAGTGGTCGCATTGCTGGCTGGTTTCGCCATGATGACCTTACAGACATCCATGAACCGCATCGGTGCACTCACCCTGGGAGCCTCGCACTTCACCTTTTCCATGGTTGTGGCCACCTTTGTGCTGTGCATTGCCCTGGGCAGCTTCGCCGTCTCCGCCCTTCCCAAAATACGACCCAGCTACCTCGTGTTTAGCCAATGGCTGCTCGTCGCTTACTTAATCGCCATGTACACCGCCATCGACGTACTGCCTTACTGGGGCTACCGCTTACGCCTCCTCTTCCCCTCCGATCCCGCTAGCTTCTATTTCTACTACAGCGGCGTTCTCATCTCCATTCTAGGCATCCTCATCATCCCCCTCGGACTTTCAGGAGCAACGCTTCCCCTGCTCTTTCATCACTTGCGTCACGAGACCGGTGACCTGGGCGAAGTAGCGGGCAAGATCTACACATGGAACACCGTAGGTTCGCTGATCGGCGCGCTCATTGGTGGCTACGCACTTTTCTTTTGGCTGGACCTGCATCAGATTTTCCGACTGGCTGTACTCGCCCTGGCCATCGGTGCCACGGTCTTAACCATTCAAATTTTCCCATCGAGAAAGATGCTGTCGATCATTAGCTGCGCCTGCACTCTGCTACTTCTGGGCGCACTGCCCGCGTGGGCGCCCGTACGAATGAACTTAGGGCTCTTCACGGAACACACTGCCGATGACATCACGTACACTGGAGCCAGCGCTTTTTACAGTCACTTCCCGAAAAACCGGATCCTCTTCAGCACCGATGACCCTACCATGAGTGTCGCAGTGTTTTCTCCAACGCCTTCGGTACGCTCCATTGTCAACAACGGAAAATCCGACAGCGCCATCCCTGGAGACAACCCGACAACCTTCATGCTCGTGCTTCTACCCGCGCTGTTTGCAGGAGAACCCGAAAACGGATTTATCATCGGTTATGGAACCGGTATGTCTGTGGGCGCCTTGGCGTCCCAGCCGAGCATTGAGCGCGTCGTCGTAGCCGAAATCTCTCCCGGTGTCATCCAAGCGGCGAGCTACTTCGATCCACTTAACGGAGCAGTTTCCAAAAACCCCAAGGTGGAAATCATGCGCAGCGATGCCTATCGCGCCCTGCTGCGCAGCGATGAAATCTTTGACGTCATCATGTCGGAACCTCCCAATCCCTGGGTCACCGGTGTTGAAATGCTCTACAGCCAGGAGTTTCTCATGGCCGCGCGCAGCCGTCTCTCTCCACAGGGAGTGTACGCACAGTGGATGCACGCCTATGAGACCGACGATGAGACCTTGAACCTTGTGACACGCACCTATCTTGAGGTTTTCGAACGAGTCTCCATCTGGTTTATCGATGAAAGCGACTATGTCATCTTGGGCTTTAATGACCCCCACAATCGAGTCACGTGGGAAGATATCAGTACTCGTTTTAATGAACCCGTGATGCAACGTTCCTTCGCAAGCATTGGCATGCCCACATTGCCCATCCTCCTTTCCCATGAACTCGTCCCGACCAACACCTTGCAACACGCCAACCTATCCGGTCCGATTCACACCATCGAACACCCTCGCCTCAGTGACATCGCTGCGCGAGCTTTCTACACCCACCAAAAGGGGAGCTTCCCTTTCCCACTTTCCAGTGCGGCCGTCCAAGCGGGTCAACGTCATTCGTCCTTGCGCAACTATCTCCAATGGCGAAAAACGAAACTTTCTCAAGAAGAATGGCTAGGCATCGCTGAAGATGTCTGCCGGGTGGCCCCAATGCGTTGCCTCAGCATCTTTGCTCGTTGGCAAAAAGCGTACCCCTCAAGCAGCCTACCCCATCAGAAGTTACGCATGATTGCGAACCAATCGGGTGATCAAAGCTTATCCATGAAGGCCGTCGACGAACTCCTTTCACTTTATGATCCTGCGCATCCCGGGGAGCGCCCCCCAACCTACGAAAGTGCCAGCCAGGTTCTAGATCTTTATACACAGAACTTTGACTACACCGAGCCATTTGATTCAGGCGTACTCGTAAAAGCTTGGGAAGTCTGCGGCAGCGATCCGCGCTGCGCCGAAGGCATGGAAACCATCCGCCAGTTCCATCGGGCACCAGCCGGTCAGGAAAGCGAACAGCCCTGATCGCTATCCGTGAATTTTCTTGTATCGAATGCGGTGAGGCTGATCGGCATCGGCACCGAAGCGACGCTTGTGATCGGCATCGTACTCTTGGTAATTCCCCTCAAACCATTCCACGTGAGAATCACCCTCGAAAGCCAGTATATGTGTGGCAATGCGGTCAAGGAACCAGCGGTCATGGGAGATCACCACAACGCAACCGGCAAAACTCAAAATGGCATCTTCCAAGGCGCGCAGGGTATCCACATCCAAGTCATTGGTGGGCTCATCGAGCAACAGCACGTTCCCGCCCTTTGTAAGCAGCTTGGCCAGGTGCAGACGATTTCGCTCACCGCCAGAAAGTTGCCCGACTCGTTTCTGCTGATCGGTTCCTTTAAAACCGAAGGAAGAGACATAGGAACGGGACGGCAACTCGGTGCTGCCAACCATCATCAAATCTTCGCCGCCGCTTATCTCCTCCCATAGCGTGTTGTCAGCGTTGAGATCTTCCCGGCTCTGATCGACGTAAGAGACCTTCACCGTCTCTCCAAACTTCAGCGTCCCTTCATCGGGCTTCTCCTGCCCTGCGAACATCCGGAACAGCGTGGTCTTCCCCGCGCCGTTCGCACCGATAATCCCCACGATACCTCCGGGAGGGAGACTGAAGCTCAGGTCATCAATTAACAGCATGTCTCCAAAACCCTTTTGCAAGTCATGGGCTTCAATCGCAACATCACCCAACCTCGGACCGGGCGGAATGGGTATCTCCCTATTTTCGACCCGAGATTTCTGGTCCTCGGCCAACATCGATTCGTAAGCGTTGATGCGCGCCTTGCCCTTGGCATGACGGGCTTTGGTGCCCATGCGAATCCATTCCAACTCTCTTTTCAACGTGCGCTGGCGTGCCGTCTCTTTCTTTTCTTCCACCGCCAATCGCTTTTGTTTTTGTTCGAGCCAGGAACTGTAATTTCCCTGGTAGGGGATACCCGCGCCGCGATCCAATTCCAAAATCCAACCGGCGACGTTGTCGAGGAAGTAACGATCATGAGTGACGGCCACGACCGTCCCCGTGTAGTCATCGAGGAATCGCTCCAACCAAGCGACGGACTCGGCGTCCAAGTGATTGGTCGGCTCGTCCAATAGCAACATATCAGGCTTGGAAAGCAGTAACCGACACAAGGCAACGCGGCGTTTTTCACCACCGGACAAGGTGGTGACATCGGCATCACCCGGTGGCAAGCGCAAGGCGTCCATAGCCACTTCCAAGGTGCGGTCAAGTTCCCACGCACCGGCGGCATCAATGCGGTCTTGCAGCTTTCCCTGCTCTTCCAATAGCGACGCCATTTCGTCGTCACTCATTTCTTCGGCAAAGCGTGCGGAGAGTTCGTCGAACTTCACCAGCATATTTCGAATCTCCGCGACTCCTTCTTCGACATTCCCTTTGACATCTTTGCTGGGGTCGAGCACGGGCTCCTGCGGCAGATAGCCGACATTGATTCGTTTGGCCGCTCTCGCCTCGCCAATAAAATCCTGATCCAGGCCCGCCATGATCTTGAGCAAGGAACTCTTTCCAGAGCCGTTGGCACCTAGCACGCCAATCTTGGCGCCCGGATAAAATGCCAAGGTGATGTCGTCCAAAATCGTTCGGCCTTGACCGACGACTTTGCTCAAGTTCTGAATGGTATAAACAAAATCTGCCATGATGGGGGTTCCTCCGCATTGCCCGAATCGCGAGGAAGGAGTGTACCCATTAGCTTGAGAAGTGCGAAGGAGAAGTGTTTAGAAAATGGGCGGCGCCAGGAGACGAGCACCACTGATCCTTATCGGGCCAGCCGCTCTCGATCTGTGGTCAACATGGCCCTGGGGAAGCGCGCTGTAAAGCAGGCCCCCTGTCCTTCGCGAGAAGTCACTTCGAGGAAACCTCCGTGCTCTCTTACGATATCAAAGGCAATGGAGAGACCGAGCCCGGTACCTTCATCTGGGTTCTTCGTCGTAAAGAAGGGGTCGAAAATACGCGCTGCAACCGCCCTTGAAAGACCGGGACCATTATCCGCAATGCAAATCTCAATATCGTCGCGCAGGGCACAGGTTGTCACAAAAATTTCACCGTCATCTCGCTCAGCCAATGCCTGTTTGGCATTCAACAGGAGGTTCAGCAGCACCTGCTCCATTCTTTCCTCGCTCCCGCGTAGCAAGGGCAAGTCCTTCGCCAGACTTTGAATCACTTTGACCCCGCGGTTGCGATGAAGTTCTGCCAACTTGATGGCATCCTCCGCCACAGAATTCAGATCAAAATCCGTCAACTCATCGGAGGAAATTCGAGAGAAACGGCGCAATCCGTTAACCGTCTTGGAAATGCGTTCAATGCCATCTTTGGTTTCCTCAACGATCTGTCCCATCTCACTCAGGGATACTGCGTCTTCTCCCTCAAAGGCATCGATGTGCTTGTCTACCGTTTCAGACAAGCTCTGTAAAAAGGACAGGTTGGCTCGCACATACGCCAGCGGGTTGTTGACCTCATGGGCCAGCCCTGCGGCTAAAATGCCGATGCTTTCCAGTTTCTGGCTCTGCACCAAGAAGTTTTCGTAGCGCCGCTCTTGGGTTCGATCACGCAGTACCGCGTAACGTCCTACGGGCTCACCGCCCGGACGGCAAACGGGAGTCAGGTACACTTCGATCACACGTCCTTCTCGAGTACGTATTTCCGCCGACACGGGATCTGATTCTTCAAAGAACCTCTCTGGAAATTGTTCCGAGCCCGCATCCGATGAGTCACCGCAAACTGAAGTGATTAGTTCCCGCAGCGAAACCTTGCTGTTAATGGGAATTCGTTCCCCAACAATGCGCTCCGATGCAGGGTTACCCGCAACAATTTCATCGCGCTGATTGGCCAGGATGACACCTTCACGCAAATTGGTAATGACGTCGCGCATGGCGATGGGCAGCGAGGCGGAGAGCCGGTCGTGCAAGGTGGTCGTCACAAGCAAAAGCAAGCTGATACAGGCTGCGCCCGGGGTAAAGTCTACATTGTCGGGTGTGACCTTGATAAAAAACAGACTTCCAGCAAAGTAGGGAAAAATCGCTAGCGCCACGGTTCCCATAGCTCGAACGGGATGCCCTTGTCGGGCCAACTCGCGCGAATGAATTAGAAACAGCACGGCCGCGAACACTCCGCAGATCGCCGCCCAGCTTACATACGCCCACAATAAGGGCCCCGCCCAAGCGGATAGCTCACGCAATCCCGTGTTGATTTCCGAACGCAGTAGCCAATGATGTGCATCGTTGGTGAGCAATAAAACAAAGGCGAGCATCGAGGGAGCGACCACCAAGCTGCGAAAGGCTCTCTTCACCGATGGTGAATGGGAAACGCCCGCACAGCGTGCTGCAAGCATCAACCAAAAAACGGGATAGGCATAGATGCCCAGGAGCATCACGCGAATGGCCGGACCACTCCATTGCCCTTCGGGAAACCACCAGCGACCCAAATCCCCTAACACCCAAAAAGCCAACGAGGCGACAGCACCCAATAGGAGCCAATGCAGTTCCGTTCGCTCTCGCCGCCCTCCTACCAAGACGAGGCAGGTCACAAGAATCGAGAGCGCAAAGATGTCGTGAGCAATGGCAATTCCCATCCCCAACCTATCGGCAATTCACTGTAAAGCGTTATAAAGGTTTTGGCTTCATGCTGCGGTTCACAGCCGCCAGACTCCCCAGAATTCAGGAGAGTTCTGCCACCAAGGCGGCCTCTAGCTCATCTAGCTTCCGTGACAGGTTTCGCTGCAGCGCGCGATCCAAATCACCAGTGCGCAAAAGATCGCGCAAGACGTGACTGAGCTTGCGTTTTCCGTAGTGGTCGGCGATGTGGCGTATCATGGCATAGGCTTCCAGGTAAGCCAGGCTGGCTTCTTCTGCCGACAATCGAGAAAAACTGGGACTGGAGAGTTCGCGCAAAGGAATCCAGGCAGCCTTGTTGATCGCCTGTTGCAAAAACGCCCTTTCTCCAGGGTGCAGAGTGCGGATCCCCACCGCTTCGTGCTCAAAATACTCAGCCAACCCCTCATTCAGCCAACCAGGAATCAGCTTGCCCCCAGCTTCGGCATCCAAAGCCGCGTGAAGATATTCGTGGTACAACACCCTTGTCAGCCGCTCATCGACACGGGTACGACCGCGCACGCGAATCACACCCTCGTAAAAACCCGCCGCGCTAAATCGAAACAACCCGGCAAACTTATCTTCAAAGACCTGATCGTCATAAATCACCACGGTGACCCGGCGCAGCGGCCTCCAACCCAGGTCTTTCAAGACCAGGTCATAGGCTTCTTCAAGCACAGCAAGCACGTCACGCTCGAAACGATCTGAGCCGTACAGGCCCGAGTGTTTATCGATATCGACGTCTTGATACAGAATAAAATGTGCCGACTGCCGATCCTCAAACTTGCCGTCGGCCCCGCTCTCGCGAGCCAGACTCGGTGCTGGGTAAAATTGCGCAAAGATGGCCAGGATCAAAACCGTCAGCGCAGGCCACCAGCGCCAGAACGGCGACTTCTTCCTGTCTTGATCCATGTCCAACCTCCTTCTCGACCGCATGGGGGAAGTGCCGCTTCCAGTATTAATCAAATAGTTCGCGAAATCACCCTAGTCATAGAGAAGAACAACCCTGAACTCCCTGCAAGCCCTAAACCTGATCTATCCAGCACCCGATAAGCCCAAGATGGATTTCTACCTGCTGATGCCGCTAGTTACAACGGTAATCGCCATCTCCGCGGCAATCTTTCACGGCTGGATTTTTCTGCTTCGACGCACCGAACGGATCCACCTCTGGTTTGCCATCGGTGCCGCGGGCATCGCCGGCAGCGCCACAACGGCGTGTTCTCGCGTTCTACATCCCGAATTTGCCGCTTCACCGGCGGCTCAATGCGCGCACGCCCTGGCCACACTGCTCCTCATCTTCAGCATCCTGCGTTTCAGTTGTGAGCTGCGCAAAATCGAGATCCCAACCAGCGTCAAAGCCTTCGACGTCTACGCCCTCTTATCCACCGCGGCGGGTGCAGCCGTACTCCTCGGCGCACCTCTTTCGGCGCTGGCCTTTTTGCTACCCGGCCCCCCCGCTTCGATTCTCACTACCGCCGACGCTGTCCCCTACATCCCTCTCGCATTTGCTGGGGCGTATTGCACGCGTATTCTACTGAGAGATCCCGAGCCCTGTGAAATCTCTCCCAAGATGATTCTGCTGACGCTGGCCATCTGGTGGACCACGGGTTTAAGTGACGTCGCAGTCGGTGCGGGCCTCTATGCGTTCCCTCCGCTCCTGTTCTGGGGATACTCCTCTACACTTCTCTTTGTCTCCGCCATCGTCATGCGACCCATTGTCGATTCCGTCACCGCTTTGGAACATCAGTCCGACAACCTGGCCGCTTTGGTTGACGAACGCACCCGCGAATTGAGACACCTCGATATGCAAATCGTTCAAAGTGAAAAACTTGCTGCCATCGGTACCCTGGCTGCTGGCGTGGCCCACGAGATCAATAATCCCATGGCTTACTTGACCAGCAACTTGAACCACTTGGAACAACTCTGCAAAACGCCTGAATACCTTGATGAAGCCTTCGAAGTCATCGGAGAGTGCCGCGAAGGCGTGGATCATGTGCGCAATATCGTCAATGACTTGACCACCTTCTCAAGCCCGGCCAGCAATAACATCGAACAGGTCGACTTGTGCGAAGTGACCCGCTCCGTCGTGCGTATGATCCAACACAAAGCGAGCAATAAGGCCGCCCTGATCCAAGAGCTCAAGCCCGTCCCCTTGGTCATTGGAGACGGCCGGCTCTATCGACAGGTTCTGCTGAACCTCCTGATTAACGCCCTGCAAGCTTTTCCCAGCGATGACCTCGACAATAATAAAATCATTGTTTCAACCGAATGGTCGGGTGAAGAAGTGCTACTGCACGTCTCGGATAACGGTACTGGGATCTCGGAAGAAACTCTCTCGCAAATTTTCGATCCCTTCTTTACGACCAAAGACCCAAACCAGGGCACCGGCCTTGGCCTCAGCATTTCCTACCGCATCGTACAGCGATTCGGAGGTGATCTACGCGTTGAAACTTCGCCAACTGGAACGCGCTTCAGTATCGCCATGCCCCTGAATGGATGAGCCTGCCTTTCGAGAAACGCGCGAGAAACGCGCTAGACTCACAAGTGCGTTGGGCTCCTCTTAAAACCCCTTCGCCAGGAGACAAGATGCAGCGACCCGAACTCCATCAACTCTTGGATCGCTGGCTTTCGCCCGAAAACTTCGAAGATGCCGCACACAACGGACTTCAAGTCGAAGGGCGCGCCGGGATCGAAAAAATAATCTGCGGGGTATCCGCCAACGCAGAACTGATTGAACGGGCGATCCAAGAGAAAGCGGATGCCTTATTCGTACACCATGGACTCGTCTGGGGGGGCGGTATCCAAACCATCTCCGGCTGGTTGGGGAAGCGCATCTCCAGGTTGGTAAACGCCGAATTAAATCTCTTCGCGTACCATCTACCCTTGGATGCCCATCCCCGCTTGGGAAACAATGCCGGTCTGGCCGAGGCCCTGGGCCTATCTGAAGACACGCGCAGACCCTTTGGTGAATACAAAGGCCAACTCATCGGGTTCGCGGGTCTGCTCGAAAGCGCGGTCAGCTTTGAGGATTTTTGTCGCCGCGTAGAAACTGAAATCGGTCCCATTCTCTTCGCGCAGGGCGAGCCACAACACAAGGTTCAAAAAGTATCGATTTGCTCCGGTGGGGCGCCCGACCTCTTGTACGAAGCCGTGGACTCCGGTGCAGATCTCTTCCTGACAGGGGAGGCCACGGAATGGGTTCAAGCCATTTCCAAAGAAACCGGTGTCGCCTTCATCGCTGCGGGACATCACGCCACAGAGCGTTTTGGTCCGCGCAGGGTTGCCTCTGCGCTCCGCCAGGAGACGGGCATCGACGCGCAATTCATCGACGTGCCCAACCCCTTGTAGTCCTGTGTAGTTTCGTCTTGGGGTCAAAGCGCGCTGTCGAGTGACCACACGATGCCTGGACGAAGAAACCAAAGTTCGAAACGCGGATCTTTCTCCAGGCCGAGAGCTTCTCGAACCGCGCGCTGATACAGGCGACCTTGTTCAAGATAAGAGGCCGCGCGTTCTTGAACCTGCTTGGCATCGCCCACGGCATCCGTCTTATAGTCAACCACGACCACTTCACCGGACGCATCCTTGTACAACAGGTCAATGGATCCGCTGTAGACAGCCACGGGCCCATTCTCCTCCTCGGAATCCACGGGAATCAACACATCGAGTTCTCGCACACATTCCGACTTTCCGGCCTCAAGAAAAAGTGGGAATAAAGGCCCCTCTCGGAACCCCTCCCACAAAGAATTTGCGGCCTCCAATGCTTCTGGGATCTGCGTCGATGGAAGCGAAGCCTGCAGCCGATTCGCCAAACCATCGCTTTGCCGCGCCCATGCCTCTTGTGGATCCAGGGGAAATTCAAAGGCTTCCAAGGCGGCATGGATGGCGGTTCCCACCGTTGCTGCCCAGGACGAACGGCTCTGTTTTTCGTCCGTTTGAGAAGCCTTCTCAAGCCTTTCGATCCTCGTAGGAGCGAGCCCTGAAGGCGAGCCTGCAAATTCGCGCAGCATTCGCTTGCGAGCTTGGGCACGCCGCTCCTGGCGCAAGGATTCCGCAGCCCGTGCCGCCTCCAATTCCTTTTCGATGCAAAGGCTGGGGAGATTCGAAACATCCTGCTTGGATTTCGCATTGAGTTCGGGGGAGAGACTCGGGAAACACCAGCTTGTGTCAGCCTGCTCCCGCCGGCTCTGGCCCTGCTTCTGCAAGTCGATCATCATCAAATTCAAATCGGGCACATCCGCTTCTCGCGAGGCAACAAGGTCCAGAAAGGACCTGGCTCGGGTCGGGGGGATCGGGACCGCCTCCTCTTTCCATTTACCCGATAAAACGAGATGTTTCTTGGCGCGCGTCATGGCAACGTAAAGTAAACGCACTCGCTCAACGCTAGATTTCTCCTTCTCTTTGCGCAGTACCTCTCCAAACCCCAGTGTCGAGCGACCCAGTAAGCGCCATTCCCATTGCAGATCCTGATCTTCGGATTCGCTCCTTCCAGTGACAGAAACTTTCTCTGCTCGACTGTCCTTCTTGTCATCCCCCTTGGATTGCCTGTGCAAACCGGGCAAAAACACGGCTTCAAATTCCAATCCCTTGGATTTATGAATCGTCATCACGGAAACGGAGTCACTCACCCCTGCACGGGGGCGCGTCGCTTCCGCTTGCCGACCGCCCGCCAGGTCGCTGCGCAACTGCCGCAAAAGCTGGCTCACATTGCCGTCCAAACTGATGTACAGATCACGCAACTCTCGGAAGAAGCGTTCCAGGTTGGCCACCCGATGAGTACCGGGATAGCGAGCACCCTCGGTGGCCTGCAGGAGAAAGATCCGGGGCAACATTTCCAAGAAGTCATCAAAGGAATCAACGAGATAACTCCTCCTCAACTGCGCCAGCGCCAGCAAGCCAAATCGCAACCCTTTGTCCCAGCTTTGCATCCGCTCAAGGCCAGGCACGTCCTCCGGCATTTCAATCACGGCGCGATCCACTGCAGCCAACGCTTCAGATAAGGCTGGCGAACCCAGCTCCCTCCCATTCTGGTCAGAAGCGCTTTCCATGGGCTCCGCCAACAAGAACGCACGGGTTCGTTTCGGGAAGGCTTCTTTCCACAATGGGATCAACGCGGCATCTGGCACACCCACGCAAGAGGAACGCAACCAGGTGAGGAGGGCCAGGTTATCGCTGGGGTCCAAGACCACACGGACAAAGGCAGCGGCGTCGATGATTTCGCGGCGCTGGTAAAAGGTTCGATCCTGTTCGATGACGTAGGGGATGCCTGCGGCACGCAGCGCCCGCACCACCTCCGCACCTTGATCATTGGAACGAGTCAACACACCCATTTCGCACCAGGGAACACTTTTCTCGCAATGAAGTGTCTGCATTGAATTTGCCAGCCAGCGGGCCTCAAGCGGGTCGAGTTCCGGTTGTGTCAGCTGGCTCACGGGTGCGGACGCACCCGAATCCCACTGCCAGGGCACCCAATACTCCACTCCGCATGCAATGGGTTCCTGAGCCTCTTGAGAGGCAGACTCTTTGGGCAGCAAGGGAACGAAGGCCGGTTGCAGTCCGTATTCTTCGACCATCACAGGGCGAATCACCCTGGCCACTTCCTCCAACACGTCTTCGCTAGAGCGAAAGTTCACCGCAAGCCGAACGCGCGGGTCGCCTGCATCCGAAAGCTCTTCGATAAACCGGTCATACGCCGCCAGGTCTGCCTGTCGCCAGCTATAGATGGATTGCTTCGGATCCCCCACCAAAAATAAACCCGGGCGCCGGTCCACGTCCCCCGTCAAGGCAATCGCGCGCAAGAGGTCGCATTGAGCTGGATTCGTATCTTGAAACTCATCCACCAACAGCTGATCGATTCCGGAGCGAACGCGCCCAGCCACCTCGTTGTTTTGAACCAACAGATCGCGTGCACCCCAGATCAGCGACTCAAAACTTGCAATGCCCTGAGCACGCAATCTATCGTGGCAAACCGAAAGACCTTCGGCCATCACTTCGCACAAATCGGACAGAACTGCGGGTTCGAAGGATGCCCAGCTATCGAGATGAATGAGAAAATCCGTCGCGGCTTCTCTCAATCCGTCGGTTTCCCCTCCCAACGCATCGCTTTCACCCTGGGAGAATTTACCAGCCCTCCACTGATTCAGTTTATTCTCCAGCGCTTTCCAGTTATCAGACAACCAATCGCGCAGATCGAAAAACGTGTCGGGTGACCAACTCTCTTCGGAAGCCTGCGCTGCAGTGGTGAGGTGTTGGAGTTGTTCCCGCGTGGGCTCGATCAACGCTGCCACGACTTTCGCCTTGCCCGCCTTGACCCCACTCAGATGGGGTTCGGCTATCTGACCCAAATTTTCAAGCGCGTGCGACAAAGCTTCGGTCGCATGCACAACACGAGGGTGAGAGAGCGGCGCCTCTTGAAAGGCTTCGGCGGGAACTCTTTGCTTTACAAATTGCAACAGTTCCTGCTCGACACTCTGGGGCTCAATGCCGTGATCCGCCAAGCGCAAGAAGGCAGAGTCCTCTCGCTGAATCGACGCTTTCAAGGCCTCTTCCAGCACCTCGCGTACGACACGTTCAATCTCCAATCCCTGGGCATCGATTTGATAAGCGGGGTGCCATCCAGCTTCCAAGGGGTGTTCATCGAGCAGACGCTTACAAAAAGAGTGGATGGTGCATGCTCTCAATCGATCGATGGCCAACAACAGACAGCGCGCGCGTTCAATGCGCACTGCGGGCAAGTCAGCCGTCTCTCCCTTCGACATCCCTTCCGACATGGCCTTATCCAGTGCATCTGCATCGATGCCCAGAGGCAAGCTCTCGCCCTTTTCCAAAGCCGAAAATGCTTGACCAACACGCTGAGCCATTTCTGAAGCCGCCGCCTCGGTGAAGGTCATGGCCGTGACGCCCTGCATGACACGCGCGGCAATGGCCTCTGGCGTACTGTCCTGGCCCTCATCGCTGCTGGATTTTTTTATCCAGCCAGGCCCCAGGCACCAGGTGGCAACCCGGGCGACCAAGGCACTGGTCTTGCCGGTGCCCGCACCCGCTTCTACCACCACGGGTCGATCAAACACCGCCTGGGCCATGATGCGCGCCTTTGCATCTTCTGCGCGAATCTCTTGTTTTTCCTTTTCCTGCTTTTTGATTTCAGCGCTTGGCAAGGCGTTCATTTTGACGCCCCCTGGTTTTCATGTTCAATGGACAACCAGCGATCCTCGGGAATCGAGGACGCGTGGGGATCGCCCGTCGACATGGACCAAAGCGATTCAAAGCTTTCCAATGCAGGGGTATTGTCGAGGTCTGTTCCCGAAAGTGCACCGAGCAGCGCCAGAAGACGTTGCCGAAAACTGGAATCACCCTTCACGCAGGCTTGGGACACAGCGCAGTAATCGCAAAGTTTCGATCCGCGCCCTTTGCCATCCAACAAACGTGGTAGGTACGCACCTTTCTCCATGCCCTCCCACAAGATGCTCACCGCAGATCTCAAGGCTCGCTCAATTTCCTCATCTCGACGCAGCACCAGGTTCGCCTCTTCCAACGGAGTTGCTGCGCTCAAAAATTTATACATGCCCGTCAGATCTGGTTTCGATAGCGCGTACACCGCGCCCTGCATTTTCACTCCGCTGGCGATGGCCGTGATCAGTTCTTCGGCTCTCTTCGCCTCTTTCTTTTTTGTCACAAAGTTCTTACCTGATTTGTAATCCACCAGGCAGAGCGACGGGCTCTCGCCGTCGTGCTCGACGCGGTCCACACGATCGGCTCTGAAAAACAAGGGTCGATCACGGCCCTTGGCGTCACGGAATAAAATTTCACCCGTCGCCTCAATTCCCAGACAAGAAACCGCGCGCGCACCCTCTTCCCAATCCAGTGCCTTGGCCCGCTCCACAAGGGGTCGCAATCGCCGTAGCAACAACCCATCCCATCCGGGTACACCCATTTGGAAGGCCGATTTCCGAACAACATCAGCCAGAATTTTCTCCAGCGCCTGTTCCTTCGGCCAGGTAACTGAAACGGCTTCGGCCCCTTCCAATTCCTTGAGGGTAACTCGAGTGTCAGCTAGCGAATCTGCGGCGGGCAAGCTGCGTTGGACGATTCGCTCCAACACCTGGTGCACCATATTCCCCAGTAGCAAGTGGTCCAGCACAGGGATGCCCGCCAAGGCATCTGGCGGAGGCGCAACTTTCAATGTTTTTTCAAGTAAGGATTGCCAGGGACATTTGGCGAAGCTTTCCAACGTGGTGACATACAAAGGATTGTTCCGAGGGTCCTCCGCTCGGAGGCCGCCCAAAAATCCGAAATAAGGACCCGCTTGCGATTGCCGTGACTGGCCTCGTTCCCCGCGCAAATCCAAATCTATTTCTTCCAGCACCTCGAAACGAGCCGCTGCCAGGGTCGCGATGTCTTCATCGCTTCCCATCTCGTGCTGTACCGCTTGCAAGGCCGTGGGTAAGAGCTGCTGAAAATCTTCACGTGTTCCCGTCAACGCCGCGTATCGCAAGGCCACCTCAGAGCTGCCTTGCGCAGATCCACCCCGCCAGCGCTCCACCGGGTCGACCGCACTGGAGTCAGCCACCTCGGGCAAGACTCCTTCAATCTGTAAACGCATCACCAAAGGCGACAAAGCGAGTTCTTTGCCCGCGTTATCCACGCACTGCCATGAGAGCGTAACCTGCGAACTGGCCGACAATAATTGTGCGAACAAGAATTTCTCCTCATCGGCGGCCTTTAACTTGAGCGGCAGTTCAGGTAAGAGTTGCGCCATGTGCTGGCGAAGCCAATCAGGGAGCAATGAATCCTCACGAATGCTGCGTGGAAATTGATTTCGATTCAGGCCCAGCAAGTAGAGATGCGCAAAAGAAATCGATCGGGCGTCGGTCACGCTATGCACTTGAACACCGGCGCCCTCGCCCCCCAGGTCAGCGCGCAACTCTTCTTCAACTTCCAGCAGCGCTTGGGCAAAGAGACTGCGCGCTTCCCCACGTGTCAACTGCCAATCTTTTGGTGCAACTCCTTCCAATGCCAGAAAACGCGCCCGCAGTAGATCAAGGCACGGAGAGTCGTTCTCCTCCTGCCAGCCCAGCCCTTCCGTCAGGAAACGAGCCAAGGCCGCACAGTGATCTTCCCAGCTCGCGTCCTGTGGCCAACTCGACCAGAGGTCGACACATTTCTGTGCTTGCCGCAGGAAGGCCTTCCATTCCTCTGCGCCGGGCCTTTCACTCAAAGACTGCCAGAGAACCCCGTCTTCTTTTTCCTGACGATGAAGGCCCATGCCGCGTGAAAACCGCGGTCGCCCAACCCCATGCGAAGACAACTCCGACAGATTGATCAATCGCGCCGCACCGGCTTCATGGGCGGCCACACGCAACAACTCGCGCTGCGAGGCGGTTAACGGCTCCTCCCTCTGCTCCTCCCTCTTCTCTTCTCTCTTCTCTTCTCTCTGCGTGCCTGTAGAAAGACTCACCAGCACATCGAGCCAGGGCTCCACAGCGACCCGTTCGCCATGGCGAAGCACTTGACGCAGACAAGAGAGCCAGCGACCGGGTGCCGCCATCACGCCCGACTCACCCGGAGCCGAGTAGGGGATGCCCTGCTCCAGAAAAACGGCTCGAATGTCGCTGGCATAGGGTCCGACCTGGCGGATCACCACACCCACGCTTTCAGCGCTCACTCCGGAGTCCAATAATCCGCGAATCCGCGAAGCCACCTCTTCGACTTCAGCGCGTGACCCGGGGGCTTGGAAGCAATGCAAGCCGGGCGCTGGAAGGGGCGTGTCCGTCTCTTCCCCGGACTCGGACAAAGGTTTGGACTCATTGGGAAACGCCCCGAAACGCTGCGCGAATCGATCCGCAAAAATAGCGCCTGCATCCAGGGCTTGAGGGTGGGCGGGATCCGGCGGAAGATCCAATAGCAACTTGGTGTTTCCGTAGGTCAACAATCTCTCTAACAGGTCTCCGGCGACACCCGTCACGTCCGCAAAGCCGAAGATAAAAAGGCTGCTGGCGGGAAGGCAGGATTCAGGATCCCGGGAATAACAGTCAGCGGCCCGGCGATACAAATCACCCGTGCGCTCACCACCCAAAGCGTTCAAGGCGGGACCCAAGCGAGCCGCAACGCGCACCAACTCTTGTGCCCGCAACAAGACGGTGCTCTTGGCTTGTGTGCTGGAGGGCGACAGTTCTTCCAGGGATTCCAAGAGCGCATCACCCATGGGTGATTCCAGCCCCGCATCCAGCAAATCAGAGAGCGTGCCTACGACGGCGCCAAATCCATCTTCGAGTTCTTCCAAGGCCACGCGCAAGGCGGGTTCTTTGGCCACCTCTTGTCGACACAAAAGGGAAAAGAGGAAGTCGCTCTTGTTGGAATCTTCGCCAGCCGCCTCCAGAATGCTTTGCGCGACTCCGCGCAAGGTGTGCAGTCGAACTCCGAGCAGCGAATGTCCCGCCCGACGAACCAAGCTGGCCGAAAGGTGTTTCCTTAAACTGCTTGAGGGCACAACGATTCGGATCGGCTGTGCGAGGGCGGCGAACTCGCCTCCTCTCTGCGAGTCGAGGCGCAACACCTCCTGAATCAACCGCTCTTCGGCGTCCCGCACTCCCCTGGCAATTATCATTTTGGAAGGATTCTGGGACGGAGATGAAATGGCGAACACCTTCTATAGATAGGTGAGGTAGTCGATGAACTTTTTGTTCTTCCCCTGCACGACATCGAAGTAGGCCGCTTGAATTTGCTCCGTGATCGGTCCACGCCCGCCCGAGCCAATCTTTCGATGGTCCAACTCGCGCACGGGGGTCACCTCAGCGGCCGTGCCGCACAGGAAAACTTCGTCGGCGATGTACAAATCATCGCGGGTCAGCGTCGTCTCGACGATGGAAAGACCTTGTTCGGCAGCAATCTGCATCACCGTATCCCGTGTAATGCCAGCCAAGATGGTGTGGGTCTGGGGCGTGCGAATGGCTCCGTCGCGCACGACAAAAATATTGGCGCCCGTGGCTTCCGAAATCAGTCCCTGGGTATCCAACATGATGGCTTCATCAAAGCCGTCGAGCAGGGCCTCGCGCTTGGCCAGGATGGAGTTCACGTAATCGCCACAGGTCTTGCCATTGGTCATCTTGGCATTGATGTGGTGACGTGAAAAAGTCGAAACCTTGGCACGGATTCCGTTCTTCATGCCATCTTCTCCCAGGTAAGCACCCCAGGGCCAGGCAATGATGGCCACGCGCACAAGGTTGTTCGCGGGATTGATACCCATGGCGCCTTCACCCAGAAACACCAAGGGGCGGATATAGCCTTCCGTCAGACCGTTGGCATTCAGGGTTTCGAGAATGGCTTCTTCAATCTGCTCGATGGTGTAGGGAATCTCAAGCAGATTGATGTGTGCCGAATCAAACAAGCGGCGAACGTGTTCACGCAACCGAAAGATGGCGGAGCGATCGTCGTGAGTTTTGTAGGAGCAGATCCCCTCGAAGACACCGAGTCCGTAATGGAGGGTGTGGCTCAAAACATGGATATTGGCATCATCCCAATCAACGAGTTGCCCGTCGAGCCAAATCTTTTCGCCAGTAATTTTTGCGGCGCTCATCTAACTGGTTCTCCCTCGCGGGCATCACAAGCGCGCCGCGGCAGTCCTAAGAAGTAGGGCTTCTACTGACATTGCGCCAGCATTCTAGAGGGAATGCCGGGCCTTACTCACCACCACCCAAAATCGAATCCAGCAGGCCGCGAGCCGCCTTCCCCGCTCCTTCGCCCAGAACCTCATCGATATCTTTCTCGAGTTCCGACAGCTTCTCGCCGGCCGAAGAGTAGGTCGTCAGCAATCCCACCACTGTTTTCTGTGTCAGGACCACCTTGGGCTCCGATAAGGTACCCCGCACCTCCGCCAAAGGGATCACCCGGGCCTCGCCCTTCACGTCCTCTGCACCTGCGGCCTCGGCCAAGGCCTCATCGACCTCGGGCAGGATAGTGAGCTTCCCTTTAGCGTTGATGGACTCGTCCAACAAACCAAACACACCATTGAGATCGACAATGTAATCCTCGTAACGCAAGTTCAAGTCATCCGTCTTGGCGACACCATTGGCCAGCAAGAATGTGCCACTCACCGACTCGAAGGTGTCTTCGTAAAATTTCTGAAGCGTGCTGCCGCCCTTTTGCTTGCCCAGCGCCAAGGCGACGTTCCCCAGTTCTCCAAATCGCTCCACGGTAGATCGCAAGAGAGAGACACCGCGCAATTGCCCCTGCCCGATGTCCAATCGCATTTGCCCCGTCACCCCTTTGAGGACACTGTCTCCGTCCGACAGGTTTCCACTGAAATGCCCCAACAAGGAGAGCGGCCCGGTTGCCATGGCTTGCTCATCGGCCATTACGGCCAGTAGGAGTTTCTCTAGAGAAACCTCTTGGGCTGTCACGCCCAGGTCGTAGTGCGGGCTTTCGGAAAAGATCTGGCTGAGCTGAGCCTCGACGAGAAAACGCTGCTCCCCAAGCTCCACCTCAAGGTTCTGGGAACGCACGTCCTGGCCTACAGCGTTGAAGGTTCCACGCAATACAATGGGCGAGCCCGTTGTGGGATGTGTCGTCAGCACGTCCTTCAGCTGAATGTTGCCTCGAAGAGCCAGCGGATCTAGATCCACATGGAGTTCTTCCAATCCCAGTTGCCCTTGCAAGGGAGATCCCGCCAAGGCAGGCAACAGCGCTTCCCAGCCTTGCAGCGAAAAAGGTGCCGCGTTGATGACCAACGCCAGCGGTTCCATTTGCACCCGGGCCGTGGCATCGAGGGTGTGAATCTTCAAGTGCACGTCGTCCAGCTCAAAACTGCCATCTTCAAGGGTACGGATCTTGCCCGTCACCTTCGCTGGTTTCCCGCTGGGCTTTGTGAAAACGGCATCGCCGTAATTAATTTCACCTTGAGTGGCGTCCGCTTCAAAGGAACCCATGGGACGATCCAGGGGCCCGGTCAATTCAGCGCGCAGGTCCAAGGGTCCGTTGTACTGAACCTCATCCCATTGCAGTGCCAGGTCCTCGCTGGAAAGCTCGACCACCAAGGGCGAAGGCGCCGCGACAGGGCCTTGGACCCGGATGCTTCCCGAGAGGGCTCCGCCAACACTGCGACCCCTTTTCAACATCGGTTCCAAAGCGGAAAGGTTCATTTTCTCGATGTCTAGCACTAGATCTAAAGCGCCGTCCAAGGTCGAAGAGCCTTGAGCAGCGATGCCGCCCCCTTGAGGCAAGCGCGCCTTTAATGACAGGTTAATGGGGCCCGTCGACGAAGTCCCCGCTGCTAGAAACTCAATCTCATGGAGCCCTAGTTTGGCAGGTGGCGAAAAGGTTTCATCCAATACGGATAGATTGGCATTTCTCAATGCAAAAGAACGCAAACCAAAACTGACACCGGTTCCCTCTGCCGATTCTTCTCGATCTTTTGGTGCCGGATCTTTTGGTGTTGGTGCGTCCCGTTTCTCTCGAACCGGCAAGACGAATCCATCGGCGGTACGCCGCAAGTTCAAGCTGGCGTCTTCGATCACCAGGGAATCCACCAAAACGGTGCGGGCGAACAAGGGGAGAATGGCCAAGCGAAGATCGACATTGGAAGCGGAAAGGAACGGCGCTGCCGTCGGCGTATCTCCCGCTAATTCCGGGTTCACCAAGATCAATCTCGGGGGGAACAAGCCCATGGTCAAGTCGGTATAGGCAAAGGCTCGACCCGTCGCTTCATGAGCCGCCTTTTGGATCCCATCCTTCACTTCAGGGCTTTTCGCCAGGGTGGGCAGCAAGGTGACCAACGCACTGAGGGCCAAGACGATCAATAGCAACAAGAAAATCACTAAGCGACGCAACACCCGCATCCTCACTCCCTTTCCAGGTCTCTCTACCCTTTAATCTTTCGAATCAGGGTTTCTCGCACAGCCCCCGCGTTGGCTTTGCCTTGTGTCTTTTGCATCACCTTCCCCATGAGGAAGTTTAGTACTTTGTCGTCTCCGTTCAGGTATTTCTCTACGGAGTCCGCATTCTCCCCCATCACTTCCTCGATCACGCCGTCAATCAAGCTTGTATCGACAACCGCTTCCAAGCCCAAGCTCTTCATGAGCGCTTCGGGCTTTCCCCCTTCGGTCAGCATGGCAGGGAAGAGTTCCTCACGGGCACTTTTGGCCGTAATTCGACTGGACTCTACCAGTTGAATCAACTCGACCAACTGCTCCGGGGACAAGCTCAGCGCCTCGATGTCTGTTTCTTTTTCTTTCAGCACCTTTAGCACGTCGCGCAAAATCCAGTTGGCGACGGCCTTGGCCTTTCCGTGTAATCGGGTAGCCGCTTCATAGAAATCGGCCAGGGCACGAGAACTCGTCAACAAGCCGGCGTCGTGGGTGGAGAGCTCATACGCCTCCTCGAAACGAGCGCGTTTCGCCGAAGGCAACTCCGGCAAGGCTTCGCGCACCTTGTCGATGAGGGAGGGGTCGACAATCAAAGGCAATAGATCGGGTTCGGGGAAATAGCGGTACTCGTCGGCATTTTCTTTGAGACGCATGACGTTTATTTCATCTCGGTCGACGTCGTACTGCAGGGTGGCTTGAATGACCTTCTCGCCCGCATCCAGCAGCTTGGCCTGCCGCTTGATTTCTGCGTTCAGCGCCATCTCCACATAGCGGAACGAGTTCATGTTCTTCAATTCTGTGCGCGTTCCGAACTCTTGTTGACCTTTGGGGCGCAGAGACAAGTTGGCATCGAAACGGAACTGCCCCTTTTCCATGTCGCCATGGGTGATACCGATGTAACACAAGATACCGTGCAGATGGCGCAAGTAGGCAGCAGCCTCGGCGGGAGAGCGCATGTCGGGTTCGGAGACAATCTCCAACAGGGGCACGCCGGCGCGATTCAAATCCATGTGGGAATCATCACTGCCCAAGGCACTCTCGGCATGGACGGATTTCCCCGCGTCCTCTTCCATGTGGATTCGGGTAATACCAATGTTCTTTCGATAAAAGCCGTCGGGTTGCGCTTTCTTCTTTCCTGCCTTGCCCGTCTTGTTCAAGGGCACATCGACATCGAGATGTCCGCGCAAGCAAATGGGCAGGCTGTCTTGCGTGATCTGGTAACCCTTGGGCAAATCGGGATAGAAGTAATTCTTGCGCGAGAAAACGGAGCGCTCTTGAATTTCGTGGTTGGTCGCCAATCCCGCACGCACGGCATATTCGACGGCGCTTCGATTCAACACGGGCAAGGCGCCGGGCAAAGCGAGACACACCGGGCAGGTCTGCAGATTGGGATCATCCCCGTAAATCACGGCACAGCTACAAAACATTTTTGTGTTGAGCTTCAAGTGCGTGTGCACCTCGAGCCCGATCACCACTTCATAGCGAGGATGCCAATCCAAGGTTTGAGAATTGTCGGCGGCGGGCAAAGCTTTCATGCTCATGCTTCCCCTCCTGCGCCGAGTTTCAGCTCGGGATGCTGTTCATGCCAGTTCGTGAGACGCTGAAAAGCATCGGCCACGTTGAGCAATCGCCCTTCATCCAACGGTCGCGCCAATATTTGCAAACCCACGGGCATGCCTTGCGCCAATCCGCAGGGAAGTGAGATCCCGGGAATACCCGCGAGATTGGCACTGACTGTGAACACATCAGAAAGATACATCGACAAGGCGCTGTCCGTTTTCTCTCCCAGCTTGAAGGCCACTTCTGCGGCCGTAGGTGTCAAAATCACATCGCATTGGTCGAAGGCGTCTTCGAAGTCCTGACACAGCAAGGTACGCACTTTGCTCGCCTTCCGGTAATAGGCGTCGTAATAACCCGCCGACAACACGTACGTGCCGAGCATGATGCGGCGCTTCACTTCCTTGCCGAATCCCTCACTGCGCGTCTGCTTGTACATCTCCAACAAGCCATGCGCCTGTTTGGACCGGTGGCCGTAACGCACGCCATCAAAACGCGCGAGGTTGGCCGAGGCTTCGGCTGTAGCTAACAGGTAATAGGTCGCGATGGCGTACCGAGTGTGGGGCAAGGAAACTTCGCGGACCAAAGCGCCCGCCTTTTCCAAGACACTCACGGCGTCCTTCACCTTGGACAACACCTCGGCATCAATCCCCTCTTCCACAAAGTATTCCCGCGGCAAACCCACCACCAGACCCTCAACGCTACCGCCTAGCCTTTCCGAGAAGTGGGTCGCGCTTTCTTCCGTATCAGGAAGGGAAGTGCTGTCGTGGGGATCGTGCCCGGCGATGATCTCCAATACCAAAGCGCAATCTTCCGCCGTGTGAGCGAAGGGTCCGATTTGATCCAGCGAAGAAGCGAAGGCCACCAGCCCATAACGCGAGACGCGGCCATAAGTGGGCTTCAAACCCACGACACCCGTGAAGGCTGCGGGCTGCCGAATCGAGCCGCCGGTATCGCTGCCCAGGGCCACGGGCACAATGCCCGCCGAGACGGCCGCCGCCGAGCCTCCTGAGGAGCCACCGGGAATGCGTTGGGCGTCCCAAGGGTTGCGCGTGGGGAAAAGAGAAGAGTTTTCGTTGGAGGAGCCCATGCCGAACTCGTCCATATTGGTCCGCCCCACCACCACGGCACCCGCATCCAAGAGACGCTGCACCGCCGTCCCGTTATAGGGGGCCTTAAAACCCGCCAGGATCTGTGAGGCACAGGTCGCCAGATCGCCCTTGTGCAGCAGATTGTCCTTGAGGGCCACGGGAATGCCATCCAAGGGAGATAACACCTGGCCCCGGGCTCGACGGGTGTCGGCAGCTTCGGCCTCTAAACGGGCGGCCTCAGGGCGCAAACTGACAAAGATCTGGAAGGTGGCTTGGCTGGCCTCAGCCCTCGCCAGGGCGCGATTCACCAGTTCCACAGAGCTGGTCTCACCGCTGTCCAAGGCGGCGCGCAACTGGCGCAGGCTTCCCAGGGGTGCAACAAGGTCCGTCATAGCTACCCCGCTTCTCCGTCGATCACCTTAGGCACTTGGAAAGCTCCGCCTTCCGAAGCAGGGGCGTTCTGCAAAGCCAGCTCGTTTGAAAGGCCGGGCTGCGCGATATCGTCGCGCAGGAGCGCCGAAACTGGTACAACATGGGTTGTAACCTCAACATCCTCAGTATCTAATTCAGAGAGTTGCTCTGCGTAATCGAGGATGGAGTCCAGGTGCCCCCTCATCTCGGTTACTTCCTGATCCGAGAATGATAAACGCGCCAAAGCCGCTATCCGCTGTACTTCTTCATGTGAAATTCGAGACATGGGCGCATGTATAGCACGCAGCCCGGATTGGCTGTGTCCCCTTAGAAAATTTTGTTTGGAAACACATAAATGACTGAAAACACACAAGAAGAATCAGAAACAGAGGCGCCGGAACTTCAGCTGCGCTTTGAAGACCACTTTCCCGAGGACATTCTGGCCGGAATCCGCGATTTGGGCTGGGAGAAGCCCACGCGAGTCCAATCCGAGACCCTGAATGCCATGACCAAGGGGGAGGACATTATCGTCCAAGCCCGCACGGGCAGTGGGAAGACGGGCGCTTTTGGTCTGCCCATCGTCAACGCAGTAGACCCCTCCCTGCCGGAAACCCAGGCCCTGGTCATGCTGCCCACACGCGAGTTGGCCAATCAGGTCGCCGAAGAAATCATCGCCATGGGCAAGCACCGCGGCGTGAACTGTCTTCCCATCTACGGAGGTGTTGGCTACCAGGAACAGCTCGACGGAATCGCCGCCGGTGCCCATGTGGTGACGGGCACGCCCGGGCGCATCCTCGATCACGTGGGCCGCGGCAACCTGCGCTTTGACCACTTAAAGGTCTTGGTACTGGACGAAGCCGACGAGCTCCTCTCCCAGGGCTTCTGGCCCGACATGAAGGAGTTGCAGGAGAAAATTCCCCGCAAACGCCAATCCTGCATGTACTCCGCCACCATGCCCGAAAAGGTGCTCTCGCTTTCCCGCGTTTTTCTCAGAGAGAATCCAACGCGCATCAGCTTGAGAGACCAAGAGGCGCCGGCCGACATCGCCCACGGCTTCATCATTGCCCAGGCCCGCGACAAGGAAAAAATGCTGCTGCGCATTCTCGACGCCGAGGATCCCGACAGTGCCATCGTCTTCTGCAACACCAAGGATGACGTTCGCTTTGTCACCTCCTACCTGCAGCGAAACGGTTGGAACGCCGACCAGATCTCGGGCGACCTCACGCAACAGGCGCGAGAGATCGCCATGAAGAAAATCAA
>PIVT01000655.1 GCA_003353845.1 Pseudomonadota bacterium | reverse complement strand
CGGAATTCGGTGGCTCCACATAGGGAGTTTATGAAAACGGAATCGTCACGATGGGAAAGATAAAACCCGTTGTTAAGTATATCGTATCGAAAGTGCGCCACGAGCGCACTTTATTATAAAGTGTGCGCAACTGCGCAAGAGATGAGGGTTTGGCCCCTCGGAGCCGGCTTGCAGGAGCAGGCTTCAAACCGCCTTAAGCTGCTGTGGTCAAAAGCCATGGTGGTGAGCGTTAAGGAAAAGTCACGGCATAGGATCGTGGCAGGTGTGGATCAGGGAGTCGAGTGCAAACGAACCACTGACGAGGTGTCGAAACGTTATAGACGGCGTCAAAACTGGGGTTCTTTCGATGTTCCAGGATAAATCCAGGGGAAACCTGTTTACTGCCTGGGTGGCGTCCGGCATAAAGGTGGCGAGAACCTGATCTTGGCTCTTGTGCGGAACGTGGGAACTCTTCATGTGATGTTAAGAGAAAACCCTATAAGTGAGACCCACGAAGGGGGAAAGTATCGATGCACATGAAGGGGGCGGATCATCCAGTAGTAGTGTTGAAGGTTCTGTAATGGAACTGGAGCGAAGGGGATGAGCCAGCTCGCAGCAAGTGAAGGTCAACCAGGTAACTGGGAGGAACCGAATTTCTTGATGCGTCGGCTTGAGACCGTGAGGGATCAAGAGTATGGCTGGCAGGAGCCGGATGAGTCGAGAGACTCACGTCCGGATCTGTGGGAGACTGGAGGTGAAATTCCTCCGGTCCACCCGACTCGTG
>PIVT01000654.1 GCA_003353845.1 Pseudomonadota bacterium | reverse complement strand
GAGGAATTCCTAGTAAACGCAAGTCAACAGCTTGCATTGATTACGTCCCTGCCCTTTGTACACACCGCCCGTCGCACCTACCGATCGAAGGTAATGATGAGCCCTCAGGACAGTCGATTCCGCCTTCACGGGTGTTTTTGGCCGAAATTTGTGCAAATCCTTACCTTTAGAGGAAGGTGAAGTCGTAACAAGGTTACCGTAGGTGAACCTGCGGTAGGATCATTCTACACACTTCAAAATGAGTCTGATTCATTCGGTTTTCTTTTTAAGAAGCCGGATGGAGAGGACAAACACCCCGTGAACCGGAGTCTCCTTTCCCCGAGGTCCAGATCGTTCTCTCTCTTGAGGAAGATCTGTCTCAGGGGAAGGGACTCCAACCTTATCAAACCTGCCCATTCATTGGACGGACGGGTAGGGCTCCACCATCCTTGTTGATGGTGGCAGTTCCTCCCTTCCTCTAGGATGAGCAACACACCCCAAACCCAATCAATCTGCCTCCAAATGCGAGACTGAGAAACCAAAGAGCCGCGTAGTTTTGCTTTCATCACGAAAGCCAGCGTGGTTGGAGTCGGCTCGAACTCTCGAGACGACGGCAACCTGCGCCGCGGACAGACGGAAATCCAATACAACTTTCAGCGACGGATGTCTTGGCTCCCACATCGATGAAGAACGCAGCGAAATGCGATACGTAATGCGAATTGCAGAATCCAGTGAATCATCAAAATTTTGAACGCATCTTGCGCTTCCGGGTTATTCCTGGGAGCATGC
>PIVT01000183.1 GCA_003353845.1 Pseudomonadota bacterium | reverse complement strand
TCAATAACGGCTATCCTGATTTTACATAAATATCAAATCAGTTAGACAATAAGGCATCTCATTTAATGAAGGAGGTGCCTTATGTGCATCAATGATTGGCAACTGGAGACTGTATTTCAACTTGAAGAAGCGCAGTTGCTTAGCCAAGCCCAGGCTGGTTGTGGCCGCAGTCTGGAGCAGTTAATGACTGTCTATGAGCCGTGGGTGCAAGAAATTGTGTCCTCGACAGGCCTCGGTTTACTGAGTGTGGATGAAGCGCTACAAGCGGGCCGCTTGGGACTGTGGCAAGCGATTGTGAATTATGACGCGGTCAGCGGGCGCAGCTTCTGGCAGACGGCTTGGCCGAGCATCAGCGCCACAATTTACCGGCAATCCAAACAAGTCGAGTGGCGTCAACGACGAGGTAGAGGGCGTTTTGTCCCCCTGGCGCAAGGGCCAGCAGTGCCAGACCCAGCTCAAGTTCAGGAAGCAGTTCTCATTGGAGAAGCGCTGGATGAATTGGTACAGCGCTTACCGGACCGTCTGCGCCATATCGTGGTCGCCTATTTCGGTCTGGCTGAGCAGCCACCGGCCACTTTTTGTCAAATCGGGCAGCAGTTGGGTTTTAGCCAGCAGCGTATTTGTCAATTACTTCATGAAGCCCTGACTAGAATGAGCCATCCACCCCATTCCCAAAAATTGCGCAGTTTGCTGGGACGTCATAGCGCTGCCGATTACCAGGCGGCTGAGGCTCAAATTGAGCGTTGGCTGCGACAACGGGGAGGGCGTTATGATCGCTAAACTGAGCGCCATCCAGAGCCGCGCCTACAACACGGTCTTTGTGGAACAGTGTGGGCTGCCTGGCTTGTTGGAGCGCCTCCCTTTGCGTTGGCCGACGCCGGAAGGAACGCCCCCCTCGCCCAAAAGACGCTATCGCTCTCACTATCGCTATTTGGGCTACGACGATCTTCTTGACCCGAAAATCTGGGAGCATCTGAGCGATTTTGAAGTGGCGTTGCGCTTGGTCGATTTCGATCGCCTGCGTCCCGTCCTGGCCCAACGCTTGGGTTGGACCTCTGCCCGGGGCTACATCCCCTTTGACCCGGTCTCCCTCTTTCTGCTCCAAGGTTGGCAGATTACCAATGGCTGGAGCCGTGCTCATACCTTGACCCAAGTGCGTCATCCTCGCTATGCTGATCTCGCCACCCTTTTCGGTTTTGAAAATGACCTTTTCCCCTCCGAAGGCGGGATGCGTCATTTCCTGACCCAACTGGGCCGCCATTCCGAAACGGGCGAGCCCATCCAACTGGAGGTGGCTGGCAAAACAGTTGATATCGCTCTCCAGGGCTTGAATGAACTCATTGCTCAATCGGTCGACCTTATTCGTCAGGCCGACCTGCTCAGTCCTCAAGCTTGGGATCAAGCCCTCATCTGCCCCGACGGGATGATCCACGACGCGGCTTCTGGTCTAGGCTGCGGTTTCGTTCAGGAAAGTTGTTACCAGCCAACTTCGTCCGATGCCCCCCGCCCTTGCCCCGCGATGGAGAAGGAAAGGCAAGGCTGCGCTTGCGATACTGCCCCTTGCGCTCAAATGTGTCATTTCACCACCCCCAGAGACCCCGACGCTCGCTTCATCGTCTACCAGGCTTCCAATCAGCCCCATCGAACCACCGATGGCACAGAAAAGAAGGATAAGAAGGGGGAACCTCGCTACGGCTATCGCAGTCTCCCCCTCCAACTCAGCGACCCGGAACACCGCTTCAGCATTGTCCTCCTTGACGATTTCCAGCCCGCCAATGAGCGCGAGGAAAATCCTTCCACCGCCCTCCTCTTACAACTGGAGACCTTCTACCCTGACCTCAAACTCGACGCTGTGGCCGGCGATGCCGGTTTGGGCTACGATATTTTTCTCTCCACCGTCTACCAACTGGGGGCCAAACGGGTAGTTGATCTGCGCAGCCACCAAACTGACCGCGACAAAGTCGGTTGGACCTTGCGCGGCTACGACAACAAAGGCCGTCCCCTCTGTCCCTTCGGCTATTCTTTTACCACCAACGGCTTCGATCCTCAGCGTCAACGTCGCAAGTGGTGCTGTAATCAGGCTTGCCTTAAGAACGCCCAACCTCTCGTCTCTCTTGAGACGGTCTCTTATCCACCGCCCGAATGCCCTTTCCAGTCCCCTGACCGGCCTCACGGCAAGATTGTCAATGTCGCCCAACGCTTCTCTGACGGTTCCAACCGCCTTGTCCGCGATATTCCGGTCGGAACGCCCGCTTGGAAACGGCTTTACCATCGCGCCCGCAACGCCGTCGAAGGACGCAACGCCGTTCTTGAACGCTGGGGTCTCAAACGCTTACCTGTTTTCGGCACACCCAGGGGCAAGGCACTCGTCTTTCAAGCCGATGTCTGGCTCAATGTGACCACCCTGGCTCGCCTCGTTCGTCAAGCCACACTGACCGCTTACTCTGGCTGAAAGGGTCGCTTTTCCTAACTTTATACTCTTGCGCACAGCCTGCAACCTTTGCTTCTGCGGGCTGCCTTTCCCCCTGCCTGCAAATCCCGCTTTTTGGCTTTTTACACCCCCTTTCCCCTTCTTCCGACTATTGATCCCTCGATTTTTGGACCAATTTTGCGCTCTAGACCCCTGCTTTGCTCATCCCTCCCTCTTCTGCTTCGTTTTGCAACCCCTTTTTACCCCTCCCAAATGCCATCAACCCCACTTTTTGCCAAATTTTCACCTTAGCTTATCCTTTTCTGCTTCGAATACCCGTAGATCCAAATTGTGGAGTACCAAAGCTCTGCTTTGTCAGCCAAAGTAGAACTTTGGCGCTCCGAGAACCAAAAATTGGATATACTGAGACTTAAATTTCTTCTAAATTATGCTATTTTCTTTTAGTTGCTCAATATTTGCCGACGCATAGCCGAGGTCGGCCAGAATTTCAGCGGTGTGTTCGCCCAACATAGGCGGGGGGAGGCGATACGTTACGGGGGTTTGTGAGAAGTTGACCGGGTTTCCCAACGATTTCACCACGCCGGCCAAGGGATGTTCCAACTCTACAATGAAATTTCTGGCTTTGTGCTGGGGATGCGCCATTGTGTCGGAAATGCGGTTGATGGGGCCATTTGGAATGCCAGTTTGGCGCAGTTTGTCCAGCCAGTAATCGGCGGGCTGGGTTTTGAAAGTTTGAAGGT
>PIVT01000653.1 GCA_003353845.1 Pseudomonadota bacterium | reverse complement strand
TGCGGTGCGAGTCCCAGGGTGGTCCAGGGTTGGTTGTAATGCATATTATCAACACAACGAGCAAGCTCGGGCTGCCCTCACATACTCTTCTAAAAATCAACACGGCGAGCCGCGAGGCACCCATACAGCAGGCATAACAGCAACTTACACGCACGAGGCACGAGACAAAACCAACACAACGACACCTCGAGCTGTTAATCTGGAACCCCGGCCCTGCTAGTCCAAACTTCCGTGGTCCTGGTTCTCTTGGGGCGCCATGGTTAGGTGGCGTTGCCAGCGTTCTGTTTCGATGTCCGTATTATTGTCGAGAACCACGGGCGAAGATTTACCGGATCCCCGGGCCTTGCCAAGACCGGGCTCGCGCTGCGCAGATTTGTCGGATCCCCGAGCCCCGGGCTTTGGGGGAATTTTGGGCTCGCGCGCAGATGCCCGAGCCTTGGGCTTTGTCCAGGCCGAGCCTTGGGCTTTGTCCAGGGCTGCGAGCATTTTCTTCTGTTCATCTTCATTCAAAGGCCCGAACTTTTTGACGTGGCTCTTGGGATCGACCATGGCGGACTCAACACCCTCGAAGTTCACCAACAATTGGGCCGCAAACCTGCCATCGAAAAGGCCCGGCTTGAGGTCGCGGCCCGGAGGAGAGGCCAACGGCGTGATGTTGTAGAAATATGTCTTGGAATCGATGTTGTAGAGGACAATGCAGGCTCCATCACGGACCTACAAATTTGTCGAAGGTTATGGTTTTTGGTGGCGCAGTGAAGTGGTGGGAATC
>PIVT01000652.1 GCA_003353845.1 Pseudomonadota bacterium | reverse complement strand
GAGGTCATATGGCCGACAATGGCGACAACCTTCTGGTGAACAAGATCATTCACCACCTTGGCCGCAATATTTGAATTCTGCTGATCATCCCTGATGATCAGGGAGAGGGATCTTCCATTGATGCCGCCAGTTGCATTGATTTGTTCCATGGCCAGGATCGCACCGTCCCTGCCAGCGATCCCCAGGTCTGCCACCCGGCCTGTGAGTCCGCCCACAAATCCGATCTGGATGGGGGGCTGCGGCTGGGTACAGCAGCCCCATACATACCCTTACTGGAAGAAATTTCCACTTGGAAGATACTGGGGGGAACTGGAAGGATATGTGAGACCCCCTACCTTTCGGGGGGATATAGTATAGTATAGTAGTGTACCCCACCATATTTTCACCTAAACGGTTCAATAATGGCCCCATTTCTGCAGTATTCGGCTATGGCCACAGATCCCTACGTAGTAGGGGATGATTATACCCCCAATACACCCGTCTGCGACGGTTGGGGGAGGAGGATAGAGCACCCGACGACCCTATGGTCAGTGAAGTATGCTTGCTTGGAAGCTTGGGGCTTCCTGCTGCGCTGCAGTGCAGCACTTTACTTAGCATAACACCATCCGCAACGATTTTATTCCGGGTTTCTCAGAAACCTTTTCAAAATATCGGGAATAAATCGCTTACCTTCGGTGTTGTACTAGGTACGAGGGCGGTCAGGGGGATTTCGGTCTGCTATAGCAGCCCCCCGCCGCTTTCGCAAAACTAGAACCGAACTAGGAGAAGA
>PIVT01000651.1 GCA_003353845.1 Pseudomonadota bacterium | reverse complement strand
GGGGCCTGGGGTCGAAAGACCCTAGGGCCTACCCGGTTTGCGACCCGAAGTTGTGTGATTTGAATGTGTATAAGGAGGTTATTTAACCATACTGAAGACACTTGGCGTATTCCCGCCAGTACCCTAGGTTGGCATGCTGCTGTTGCGTTGATGACAGGGTGTGGAGCCCAACCGACAATGTACCGAATTGGGTCCGAGATCGTGAGTGATTGGACCCCTCTGGAAATCCCATCCAGTATAAAGGGCTAGGGTCAAGGTAATATGGTGAGACTAATCAAAGGTTCGCACGCGTCGTCATGCGGCACAGACCTACGGGGATTATCGTCCGCTTCGGCGGATAAAGGTCGAATGTCGTGCTTCCCAGTGTTTGCACGAGCAGTCAGGTTGCAGATCTCTAACGTGTCTGCACGGAATCGTTTGACTGTCGGCGTCCAGAGCCCACCTAAGTTACCTGTAATGGTCGATTACATAGAACGGAGAAAGGTCACCACTTTGCCTGGGGCAAGCCCAGGCAGGTATTACCGTAAGGCGTACTATTGGAGCGGTGACAAGAAGAAGCTGAATCAAGCAAAGGCGGTCCTGTAATGGGAACGATAGAGACAATTTCGCCATTTATGGCTAATTTCTCCCAACCTTCAATGGCTGAACTTCGTTCCAGCCAGAGTAAGTGGCTGACATTCAGCGGGTGTTTCGTTGCGAAAGAGTTTGAAGAATCTTCTAAGGTGAGAACGCAAATGACGGCCTCTCGGGCTGGTGCCCTCACCGACGA
>PIVT01000650.1 GCA_003353845.1 Pseudomonadota bacterium | reverse complement strand
AGGGTTACTCAAGGGCCCGCAGGTAGTTATTCGTTGGGGGCAATTCCTTCTCTTGGCATATCAGCTCAAATGGTCCGAATGGGTCTGACGTCCTACACTTGACATAGTTTGATGTCGGGACGTAGGGTGCGGGGGGGGCTGCAAAAGTATGTGCCCAGTGATGGAGCCGGTGCTCGATTACACCGATTGGAATCGAAGCAAGTTGCGGGGATCTTGAACGTGAGCACACTACCGAAGAGGCGGGGTTGTAAGCGAAGTGGGATGCACTCGTTTCGATTCGTTCGACGCAACATATTTCCCACTGGATTCCTGAAATGAAGATTGTTTTTTTCGTGCCCACCTTCGGATTCCCACGCCATGTGCGACGGATTGAAGCGCTGAGATCAAGAGGCGCTGATGTTCGCATCGTTGGGTTTGAACGCCCCAATCAGTTTGCTGAAACGAAGCCTGACGGCGCCTTGTCACTGGGTGAGATTGTAGACTTGGATTATCTCGGACGTGGTATTGCATTGCTGAAATCTATCGGTGCGGTACGCAAGGCCATCGAGTCGGCGGATATTGCGTATTGCTTTGGCACCGACATGCTCGCTCTTGCTCGTGTCGCGAATCGGGGCCGCAAGGGAGTGCGATTCGTTCTCGAGATAGGGGACGTCGCCGATGTGGTAACGCGTAAGAATGTCTTGGGTTGGGGTATCCGCTGGGTCGAAAGGGCCATCCTTTCGGGTGATGTGTTGCTGGTAGTCACTTCGCCGACCTATATCGACGAGTT
>PIVT01000649.1 GCA_003353845.1 Pseudomonadota bacterium | reverse complement strand
GTCATCTTCCGGCAGACATACCCGCAGCTTGCCGATGTCCAAGCCAAAAGCGAAAAATGGTTCCGGCAAATATTCCCAGGAGCAAAGTTTAATCACGCCAAGATGATGTGGACTTGGCCGACGGGTGAACGACTACTATTCCGCCACATGGCAAGACCAGACGACTATTGGAAGTACCATGGCGCCGCTTTTCCGTTTGTTGGTTGGGAGGAATTAACTAATTGGGTTGATGATCAATGCTTTAAGCGAATGTTTGCTTGTTGCCGGTCTTCTGTTCCTGGTATCCCACGCATGGTGAGAGCAACCACGAATTCATATGGGGCTGGGCATCAATGGTGCAAGGAGCGATACCAGCTGACCGGGAAATGGTGGCTAACAAACGTTATTTCGGATGCGGTGGACAAGAAGGGGAGGCCAGAGCCTATTCGCTGTTCGATCTATGGCCACATTGACGAAAACAAGATCCTGTTGGCTGCTGATCCCTTGTACAAGCAGGCCGTTGCAGCCTCAGCTTCCAATCCAGCCATGGCCGAAGCCTGGCTCGACGGCTCCTGGGACATCGTCGCCGGAGGGATGTTCGAAGACGTCTGGAACCCGAAATACAACATCGTCCCAAGATTCAACGTCCCAAAAGGCTGGATAATCGACAGATCCTTCGATTGGGGCTCCAGCGCACCCTTCTCAGTAGGCTGGTGGGCAGAAAGCGACGGCTCCGACCTGATGTTAAGTGACGGCAGGATCATCAGCACCGTGCGGGGTGACCTGTTCAG
>PIVT01000648.1 GCA_003353845.1 Pseudomonadota bacterium | reverse complement strand
TATACCTCGATGAACTCACTAAGAATTAGAGTTTTGAGAATAGTTTAGAGATTGGTTCATTCATTCAGGTAGTATTTCTATCTGAAACGCTGGCGGGCTCGATCGTTCACCATCGCCAGGTGAGACTCAGTAAGCGTCAGCGGCTCGGGCACGTCGGATCGATCAGCAACTTGGTTGCGCGTGATAGCGCTTCGCGCCATCACGAAAGATTGGGTGGGACATCCGCGATGGATGATCCTCGCGACCATTCTGTTTCTTTCCCGCGTTTCCGATTGCTTTTGAGGGAGATTGTTTGCCCCGCTCAGTTCCTCGGTGGATTGGTCGCTTTGAGGAACTCGGCGGGTGGAGCTATAACGAGCCGTTCAAGCAGACGGTCGGCATTGTCACGCATCTGGCGTGCGCCAGCTGCGCGCCAAAACCACCCGCAGCTTAACGGCATGGTGTTAGAAATTACTTAGCGAAAGAGCGAGAAAGACACGATTTGGTGTCTCTCGCTGTGAAGATAGACGGGTTGAAGAATTCGGAATTCACGAGGGAAGGCCTTCGCGGCTTCAAGAGCTAATGACCTCGCTGCAGCCTAATTCGGCGCCCTGGTCTCGCCTGAACGGCGAGAGCCGGCCTTGAACTACGCAGACAGCACGCAGCGGTAGAAACCATTGGCAGCCGAGATGGATTTAGAATTCTAACGAGCCATTCAAGCAGACGGTCGGCCCTGTCACGCATCTGGCTTGCGCCAGCTGCGCGCCAGAACCGCCCGCAGCTTAACGGCA
>PIVT01000647.1 GCA_003353845.1 Pseudomonadota bacterium | reverse complement strand
GATGCCTTTGCATGTTGCGCCCGATGACGGTGCCATCCAACACATTGAGCGCCGCAAACAGGGTTGTCGTGCCGTTCCTCTTATAATCATGGGTCATGGTCCCTGTTTTTCCGGGTTTAATCGGCAGACCGGGCTGTGTTCTGTCGAGCGCCTGGATCTGGCTCTTCTCATCGACGCTGAGCACGATGGCGTGCTTTGGCGGATCGACGTAAAGTCCGATAACGTCATGCAGCTTTGTTGCAAAGGCCGGGTCGTTGGAGAGCTTGAACTGGCGGAACCTGTGCGGCTGCAAGCGGTGCGCCCGCCAGATGCGCTGGACTGAAGACGCCGAGATGCCAACCTGCTTGGCCATGGCGGTGGATGTCCAGTGTGTGGCCTCATGGGGTGGATCGCTGGCGGTCAGGGACAGAACAGTGTCAATGATCGTCTGTTCTAAAGGCGCGATCCGCGGGGGCCGGGTCTTGTCGCGTAAAAGACCTTCAACCCCCTCTTCTGCAAACCGCTCCTGCCAACGCCACACGCAGGTTTTGGACTTACCAGTTCGGCGCATGATCTCCATCGTGCCCAACCCATCTGCCGACAGAAGGATAATCTTGGCTCTCCAGACATGTTTCTGCGGGGTGTTTCGAACAGCAACGATAGACACAAGCCGCTTCCGGTCAGTGTCGGTCAAAGTAAATGAAATTCCAGTACGCATTCCCCCAGACTCGCATTTCCAAGCGGAAATGGGAATCCCCAATCGGATTCTAATGTCAGATGCGCTCCACTAGC
>PIVT01000182.1 GCA_003353845.1 Pseudomonadota bacterium | reverse complement strand
TGGGCCGCCCAACTATCTTGCAGGCTCTTGGGCGGGTGGTAGAGGTTGTGGATCTCGTTGACGGTGACTCCCTGGTTGGCCAGGTGCAGTACCTCGTTGTTGAGGTTGGCATAGATGTCTCGCTGGGTGCGCATGACTTCCTGGATGCGCTCGTTGCCCCAGCGTGGCCAGCTATGCGAAGCAAACATCACTTCGGCCTCACCCCCGAATCGGTAGAGTGCCACATTGATCTCTTTGGACCATTGGAGGGCGTCGCGCACCAAGGCGCCGCGCAGCGTGTAGATGTTGTGCACGGTCCCAGTGATATTTTCCGCAGCCCAGAAGGCTTTCAGGTCGGGGAAATAGGTGTTCATCTCGGCTGGGGCTTCGGTGCCCGGTGTGTTCTGGAAAATCATCTTAACGCCATCGACCGTCATCTCCTCGAAGTCCTTGGCGATGATCACGTTCGGCGGGATGAGCCCCAGGTTGCCGGCTGCGGTGTTCTTGCCGATGGACTGATCTACATGACCGTAGGGGCTGCGCGGCAATAGCACGCCGTACTGGTAGAACATGCGCCGTGTCATGGCGTTGCCGGCGTAGACGTTTTCGGAAACTGCGTGATCCATGAAACCTAGCGGGGCAATGATCTTGACCTTGCCGCTCCTCACATCCTCTTCCTCGACCACACCGCGCACACCACCGAAATGGTCCCCGTGTGAATGGGAGTAAACCACCGCAACAACGGGCCGTTCACCGATCTTTTCGTTGATGAACTTCAGCGCCGCTCGGGCGGTTTCCTTGGCGGTCAGCGGGTCGAAGATGATCCAGCCGGTGTCCCCTTTGATGAAGGTGATGTTGGCCAGGTCATAACCACGCACTTGGTAGATCTTGCGGGGCATAACCTCATACAGGCCATAGGCCATGTTCAGCACGGCCTGGCGCTGCAGTGAGGGATGGATAGTGTCGTATTCCTTGTCGGTCAGCAGGAACTCATAGCTGCCCATGTCCCAGGCCACATGCCCGGCATCGGCCATGATCTGCTTGTACGCGGGGGCCGCAAGGAACCCTTTCTTGGCTTCCTCGAAGTCGCGCTTGTCATCGAAGGGCAGGCTCTTGCGCAGGCCGTTCTGCAGTTCGATGGTGAACGTAGATGGCTCTTTGCCCTTGGCGTCGAAAGGTTTTGTGGGATCGGATGTAACCACCTCGCCACCACCGGCGGCAAAGGTTGTGGTTGTCATCAACAGGGAGAGGCTAACCAGTAGCCCCATTGCCAAAGTAAAGAGACTTCGTGTCATGTTGAATTCCTCTGGTTTAATGGAGAAGGAATTTGAGGGTATCGTTCGCAAGAGACGGGTCAAGCAACGCTTATGGAATATCAATCGATATCTCCATCTAACAATGCGACTTGGTGGCGCTGTCTACTTCTTGAAGACTGGCTCTACTTCGGTGCCGTACATCTCGTTGATCTCGTCGAAGAGGGGCTGGGTGACCTCCGGGAACCCGAGCGCGCCCGAGATGGTGAACTTGGAGAACGCGATTGCCGATCCGGTGTCAGGCGCGATCTTCTTCTTCAACGCCGGGCTGGGCCAAACCTCCTCGTCTACGGCGGACATCCGCACGCGGATGTCGTCCTTGGTGACATTCCAGACCATGTAGTCGAGGGCGAGGGCGAGCGGTCCGTCGTAGAGCTTGCGAATCCGCCTGCGAACCTCGGGCTCGGTGTCGAAGTCGTTGTAGAAGTGGTAACCGACCGCTAGCCGCGGCTTCGCAAGTGACATCACCTTGCCGAACTGTTCCGGCGACGTGTGGCCCTGGGTGCCGACCATCAGCGCCTCCTGGGGCGAGAAGCCCTGCTTCGTCACCAGCAGCGTCGGGGGCAAGAAGCACTCGTGGACCGCGAAGTCCGCTCCCTTGGCGTACTCGATGTACCATTTGTTCGGGATGGTGTCGCTGCCATAAACAAACTTGAGTCCGTTCCACTCCAAGATGAAGCTCACCGCACCGTCGAGACCGTGGACGGCCGGAATGCTGCGCACCACTACGCCGTTTTCATCGTAAATGACTTCATTGATACCATCGAAGGGAAATTCATTGACTTCGAGTGCGCCGCCGCGGAAATCGATGACGCCGGATCGTGTACCGATGTCCCATACGTACATCTTTTTCATGTGTTCCATGGAGGCAGCCGTTCCAAGCTCCGGTGTTCCGCCGGTAGGTCCCCAGACGCGCAACGGGACAAGGCGGTTCATTACCGTGCCGCCGAGCCAAAGGCTGGGAAGGTCGCCCATGTGGTCGACGTGCAGATGACCGATGAACACCTTGTTCAGGTAGTCGTAGGGGATCTTTTGTGCAGCGAGCCGTTCGTGGCAGCCGCTCCCAATGTCGAACAGGAACTTGTCGCCGTTGCCGAGCTCAACGAGCCAACACGCTGCGGCTTGCTTGGGGCGAACGCTCGGCATGCCCGTACCCAGCGCGACGACGCGCATCTCATCGGGTGCGAGATCCTCGGTCGCGGGGTAATAGACGTCCCGGTCCTCGACCGCTTTAGTGGGTGATTGCGTGGCGCCCATGAGTACGAGCACCAGCCCGAAGCTAAGAAAGCCGGCAAAGAAGATCGGAAGCGAGCGTTTCATCATTTTTCTCCAGGTTGGATGGAATGCGAGGCGTCCGGAATTCGGCATACGCTCTCGGAAGGCCAAAATACTACCAAGTTTTAACACGAGGTATCAAGATCTTTGCTGGGGGTAACGCTGACCGATAGAATATCAAAGGACCTCAACATCCGACTAGGTGATCGCCAGGTGAAAACTGCACAGCGTTAACTCCTTTGCTGCGTTGACCTCGGACTTGGTCAGGAGCGAATCTTTACATGGATGAACAAAGAGCAATGCGCAGCCCGAAGATCACACTGATTGGAGCCGGAGGGCTCTCCTTCGGCCCAACCATGGTCAACGACGTCATCCACACGCCGGCCCTGGCCGGAAGTCGGTTGATGCTCCACGACGTCAACGAGCAGCGACTCCTACGGGCTTACCGTTTCGCGGCCAAGCTCAATGCTGGCATGGGCGCGCCGGTCATCCTCGACTACAGCACTCACCCTGCGAAGGCGCTTGAGGGCGCGAACTTTTGCCTGAGCAGCGCCGAGTGTGGTCGCTTTGATTACTGGCGGCAGGATTCTGAGATCCCGCGGCGCTACGGGGCGAAGCAGGT
>PIVT01000646.1 GCA_003353845.1 Pseudomonadota bacterium | reverse complement strand
CAGAAGGAAATGTGGGGGGGACAAGGAATGATGGAAGGCGAATTACCCGATCCCTTCGGGGAGCGCTCGAAGACCATTCAGGCCGAGCTCTATCGTGATTTGCTGAAAACGCAGCAAGCATTCCAGGAAGAAGCCTGGGCCAAGATCCTAGACCAAGATGCGGTTTGTCCGCGGGCGCGGGGGGACGAGGAATGATACCAAGTGAACCCCAGGACGAATTTTCAAAGGCCGTTAGGGCCGAGCTTAGTCGTAGATTTAGGGCTAGAGCACGGAAAGGGATGCGGGAAGCTCAGATCAAGGTCCTAGGTCAAGAATTCGTCGATAACCACCCGCAGGCGGTGGATGAGATTTCCGAGGGATCTCTGCGCGTATGGGAGGAACATTGGCGGGAGGTACTTTGGCTGCAGGAGCAGAGGGACAAGGAACCATGACAACCTTCACCCAATGGGACACGATGGAGTACCTCAAAACGCCTGAGGATATGGCGAATTACCTGGAGGCCTGCCTGGAAGAGATGGGCACCGAGGCATGTGTGAAATACGCTAAGGTGGACGGCATGCATTTCTTTGTGCACGGGAATGACCGGACCAAGGGCCTGTGCGCAGGCAACATGGATTTGGAGACCGCCTTCAAAGAGGCAACGCGTCAGTTGGAGTACCTTTCCGCCAAGACCCATCCCACCTAACCATTGCCTTTTGTCGCAGATGGGAGTATGAAGGTCCTTGAACCAAGGGAGATGGACCATGGACATCATTTACTTTTTATTGCTCATC
>PIVT01000645.1 GCA_003353845.1 Pseudomonadota bacterium | reverse complement strand
AAGGGATGAAGACGTCTCCTGCGCCAACATGTTTAAGCTCGGCGACAAATGGATGATGCTGTGCATTAGCCATGGACGGGGCGCCCGGTATTACTTGGGTGATTTCAAAGACGGACAATACCTGCCTGAGCATCACGCCCTCCTGAACTGGGCCGGGTGGGATCTATTTGCGCCGGAATCGCTGCTCACCCCTGATGGGCGCCGGGTAATGTGGGCCTGGTCGACACCCGGGATATTCGTCGACCAGCGTGTTGAGCGGAAGAAGAAATTTGACCGATTGATGGAGACACTTCAGTCGGGCATTCAATCGCTGCCCCGAGAACTCAGTCTTGACGATGACGGCATGCTAGAGATTAGGCCGTTGAGAGAATTGGCCCAACTTCGCACCCATCAAAAAGAGGTAGAGGACATCACCATTAAGTCTGGGGACACTCAGGTGCTGGAGGATATGGAGGGCGACACGATTGAGCTGGAAGTTGTCTTCGATGCGCCCCAGGCCAGCGAATTTGGGCTACGCATTCTTGCCAACGCAAAGGGTGAAAACGGGTTCAAGATCGCATCGGGTACGGATCGCGACACGATCACGCTGGATTATGTTGAACCACCCTTTAGGCTGAAAGATGGCGAAGACCTCACGTTACGCATATTCATCGACAAAGGGATGATTGAAGTGTTCGCCAACGACCGCCAGGCCGCCGTTGCCTGGCATGAGTACGAACCCGAAAATCAGCATATTGCCCTGTATGCCAACGGAGCTGAGGTCAAGGTTAGTAAAG
>PIVT01000644.1 GCA_003353845.1 Pseudomonadota bacterium | reverse complement strand
ACAGAAATAAGCTGATACTCCTCATCCTTCTTCGGTCTGCGATTTCCTCGTAAGTCAACAAACCCTAAATCAATTGCTCGTTCCGGACCTGCCATTTTTCTCTCCTTTCTTTTTTGATTTCATTTTCACCATATGCCTCGAAGAGCTACGGTTATGGCCTCTCCGTTGACGCCACTGGATTCCTCGGATGCCAGGAAGGCGATCACCTCGGCCACTTCTCCGGGTGTCACCACCCGGCCCGCCGGGTAAAGCGCAGCTCTTTCTGCCCACACCTCCTCCGGGGTGATACCACGCTGCTCGGCCTCGGCTTCGGCCGAAGTCTCAGCCATTGGTGTTCGCACCCAGCCGGGCAGCACCGCGTTGGAAGTCACGCTATGCGGCCCGGCATCCTGGGCAACCGAGCGCATCAGGCCAAGAAGACCGTGTTTTGAGCTGTTGTAAGCGCTGCCGGCGTATTCCGCCACCTGTCCGGCCGTCGAACTCGTGAACACAAGCCGGCCGTAACCCTGTTCAATCATGTCTTTGACAACTAGCTGTGACAGGAAATAAGGGCCATCCAGATTGATGCGCATCGTTTCACGCCAAATCTCCGGCTCCTGCTCCCAGATCACCCGCTCATGGGCCGAACCAATACCGTGATTGCACACCAGGATTTCAACCGGCCCCAGGCGATTCTGTGTTTCCGCCACTGCAAGTGTACAGCCGTCAGGTGTACCCAGATCCGCCACAACGTAGTCCAGACCCAAGGTCTGCAACTCATTTCCACTGCGCGCAGCGGCCA
>PIVT01000181.1 GCA_003353845.1 Pseudomonadota bacterium | reverse complement strand
AAAGAGCCTCGCTAACGCGCGTGGAGATAGGGGCTACACCGGCATGGTTCAGATAAACCAAGGACCGGGTAACGGGAAAAAGTTCTCTTGTCGCCTCCCAGGGCATGGCTGGCACTCCTTCAAAAATCGCTCCGAGGCTTAACTCCGAGGGTCATGTCGCCGATAATTAGATTAATTAATGGCACCTCAAGAGGGAAGGTGGCGCATGGATGAGGTAAGAGCCATGAACTCTGAATGGATTTTTCAAAGCGGGACGCAGGGCGTGCACGTGCTCTTCGATACCGAGACGATTCAGCGCGCTTTTTCCCAGGACGTGGACCACTTGCTGGACATCGTCGAGGAACGGCTCGAAGAAGTCCATGAGATGGTTCACCACGTCCTCGCACAGTCCTCCGTTCGAAGCGGTCGTGATTTCATCGATAGCCTGCCAACTGAAATGAGATACGTCATGGTGTTGCTCTACTTCGAAGTCATCGAAGGCAGGCTACGCAAGCAGGAAACCTTGCTGCATTAGAGCCGCTTCTCTCTTACTCAAGAGCACGCAGGAAATTACCGGGCTTATTCAAGGTCTCCAAGAGGGCCCGGCCAAGGCCGCCAGAAGCAACTTGAAGCGCTTCTCGTTCATGGCACCCCGAACCTCGCCGTCGATACGGATATTAGGCGCCATGGCACACTTCCCAATGCACTTGAAAGGTTCGATACGAATCGCTTCATCGGAGGTGGTGCAGAACAGGTTCGTGCCCAGTACTTGCCGGGCGGTTCGAACGAGATTTGCCCCGCCTGCGCCAGCGCAGGTTTTTCCGGTGCAGATGGTGACCTGGTGGCGACCTGGCGGGCTGAGCCGCAAGGGTGGATGCTGCTCGATATGGGCGAGCGCCTGTTCGGGGGTCAGTTCCGCATGTTGAGCGAGTTCAGGAATGACATAAAGTGGGACGTAGCCAATGGATGCTTGCACGGCCGTCGCCAAGCGTAGGATGTTCGACCCCGAAGAAAAGCGCACGAGGACACGCTGTGCGCGCTCTCGTTCCAGGTTTCGGGGCTTCTTGGCATCCTTCATGGTGCTGCGAGGATACACCAGTGACGCGGGCGGCGCAGAACTTGGAATCCCCTGAAAGCGGGGCAAATTCAGGGATTCCTCGCCAATGCTTGACGCCCTCTCCTCTGCCCAGCACCTTGGCTGGACCATGCGATTTACTGCTCAGGAAGAATACGCATTGCGCGGAATGTTTGACTTGGCCTACAACGGTCAGGAAGGCTGCGCCGTTCAAGTGCGTGTGATCGGGGAGCGCCAGGGCATTCCCACCCGATACCTGGAGCAAATTTTTCAACACCTGCGCAAGGCGGGACTGGTGACCGCCAAGCGCGGCCCCAAGGGCGGCTTCATGCTGGCCATGTCTCCACGCCGAATCTCCTTGGGCGATATTTTTGATGCCGTGGAAGGCCTACGCAATGGTGTGTTTGCCAGGGCAGAAAACGACTCGGAAGAAGAGGGCAGGCCAGTAACCGCCTATCAACCCACCTTCCTCGGGCCTTGGCTCACGGATCACTTCATTGCCATGTTGGCCGGTCTGAACTTAGAAGACTTGTGCGAACAAGCCCGCCGCGCGGGACTCCCCAGTGAAACGAGTTTGGTGGAGATGTATCACATCTACAATCGGTGAATGCTCGAAGGACAGGGAATGTGGGCAGTTGTAACACCCATGTCGCTGGCCCAAAGTGGGCCAGGCGCTGGTGCGCTCTGTGTCCACCTCTGTCCAGTTTCTCCTGGCCCACTTTTTAGATTTCAAGATTGTAAGTGCTGGATTTAATGCAGATCAGATGATTGTTGCTAGTAGTGAGATCCAAAACTTCCCAAGCTCGGGGTCGCGGGTTCGAGCCCAGTCTCTCGCTCCAGCAGCTGTAATCAAAGTGTTAAGAATCCAACAAAATAACAATATGTTACATCGATGTAGATCCAAATCTATTCTTGAAAATCAAGATCAGAGCACGAGCTTTTTGACTGGCCCGTCCTGGCCCATAATGATGACTGAACGTCAGTAGCTCCTACTATTTCAGCATATGGCTGTAATGAGAGCACGAGCTCTCTTTGATCAGAATCGAGGGCATGACACCCTCGGGGCACTGATATACTCTAGAAAAGTGACGAAAATCATCACTTTACTTGAGTGCATCCGATATAGTCTAGTAGAAGGGTGCTCCATGTCAGCAAACGACTTTGTCGCAGATTTAGCCTCCCAAGGGCTCTACCACTTCACGACTTCTGAAGCCGTGGAGGCGATGGACCTGTCGCCGGAGGCTGCGCGGGCGGCTTTGCGTCGGCTTAAACAAAAGAGTGTTATCGCAGCACCGTATCGTGGCTTTCACGTGATCGTTCCGCCGGAGTACCGACGACTTGGTTGTCTGCCTGCCGAACAGTTTGTTCCTCAGCTCATGGAGCATCTCGGGCTTGCGTATTACGTGGCACTTTTGAGCGCCGCTCAGTATTTCGGTGCAGCGCATCAGCAGCCTCAGACTTTTCAAGTGGCCGTTGCAAAGAATCGTCCTGCCGTCGCATGTGGTGAAGTGCGGGTCGAGTTCGTTGCGCGTCACAACGTGAGTGAGATTCCTCTAACTCGTTTCAATACAACTCGTGGGGAGGTCTGCGTGTCTTCCCCGGAAGCAACAGCCTTCGACCTCGTCGGCTATTCGGCGCGCGCTGGAGGTTTGGATAACGTTGCTACCGTGTTGGCCGAGTTGGCGGAGTCGCTCGATCCCGAGCGCTTGGTCGAGCTGGCTCCCTTGTCTCCTCTCCCGTGGGCCCAACGTCTTGGTTACCTGCTCTCACTCGTTGGTGCGCCTGAGCGTTCGGAGAGGTTGGCCGATTACGTGGGGCGCTCTGCGCATGAGGTCGTACCCATTGAGCCGGGGCGTGAAGTGTCGGGTGCGCAGCGTGACGCTCGGTGGAAGCTCATGCTCAACGTAGAAGTGGAACCGGATTTATGATTCCTTTCGATTACATCACAGAGTGGCGACAACAGGCGCCCTGGGTGCAGGATGCTCAAGTCGAGCAAGACCTCATTCTCAGTCGAGCTTTGGTTGAGTTGTTCGAGCGAGAGGAACTTGTAGAGGCGCTCGCTTTTCGCGGGGGCACTGCGTTATTTAAACTCCATCTTTCACCCGCTGCACGATATTCGGAAGATATCGACTTGGTGCAAGTAAAAGCGGGGCCTATCGGCCCCATTCTGGATG
>PIVT01000643.1 GCA_003353845.1 Pseudomonadota bacterium | reverse complement strand
GCCAGCTTGAAATTGTCGATACCCCAGGCTTCCATGCTAGAGCCGAAGCCGATCTTCACCGTGCTGCCGCTAACCGGAACGGTTATCGTGAACCGGTAATAACTATAATTTTGGAAAAAGCGCTTGGACTCTACTCTTTGATCGTTGATGTAGATGACAAAATATTTACGGTTCGAACCGTCGAACATATAAAGGTCGAACTCCAGGCTCAACTTCGTGGCGTCTCCGGAAAGCGTAAATGTCTTTGAGATCCCCTGTTCTGGTCTCCGCCAATATCCCCCGGTTTCTTCAAACGGGCCCAGGAATGAGGAGAAGGAGGAGAAGGAGGGGTTGGTAGAGTCAATAGAAGAGTCGACGGAGTTCAACGCAAAATCCACCCAGCCAGAGGTGGCACTCTCAAAATCATCCTCAAAGGTATCAACAGGAATAGTGACTTCCGCCTGTTCGGTCACACTTTGCTGCTGTTTGGTTTCACCCGTCCTGTGGGTAACGCTGGCATCGCTCAGGCGGCCGAGAATCCAGTTCGACGCATCATGGCTGTAAGTGTTGGTGGTGGTTTTGAGATGGGCGTCTGAGCCGTCAGCGTTCATGGTGGCCACGCTCAACGATGTGGGAAAGCCGTAGGCATCGTAGTTGGTCTTTTCGATAATGCGCGAGACAAAGGCCCCGTTCAGATCGCGGCTGATGGTTGTGCTGGTTGGCACATAGCGGAATAACAGGTCCGTGCCATCCGTGGTGGAGGAGGAGGATACCGCCCAGGTGATCTGCTTATCGCTCATGAG
>PIVT01000180.1 GCA_003353845.1 Pseudomonadota bacterium | reverse complement strand
TCGAAGGGACGCGACCGCTGGTGCGCCGGCTGTCACGATGAAGATCCTTCCGTGATCGACGGCGTGACCGCGCCCAACGTCATCGGCGACGAGGACGCCGACACGGACTACGGCACGGGCATCGGCTACGGCTATTACAAGACCGGTCATGGCTTGCCCGTCGACCAGGAATTCCCCGCAAGCGGCGGCCTGCTCATGGGCCCGGGGATGATGTGTATCGAGTGCCACGACAACGAGCTTCCTCACATCGACGGGATCGCACGGAGCTATGACGAAACAGCCATCGACGGCGATAACTCCGTTATTGATGGTGACGGAAAAGACTACCAGCACGGATACCGGCTCAGCTCCGTCAATGGACAAATCCCGATGAGAGTCCCGCGCGAGACCAATGGCGTAGGTGGCGTGAACCGAGAGTCCGATGTCTTCTTGTGCATTAAGTGCCACGATTCCGAGTCGTTCTTTGACCCGGCAAATACAAATACGAATTTCAGAAGTGGTACCGGCAATGGCCATGAATACCATATGAACTACAACGGCATGGGCGGACGCTTTGATTCCAGTTGGAGTGATGGAACCTTCGAAAGCTGGGTCACATGCCCGGCATGCCACAACGTTCACGGTTCTTCGCAGCTAGGCATGATCCGTGATGGCGCCTTGATTGGCAGAGAACCCGGGATCCCAATCGCCTATTACAACGACACCGTCAACTTCGACTCAGGCGAGCCCTCTATCTATACCATCAAATTGACTGAGAGCACGGGAGGCATGTTCAACGGTTCGGAAGTGTCAAATGTTTGTTGGAATTGCCACGGTGGATCGTGGCCCTTTGAAACTTATTCGCCTTACCTTCGAACACCTGTAGATTATGCAGGCGCAAACGACGCGGACGGCGACGGCATTGTTGATGCGCTGGATATCTGCCCCGTCAATATAAACCCGGGCATGGAAGATGCTGACAACGATGACATCGGTGATGTCTGTGACCTCTGCCCGGACGATCCCAACAACGTGCATAATCCAGATCCGGACACCGACGCGGACGGCATCGGCGACAACTGCGATATCTGCCCGAACGATGTCGTTAACGATGTGGATGGCGACGGTGTCTGCGGTGATGTAGATCCTTGCCCCTACGACTATTACGACGACAGCCAGGACGGCGACGGTGTTTGCGGTGACGAAGACAACTGTCCGACTATTGCCAATGGCCCTGCTGAGGATAATCAACTGGACAGCGATGGCGACGGCGTCGGCGATGCTTGTGATAATTGCATCGACGATCCGAACCCGAGCCAGGCCGATTCCGACGGCGACGGTGACGGCGATGTATGCGACCTGGCCGCGATGACACCTATGATTTCTGGTGGGTGGCTTCACACCATTGCACTCAAGACCGATGGAACCGTTTGGGCGTGGGGTGAAGACACCTATGGCCAACTCGGAGGCTATTTCACCAGCGAGCTTTGTACGCGTTCAACGATAGATTACGGTTGCAGCACGACACCTGTCCAGGTACAGGGTGAAGGCGGCGTTGGATACCTCGAAGGCGTTACCGCCCTTTCTACGAATCCTTATGGATCGCACAACCTTGCGTTGGACAATAACGGGAACGTGTGGGCATGGGGAAACAACTCCATAGGCCAACTGGGCAACGGAACCTCAGGTGGAATCAGCGCGACGCCCGTTCAGGTGCGCGATGTCAGCAACTCCGGACCGCTTTCGAATATCATTGCCATTGCAGCCGGAGCTGACTGGAGTTTGGCCGTACGCGATGACGGCACGGTTTGGGCGTGGGGCAGTGACCAGTATGGCAATATCGGCAACGATGCCGTTCGAACAGATACCAGCTTGCCCGTGCAGGTGAATATTGGAAACAATAGCAATGCCACTCTCGGCATCTTGACGGGAATTACCAATGTCGCCGCTGGCCGTGCCCATAGCGTGGCGCTCAGAGATGATGGGACCGTGTGGACCTGGGGAAATCACAATGACGACCGGATGGATCCTGATCCCGCTCGTGGCTATTGGCAGGGGTACCAGGCCATGGAAGCCACCGACTACCCCGGTTACTTGTATACCAACTCAACCGCCATCGCCGGTGGAGAGAAGCACAGTGCTGTTATTGACAACGGAACGGTCCGTGGATGGGGATCGTACAATCTTTATCATATCCACAATGTTGAAGGGATGACTGACGCAATCGCAATAGGGAGTGCAGGCTACACCAGCTTCATCTTGAAGAGCGATGGCAGCGTATGGTTCACAGGGATTGATACGGGCAACGGCGCAACTGGCTGCGGTGGGCATGGCACGCCTTGGTATCATCCGCACACGACGCCCTATCAAGTTGTAGGCGAGGGCGGTGTTGGAACGTTGTCTGGCATCATCGCCATCGACACCGGGGAATTCCATGGCGTCGCCGTTCGGGATAACGGGGATGGAACCTATTCCTATCTGACGTGGGGATACAACGTATCCGGAATGGTCGGCAACGGAACCACGACGAATAGCTGGTGGCCTGTTGAAGTTGTGCTTCCGTAGGAGTGGCTATCGATTTGGTGAGGATTAATCAGATCTTGAGGGCACGGATTTTTTGACTTAAAACAGGGGATACTTTCGTCTCTCGTCGTGCAATTGCTGCATCTTGTCACGACATAATACTGTGTCGTTGCAGAATGCTACAAATCAAGATACAAAACTCGACATAAAGCCACAACATGCTGTTTCTTATAAAGAAACGCATCCCTGTGACCGATCCAATTTGCTAACATATATTAAAATGTGCTGCGCAAAATAGCTGCATGGTCAGGCACGCAGGAAGCATTTTGGAAGGTCGTGCTCAATGCAAGAATCAAGAGGCTCTTAGCTCTTAGGCAGGCAAGGGCTCCAAGGGCGGGAGCGCGGCTTCAGTCCACTTGATTTGCGAAATGTCTAAGAGGCCAACGCGGATATTTGCCGAGGTATACGAGAAAGGTTGTGGGTATGGGTCGGGTAGTTGCGGTTATTTCAACTGTTTTTCTTCGCTGCACTATGTTTGCTTCCTGTGCGCCCACCGTCCGCCGCGCTACCGCAGCGGTCTTCCCATTTACTTTCCTCCTCTTCTTCATCCTTGGTATCTCCGGTTGCCAACCTCCGCCCGACCTCGCCGTCGATAATGTCAGCACCTATCCCCTTCGCGTCTCCCAGGGGCCCAGGGGACAGATCTTTGTCAGCGACGCAACCGCTGGCTCC
>PIVT01000642.1 GCA_003353845.1 Pseudomonadota bacterium | reverse complement strand
TGCGGATGGTTCCGAGCGCGTCCCCGCACGCAATGGGGGCACCATGACCGGAATGCCGCGTGCGTGAGGTTGTGTTGGTCGACCTCGGCCTGGGTAGGCTCACCGGGATCGCGCAGTAGAGGGGCGTCTGCAGCCTCCTCTTCTGGCTCTGGCAACAGGAGCTCTTCCACCTCAATGTCCTCTAAGGGAGAGACGTCAAGGGGGGCAATCACCGGTCTTACGGGCGGCGCGGACGTGGCCAAAGCGTCAGCGCCTGTGAGCGCGCATGCGCTCAGCGGCCCTGCCGGGGAAAACCCGGCTCCATGGACACATCTCCATCGTTGGTCCGCGGCGCCACTGAGGGCCACTGCGGAACCTGCTGCGCCACTGAGGGCCGCTGCAGGTGTGGTTTGATCCGCTGGAGGTCTTTGTCCGTGAGTTTGTCCGGGGGCACAATCCACGCGGGCAACGTGTAGACCCCACCTTTACGCTGCAAGGTGGTTTTGGCGACGCACTGTTTCACCAATCGGCGAATCTCCCGGCCTTCCGGGGAATCGCGGTCTACCATGGCGCTGAGGTCGTTGTCGAACAGCACCAGATGCCCTTGATCACAGGATGCCGAGACTGCCATCAGCGGCTTTCTGACCTTGGCGGCCTGAAACGTGGCTGCCGCCGCTGTCCCGTCTGCCAACATCAGCGGGACGGTCATCTGGCCGAGATTCGGCATCTTTTCTCCGCCGGCCCCGATGAAGTGCTGACCTTTGGCTTGACCTTCCGAGGGCTCGAGCTGGTACGATGGCGGAGC
>PIVT01000179.1 GCA_003353845.1 Pseudomonadota bacterium | reverse complement strand
GAAAGCCCAGTAGGGGGCGGGGGTGGGCAAAATCCCAAAATTTTCCACAGCGGGACACGCAGCGTGGGCTCCGGCGGGGCTCCGACACGTTTCATGAGCAACTTCCCGATGAACGCTCCCAGACTGCATAGCGGCCTGGCTGCCGATGAATTCCCGGCCATTTTGCAAAGGGGCGAAGAGGTCATCCCGCGCGGCGGTAAGCGCAACGGTGGCGTGGTCGTCAACATCTTCGATCAACGATCGGCCTCCGGTTCTGAGGATGTGCAAACGGAGGAAACGACCGGGGCGGACGGGCAACAGAAGTTTGCGATTTACATCCGGGACACGGTCCGTGGGCAAATGGATAAGGGCGCTTTCGATGGCCCGCTTCGTCGTCGGACCGGTGTCAGAGCCCTAACTAAGCGGGTCGGGTAATGGCAGCAGTCTGGCCCCCAACGCTTCCAGAATACGTGCTGCAAACTGGGTACGAGGAAGGCTTTGCCTCGACAGTCATCCGGACGCCAACGGACACTGGTCCTCAAAAACGACGGAGTCGCGGCTCGGCTGCGGCCATACCGATGACTCTGCAATTTCTCTTTTCCTCGGATGAACTCAATACCTTCATCGCATTTTATAATGACGACCTTGTTCGAGGGGCGCTCAGTTTCACCAAGCCACACCCGCGCGGGCTGGGCACCCTCTCCTATGCCATCACTGACAAAAAACTCCCGCCTGCCACCCCGGTGGGGGGTGAGAACTATCAAGTGGTCCTTCATTTAGAGCAGCTACCATGACCATCAGCTCCATCCTTCGCGGGGAAATGTTCGCCAGCGAAACGGGCGACGGGCTGCTCTACCTACTGACCCTCGACCATGCCGACCTGCCAACCCCGATCCGGTTGGTGAGGGATCAAGTGAACATTACGTCGAGAGGAAATGAATTCATTGCCGTTGCATTCGATGTGAAACTACCAACCAGTGACCCGGAAAGCCCGGACAACGGTCAATTAATCGTTGATAATGTTTCAAGGGATCTGATGGATGTGGTCCGTTCTATCTCTGGAAGTATCTCAGTGGTAATTGAGTTCGTGCGGATTGATGCGCTGGACGAGGTGGCACAGGCATACCTCGGATTGTCGCTTTCCAACATCCGATATGACTTCGAGAAGATTACCGGTGACCTCACAGCCGAAGATCTTTATACCGAGCCGTTACCCTATTTGACCTTCAACCCAGCCTACTTCCCTGGGCTTTTCCCATGATTAACCTTGAGGAATTCGCAAAGAAAGCCCGGGCCGTTCCGTTCCTTGAGTTTGGCCGGGACTATGACGGCTGGGATTGCTGGGGTATTCCAATCGTCGGGTTTCGCGACATACTGGGCATTGATCTACCCAGTATGTCTGGGCAGTATTCCTCGACCAAGCGGATGAAGGAGCTTGAATCGCTGATCGATGCTAACGCTCCGGCGCAATGGCATCGCGTCGAGAAGCCCAGGGCGTTGGATTGCGCTATTGTGAAAATCCATGGGATTGCTTGCCATGTCGGATTGATGATCGACAAGCGAAACATGATCCACGTTGAACAGGGCTGTTTCACGTTGATCGAGCGTGTGGATAGGCTACCATGGGCGGGTGCAGTGGAGGGGTTCTATAGACATGCAACCCAACCCTGAAATCTTCCCGCCCGGAGAATCCATTGATTTCGTCGGTGCCTCACATCCGTTGATCGCGGAGCCGAAGGCATTTGAGATGCCTGCCGGGCTGACACTGCTCGCCATGCTGGAAATAGCCCAGCCAGACCCCGAGATGCTTCGGGACGCGATGGTCATAATTGATGGCAAGTGGATCGTCCCCCGGGAGCAATGGGACCATGTTCGCCCCAAGCCTGGGCACCGGGTTACGGCCAGGCTCACACCGTACCTGCATGGGGGAAGCGGCAAGAGCCCGTTGCGGATTATCCTAACGGTTATTGTCATCGCGGCATCGCTTTATTTCGGCGGGCCGCTTGGGGGGCTAGTGCCTGGGCTGTCGGAATCGGCAGCCTTCGCAGCCGGAGCCACGATCATTTCAACCGCTGGGATGCTGTTGGTTAATGCGATTGCGCCAATTCGTCCGCCGCAGTTGGGTGGTTTGGGTGGAACGAGTGAGACATCACCGTCCCTGTTTCTTGAGGGCTCCCGAAATACCGCCCGGCACTTCGGGACGGTCCCAATGATTCTGGGCTTCTACCGGTTCCGTCCGCCGCTGGGCACCCTGACAACCACGGAGGTTCTTGGAGATTCGAACCGGCTTCGCATGTTGGTCGTCGCCGGCCTGGGTGAACTGGAACTATCCGAGTGGGAAATCGGGGACACCCCGATCGAGGACTATGACGACTATGTGATGGAGGTTCGAGCCGGAACGGATTCGGACGAACCATTGACGCTGATCACCGATCAGGTCAACCAGAAGGAGTTCTCACTTCTCTTGACTGAAGAAGCCGGTTCTTTCGAGAGGACCAGTGACTTAAATGCCGACGAACTGTCGATCGATATCGCCTTCCCTCAGGGCTTGACTCGCTTTAACCAAGACGGGAAAAAAAGAGGCCAAACCGTTGTGCTGGAGATTAATTGGCGCAAGGTTGGGGAGTCAACATGGCTCGACATCCCGGCGGGTTTCACGTCCACCTTTGACAGTTCGGCAATCTCCGGGTCGGACGTAACCTTTACCGCTGCCAGAACCACAGCCATCCGGCATGGTATCCGCTGGGCCACAGGCGAACGAGCCCAGTACGAGATCCAGGTGCGGCGCTCGACGTCGGACACAGACAGTGATCGAATCGTCGATAAGGTTTATTGGACGACGCTCCGCACGATCACCGATGAAGACCCGATTGCCTCGCCGGTTCCGCTGGCGCAGGCTGCCCTCGATATCCGTGCGACTGGACAACTCAACGGGATTCTTGACGAGCTTGGCGTCCTTGCTAAGTCCGTCGTTTGGGACTGGGATTCAGGAACGCAAGAATGGGTTAGACGGGTGTCGAACAACCCGGCATCCCTGTACCGGCACGTGCTACAAGGCCCGGGCAAAGCGGTAGCTACACCGGACGAGCAGGTCGATATTGACACGCTGGAAGAGTGGCACGAATTCTGTGTTGAGCATGGCTTTACGTTCAATATGGTTCGTGATTTCAACAGCTCGGTCGCTGATACGCTTGCGGACATCGCATCGGCGGGACGGGCCGGGGTGACCGTGATAGATGGCAAGCTGTCCGTGATTATCGATC
>PIVT01000641.1 GCA_003353845.1 Pseudomonadota bacterium | reverse complement strand
AATCGGCCCGCGCGGAAGATTTAACGGGGCTCAAGCTTTGTACCGAAGCTGCGGATGCATACTTTGTATGCATGGTAGAGGAGCGTTCTGTAAGCCTGTGAAGGTGTGTCGTGAGGCATGCTGGAGGTATCAGAAGTGCGAATGCTGACATGAGTAACGATAATGCGGGTGAAAAACCCGCACGCCGAAAACCCAAGGGTTCCTGCGCAACGTTAATCGGCGCAGGGTGAGTCGGCCCCTAAGGCGAGACCGAAAGGTGTAGTCGATGGGAAACTGGTTAATATTCCAGTACTTGGTGTTACTGCGATGGAGGGACGGAGAAGGCTAAATCTACCGGGCGATGGTTGTCCCGGGGAAAGTATGTAGGCAGAGAGCTTAGGCAAATCCGGGCTCTTAATGTCGAGATACGAGACGACCGGTCTTTGTACCGGAAAGTGATTGATGCCATGCTTCCAGGAAAATCTTCTAAGCTTCAGGTAGCACCGAACCGTACCGTAAACCGACACAGGTGGGTGGGGAGAGAATCCTAAGGCGCTTGAGAAAACTCTGGTGAAGGAACTAGGCAAATTGGTACCGTAACTTCGGGAGAAGGTACGCCCCTGTTGGTGATGAGACTTGCTCTCTAAGCTGGTGGGGGTTGCAGTGACCAGGTGGCTGCGACTGTTTACTAAAAACACAGCACTCTGCAAACACGAAAGTGGACGTATAGGGTGTGACGCCTGCCCGGTGCCGGAAGGTTAATTGATGGGGTTAGTCTTCGGACGAAGCTCTTGATCGAAGCCCCGGT
>PIVT01000640.1 GCA_003353845.1 Pseudomonadota bacterium | reverse complement strand
CCCCACCCCACCCCACACCCACCCGAACTGACGTTTGGGTGTCGCCCCCGCCGACACGGGTCGTCCCCAGACCACCCTGTGTGTCGCACGGGGGCGACACAAAAATAAGCAACGAGCTTGATCCCCTCCCGTGGGGACCTCTCGGGTTGTTGCCTCTCCCACTCTCCCACGCTCTCCCACGTCCTCTCCCCACCTGAAACCTGAAAAGCTCGTACCCCAGACCAACGGTGCCGGAGCGAGCAAGAGTGTCGAAACGACTGAAAAGTACATTAGGTGTTGGATTTCGACGAATCGACACAAACGCAACCATGATAAGACGAGCTTCGCCGCATTTCATCAGATGATGAGACCTGCCGTGGTCGTGCATGTAATAACAGCATTTCTCTCTCTTCTCGTAGCAAAGGGTTTATCGATGCCCCCGAAGGGCAAGGGTAGAAAGAAGCCCCTTTCGCCATCACCATCTGCCGCAGAAGACAAAAAACTTACAGAATGGATGACTCAGGCGTCTCGTGGCGCGGGGCACAAACCTTTCAGCCAGGCCAAAGTAAAAGAAAGAGCGGAGAAGATCGGGCAACACACGATGGCGGTGATGACGAAGGAGTCAAATACCGAGCAGAAGAAGAAGCGCAATACGAAAGGTGGATCGACTTGCCGTTCGAGAAGGGAAATAACAATTCCCGAGGCCGTGAATTGCAGTCTATGATGAGGAGAGTCGTGAAAAGCATCTCCGCTCGAGGTGAGGGTGAGAGCCCAACGGCATAAAAAGGCTTCAGTGATTGCGCCGAGC
>PIVT01000639.1 GCA_003353845.1 Pseudomonadota bacterium | reverse complement strand
AATGGGGCCTTTGGCTTCTTTGGAGCCTATAGCGTGAGTTGGCTTTCTCGGATTGAAGTGCGTGCCGGCGACAGACCCATACTAGAGTACTTGACCGTGGAACCGTATCGCAAGGAAATCATGTGGATCGCTCCGGGAATTGGCATTGTTCGAAGGGAAATAGACTATTTCAAAGGTTCCAAGGTCGCCGACGAGACCATCTATTTCGACTTGCTTCGCTACGAACCCGCAGATGACTGCGTGTTGCAGGATGCCGACTAGTGCTGCGTCAAGTGAACATTGTCGGGTCAGATTCTCCCCCTTTGAAAAAGGGGGCCGGGGGGATTTCTGTTTTTCAACAGGCGCCATGGGGAGATGAAATCCCCCTAGCCCCCTTTTCAAGGGGGAATCAGAACCGGCACCCGTCAATTAGTGCTTGACGAGGCACTAGTCCAAGCCCAGCTCTTTTTCGAGGGCTTCTATCCTCTTTTCCAGCTCTTTTCTCGCTTCTTTGTCTTCGACTTCTTCGGTCAGTTTTTGCTTGAGGGCCAGCAGTTCCATGGTCTTGCTGTGCTCTTGGCAGTTGACTCGCATTTGGCTGGCCTTGGCGGGCTTATTCTTCGGTGTCTGTGATTTCCAGCCCCAGCTCTTTGAGCTGTTGCTCGGAGACTTCCATGGGGGAGTTCATCATTAAATCCTGGGCCATCTGGTTCATTGGGAAAGGGGTTACTTCCCGGATGTTTTTCTGGTGGGCCAGGAGCATCACAATTCGGTCCAGTCCCGGCGCAATGCCGCCATGTGGGGGGGCTC
>PIVT01000638.1 GCA_003353845.1 Pseudomonadota bacterium | reverse complement strand
AGCATGTCCACAACCCGTTCGGGCGGCAGGCCCTCGGAAATGCGCGTGAACCCTTCGATGTCCGAGAAGAGTATGGTCGCGGTCGTGCGCATCGGCTCCAGTGTGCCCTCGCCTCGGATTATCCCTTCCGCGACGGTTTGCGGTACATATTTTCCCAGCTGCCTGACGATGGTTTCACGCAAACGCTTCTTCTCCAGACAAGCGCCGATTCGAGCCCTGAGCAAGATAGGCTCGAACGACCTGGGCAGATAATCCTCTGCTCCCATTTCGATACATTTGACGACACTGCCGAGCTCATCGAGGGCGGATATGACAACGACCGGGATGTCGCGCAAGACACCATCGTGCTGCATGTGCTTCAGTACTTCGTAACCGTCCATCTCCGGCATCATGATGTCGAGCAGCACCAAATCAAAGGGTTGGGAGCGCAGCATATCCAGCGCCTGCCGTCCATTTTCTGCCGCGACGACGGTGTGTCCTTGCTGGACCACAGCGCGAGACAGTTTTATACGGTTCATCTGATTGTCATCCACCACCAGTAGATGGCCGGATTGGTTTGTCATCTTTTCAATTCCTCAAGTACCTGGTAACCGTCCATTTCCGGCATGCGAATGTCGAGCAAAATCGAATCAAAAATTCGTCAAATTCATAAGAGCCGTGCGGACTCGTTCGTATTCGATCCGGGCTTGTTCCACCTTTGCGTTCAGGCCGTCAAGGATGCCGTCTTTGGCTTGACCTTCCAAATCCCGGCAGAGGTCGGCAAGCGTCCTGGCGCCGAATTCGGCGCTGT
>PIVT01000020.1 GCA_003353845.1 Pseudomonadota bacterium | reverse complement strand
GATGCGGCGGGTTTCGTGGGCGATATTCCCGTCGGCTGTACCATCACTTTTGGCGAAAGTACGGTAGGCGGCAGCTCCGATGACTGGTTTCGTTCGGACTACATCGTCATTTGGGGCTTCAACCCCTCCGCCACACGCATACCCGACGCCCACTACCTTCACGAGGCGCGTTACCGCGGCGCAAAGGTCGTCGTTGTCTCACCCGATATGAACCAGTCCGCACCCCACGCGGACTTCTGGCTGCCGATTCGCGCGGGTACCGATGCAGCTCTCGCCATGGCCGCCTGCCAGGTTGTGCTTGAGGAAAATCTGCACGATGAGGCCTACATCTGCGAGCAAACCGATCTCCCCTTCTTGATTCACCGTGACACGGGCCGTTTCTTGCGTGAGTCGGATGTGCGCGAGGGTGGCCATGAGGAGATCTTTGCCATTTGGGACAAAGGGACGCAGGAACCCTTTTGGGTTCCGGGGAGCTACGGCAGTAAAGAAAAAACGCTGCGCTTGCCCGAAGGCATCGAGCCCGACTTGACAGGGGGAGGCGAGGTCGCGCTTGCCAACGGCACTCACTCCGAGGTCGTGACCGTCTTTTCGCTCCTGCAGAAACGGCTCGAAAGTCACACGCCAGAAACGGCATCCCGGCAAACGGGAATCCATCCCAATGTCATTCGGCGTTTCGCTCGTGACTTCGCCAAGGCGCCTGCGGCATTGATTCTCAGTTCTTATGGCATGTGCAAGAACTATCACTCCGACCTGGTGCAGCGCGCGCAAATTTTACTCGCTTCGCTCACCGGAAACCACGGTCGAGCCGGAGGCGGGTGGCGCACGGGAGCGTACACCGGGGGTGAGGGCATGGCCCTGGTCGCCATGCAAGACGAACTTTCCATTGCAAGCTTGGTATGGCTTGGAGTGGAGTCGCTGAAAAACCCCAAGGAAGTGGAAGAGCGATTTCGAGGGATTTTTATTTCGAGCACGCTTTTCCACGCCATCCACGGTGGTCTGGCCGAGGAGCAAACCAAGCCTGAACACGGCGATCCCTTGCTCCCCGAAGGTGCCGCTCCCTATCTGAAAGAAGCCTTGGCGAAAGGTCACTTTGGCATCGGGCCCTCCGTTGACGACGATCCACCCGATGTGATTATCAACACTTGCGGGAATGTGTTGCGGCATGCACGCATGGGCAACCGGCTGCGCGATGGATTGTTCAAGCGTGCACGCTTGGTCGTCGACATCACCTTCCGTATGAGCGAGACCTCACGCTACTGCGATATTTTACTTCCTGCGGCCGGTTGGTATGAGAAATGCGGCTTGAAATACATTCCCGTTCATGCGCCCTATGTCCACCTCTCGGATCGCGCCGTGGACCCACTGGGTGAATCCAAACCCGAATGGGAAATCTTTGGTCTCTTGGCCAAGGGAGTAAGCGAGGCCGCCGCGCGCAAAGGCGTGTCTTCGATCCGCGGATTCCGAGGCGAGGAATGCGACCTCACACAAAGTTTCAATCGCTATACCGATGACGGGCGCTTCGGGCCCGAGGATGACGAAGAAGTATTGAAGTTTATCCTGAGTGTGATGGAGGGTACGCGAGGCATTACCCTAGAGGACTTGCGCCGGGAGGGGGGCGCCATTCGGCTGAAGAGCCTGGGTCAAGGCAATGGGGAGGGCGTTCGCTCTCCGCACAATGAGAACGAACCCATTGTGCCTTTGCTGGATTACACGGTAGAAAAAAAATCTTACCCGACCCTCACCGGTCGTCAGCAATTTTACATCGACCATCCCTGGTTTCTCAAATTAGACGAAGCCTTGCCCACACACAAAGAGCCTCCCTCTGCGGGAGGGCTGCATCCTTTTGTCCTGACGGGGGGACACACGCGCTGGAGCATCCATTCCGTTTGGCGGGATCACAAATTATTGCTTCGGCTCCAACGCGGTGAACCGGTCGCCTTCATGAATCCGCAATCGGCCAAAGAGCGCGGCATCAAAGATCACGACCGGGTGAAGGTGTGGAATGACCTGGATGCTTTCGAAGTGCGGATCACAATTTCGGGAGCCATCCGGCCCGATCAGATTCACATCTTTCACGCCTGGGAGCCCTTTCAGTTCAAGGGGGGAAAGAGCGACCACATTTTGTCGCCGAGCCCCATCAAGATCACGCAGCTCGTGGGAGACTACGGTCACCTCTACTGGACCTTTGGTCGCTACGAACCCAATGGAAATGATCGAGACACAAGAGTCGATGTCGTTAAGATCATCGAGGCCACGGGCTAAGCGGAATTGAATCCGCCCCCTTCTCAGGTTCCGGGCAAATCGGTATTCGTGTTTCTAGTGATCCCGTTTGTTGATTACAGATTTTAATTTCTTTACTGAATCACTCCAACGGTTTTTGCCCCACTCGATCAGCTCTTTGCCAAGCAACGGAAGACATACCCACCATGTGACCTGGCTGAAAACGTACAAGCCACCCGCAGTCGCAACTTTTTCTGTACCCGGAAGATCTAAAAAAGGAACCAGAGCAACCAACAAAAAGCTGATGCTTGACAGGATGAACAAAGCCCAACCCAGAGTTTTTCGAAGAGAAGTGTTCAGTGCAATCACCTCAGGACTGGCACACACATTGTTGGAATCGGCATTTCAGATATTCGTTACAGAAAGCTACCATATTTTCGACGCAGAATTAGCCTGGCTTGATTCACCCCATTACCCGCTGAAGCGATCATCATTGGTTTTAGTGAAAGAGCGGGGGCGCATCAGGAACCAGCTGGCGAAGACGGCGATTCCAAAAGCCGTGTAACAAACGGCGAACACCCAGGATGGGGCCTGGTAGTACAGGAGCCTTTCTAGCCAGTGTGACACGAAGGAACCCGTATACGTGGCATCACCGGCCCGCGAACGCAGCGCCATTTCAATTGTGGTCAGTGGACAAATAAGTCCAATCCAAGACTGAATTACAACCACGGCAATGGCCAGAAGATGCACCAGGCGAAACCAGGGATTTAGCACCCAAGCCCATCGCCAAACCTTACCTGCCAGGATCAGGACCAGGCCAACCACCACAAAGCAAACAAAGAGCAGGTGCACCACCAAGACAAAATCCGCAGCCATCAAAAACAAAGTCGATGAGTCCATTTTCCCTGCCTTCACCCTCTATTTTTACATTCCCAAAACTAGAAAGCGACCTCGCTGGTAATTTTCGCTTTTTCCCAGGCGATGAGGGAAACCATCTGCGGGAAACACCTTATATACCGCTTCACATGCACCCGATCCCAGCGTAAGAAATTACCTGTCAGATCATTCTATTATTGAATACCTGTATTCAACCATCGCTAACAGGTTCTCATTGTCCAATCAGCGGAACAATCAGCGGAACAATCTTCAATCCGCGCGGAGCGTTTTCTGTTACCTCGTGAGTCATAACTTTGTGCCTGGTTTAAAAGCAGTACGAACAAAACCCCAAAAGAGTTTCACTAAAACTTTGCCTCATTCATCTCTTAACCCTGACGACCTTTTTATTACTGGAAATCATATGAAGGAAAGTAATATTCTATGGATATCAAATGAAAGCGTTCGACGAGATATGGCCTGAGGATTTGTTGTATGTGGCGATATAGAACGGACATTGGAACTTTCTGGATCCGCCAGAACATTACGGGCGAATTCGAACTCTGGCTCAACGAATCTTTGTTGGGCGCATGTGAAGATGCGGCCGAAGCGGCGCAGCGAGTGAGCAATTGCACGACTGGCTACAGCGGTTGGGATTGTCGCGGCCAGGTCAAAGAGCCTCGAAGTTTGAAAGGGTGGGTCAGCTTCGAGATCGACACTGAACACCGTACTTAAAAAGAGGCGATTCAGAGCTGACCAACTTCCGTTGGTCACACCCTCTACTTTTCGTCTAGACTATCCCCTTGGGCAGATTGCCCCCTCCACCGATCCACGCAAAGCCATCTTTTAGGAGTAATGGACCATGTCAGACTACCTCCACAGTGGCATATCCCTTTATCTGGACAAACTCATCGATTGGGACACCTATTTCCGCTTAAAAAAAGGCGATGACGCCGATGTCCAGAGCGAGCAAGAGGCCCTGGGAACGGTTTTGGAGACCATGGCCGAGATCTGCAGCAATCTCGAAGCCCAGTGCCGCGAAGAATGGGACCTGGCCCCGACACTCGTGGACGGAAAAGTTATTCGCCCGGCGCGAATTGAGCGCGCGGTCTCCGAATTTCGAGAAGCGGGGCTGGTGGGCCTGGGTGTGGAAGAGGAATACGGCGGCTTCGGCATGCCCAGCTTCATCTGCAATATCTTTCTTGAGATGATGTCGCGCGCCGATGCGGGCCTCATGACCATTATGGGGCTGCAGACGGGTGTGGCCGAAGATATTGAACAATTCGGCAGCAAAGAACTCTGCGAGCGCTACCTCCCGGGCTTTACGACGGGCGAATACGAAGGCGCCATGGATCTGACCGAAGCCCAGGCGGGCTCCGACCTGGGCGGCATCGTCACCAAGGCCACGGAACGCGACGGGAAAATTTTCCTCAACGGGCAAAAGATCTTCATCACCAATGGCAACGCCGAAATCCACATGGTGTTGGCCCGAGATGCGGACAACTTCGATGAGACCAAGGGCAGCACCAAAGGCCTGAGTCTCTACCTCTGCCCCATGGTTCTACCCGACGGCAGCGAAAACCCCATGTATGTGGAGCGCTTGGAGCACAAACTGGGTATCCACGGATCCCCCACCGCCGTGATGCAATACGACGACGCGGAAGCCTTCTTGGTGGGTGTCAAAGGCGACGGGCTGAAGGCCATGCTGGAGTTGATGAATAACGCGCGCCTGGGCGTTGCTTCCCAGGGCTTGGGCATTGCGGAGGCGGCGTTAACGGAAGCCATCAACTACTCGCGCGAGCGAAAGCAATTCGGATTCCCCATTGGCGACCAACCGCTCATGAAAAGCATGCTGGCCCGCATGACCTTGCAAGTCGAAGGCAGCCGCGCCCTGCTCTACCGCAGCACCGGTTTATCCGACCGCACCCGCGCGCAAGAGGTCAAGCTGGCGCGAGAGGGTGAAAGCATGCCCGCCGCGGAAAAAGAAGCACTCATGGCCGTGATCAAGCGCAACAAGATCCGGGTGCGACTGCTCACTCCCTTGGTGAAGTACCTGTGCTCAGAATGCTGCGATTCGGTAACGCGCCAAGCCATCCAAGTGCACGGCGGTATCGGTTTCATGGCTGAGTCCACGGTGGGCAAGCTTCACCTGGACGGCATCATCACCACCATTTACGAAGGTACTTCTGAGATCCAGGTTTCCTTTGCCCTGAAAGAAATTGGCAAGGGTGGATTGCACATCGTGTTTGAAGAAATCGAAGCGGAGCTCTCAGCCATGACGGACGAGCCGCGCAAGGCGCTGGCCGAACGCGTGCGGCAGGGCATTGCCAGCATCAATGAGGCTTCAGGGGCGCTGCTCAAAGACTTCAACTATGCCTTGTTTTCCGCACGGCACCTGTCCGACACCGCCATTTGCGTCATCGTGAGTGCGGAGTTGCTTAAGCAAGCAGGGGAGAGTCCGGAACGCATGGACCTGGCTGCGGGTTGGATCGAGTGGAAGATGCCGGAGTTGGAAATGCATGCCCAGCGCATTCGCGAAGGCGCGGGGACACGTATCGAGCAGTTCGAAAGCATCATCAAGCTCGCTTGATAAGAGTTGGCGTGTGTTTTTGTGGGCTTTGCATAGCTCAGTGAGCCACGCGCCAATTTTCGCCCACGCCGATATCGATACGCAGGGGAACGCGTAGCTCCCACACGTTTTCCATTTCTTCAGTGAGTAACTTGCGAACGGCTGCCTCTTCGTCCTCGCTCACCTCCAACATCAATTCATCGTGTACTTGCAGAATCATCTGCGCCGAAAGGCCTTCGTCAACCAAGCGCCGATCCACCGCCACCATGGCCTTCTTGATCAAGTCGGCCGCCGTCCCTTGCACCACGGTGTTGACGGCCATGCGCTCAGCCGCCTGTCGTTGCACTCGGTTTCGGGAATTCAGATCGGGCAAGTAGCGGCGTCGACCCAAGAGCGTCACTACGTATTCGTTCTTCGTGGCTTCTTCCAGGCATTCATCCAAGAAGCGTCGCACGCCTTGATAGCGTTCGAAATAAGATTCGATGTACTGCTGCGCTGCGTACACTGGGATGCCCAGCTGGTTCGACAAACCAAAGGCACTGGAGCCATAAACAATGCCGAAGTTCACAGCCTTGGCCTGGGCCCGGTCTTCAGCGGTGACGTCTACCGGATCAATGCCCAACACCTCTGCCGCGGTGCGCCGGTGGACGTCTTCGCCGTTCTGGAAAGCGTCAAGCAAACTCTCATCCTCGGAATAGTGAGCCAGAATGCGCAGCTCGACCTGTGAATAATCGGCACAAAGCAGGTTCTTGCCTTCCGCGGGAATAAAGGCCGAGCGAATTCGCGATCCCTCGTCGGTGCGAATGGGAATGTTTTGCAAATTGGGATGCAGACAAGAAAGGCGACCCGTGGCGGCACCCGTTTGAAGCAAGGTGGGATGGATGCGCCCGGTACGCTCGTTCACCAAGCGCGGCAAGGCATCGACATAAGTGCTCTTCAATTTCGACAAGTGGCGAAAGGCCAGCACGCGCTCGGGCAAGGGGTGCTCCTGCACCAATTCTTGCAAAACCCCTTCGTCGGTGGAATAGCCGGTCTTGGTTTTTTTGCTGGGCTTTAGCCCCAGCTTCTCAAACAAAATCACCTGGAGTTGTTTTGGGGAGCTCACTTTGAATTCCTCGCCCGCCAACTCAAAGATGTCTTTTTCAATGCCGATCAGCGAGGCTTCGTACTCCACGGAGAGTTTGCCCAACAACTTCTTGTCGATGCGAACGCCCACCCGTTCCATGCGCGAAAGCACAGCCGTGAGCGGCATTTCAATATCATCCAGCAGGGCGCTCAATCCATCCGCATCAATTTTTTCTCGCATGGGTACGTACAGTTGAGCCAGCACATCCACTTGCTCGGCGGCCCAGGCTCCCACTTGCTTGATATCGAGCAAGGCCGCGGGCACGGCCTTGGCCCCTTTCCCCGCCAAGGCTTCCCAGGATTGAAGGGTTCGATCCAAGTGGGTCAAGGCCAGGGCTTCTGGCAAACGAGAGCCGCCCGCATCAATCAAGAATCCGGCGAGCGTCAGATCAAAACAAGCCGGTGGCAACTCCGTGCCCAATTCCCCAAAGGCGGTCGACACGGATTTGGCGTCGCTGGCCGTCCAGAGCTTGGGCATTTTTCCAGTGAGTAGCGGAGCAATGGCTTGGACCACCTCCGCGGCCTGCAATTGGGTCGAGCCCAACAAATCCATGGCGCCTTGCGCTTCCCCAAAGCGGTGCGCCAAGGGAATGTAGGCGGCCTTTCCCGCGGCCAGAGAAAAAGCCAGACCCACCAAGGGCTCTTGCATTAAACCGACCTCGGGCAATACGGGCACGATGCTCACGCGCTCGGTCTTTTTTAGTTTCTTGACCAGGCTCGCCAAGCCTTTGGCGTCGTCGATGATCTCAACATCCACTTGTTGGGGAGCGCTCGTCTTCGCTGGAGCTTCCGTTCCTTCCTCGCCAGCTTGCTCTTCATCCAGCTTGGCCAACAGGCGCTTGAATCCCAGGTGCGCAAGTCTGGCGCGCAAGGCTTCGACATCGGGATCTCGCAATTTCAACTCTGCCGCGGTCACGGGCAAACTCAGATCTTTGCGCAAGGTCGAAAGGGTCTTCGACAGGCGCGCATCGTCGGCCAATGTTTGCAGGGCTTCGCGCGCGCGTTTGGCCTTCACTTCATCGGCGTGCTCCAGCAAGGTTTCCAGGCTGCCCCATTCATTAATCAGATTGGCCGCCCCCTTTTGTCCGATACCTTTCACGCCGGGGATATTGTCACTGGGGTCGCCCACCAAGGCGCGCATATCCAGCAATAACTCGGGAGGCACGCCAAAGCGCTCTTCGACGGCGGCGGGGTCGTAGCGGCGGTCTTTCATGGTGTCGAGCAAGTTCACGCGCTCGCTCACCAACTGCATCAGATCCTTGTCCGTGGAGATAATGGTCACGCTGGCATCTTTGGGGACAGTCTCCACCAACGTGGCGATGACGTCGTCGGCCTCCACGCCCTCGACCATCAACATGGGAAAGCCATACAACTCGGTTAATTCCCGAGCCATGGGAAATTGCTGTGTCAGTTCTTCGGCCTGTTTGTCTCGCCCCGCTTTGTACTCGGGGAAAATCTCATGGCGGAAGGTTTCTCCCGGAGCGTCAAAGACGACGGCAATGCAGTCGGGTTGTTCCTCGCGAATAACTTTTTGCAGCATATTGGCAAAGCCCAACACGGCATTGGTGGGCTCGCCCGCAGGGTTGCGCATGGGTGGCAAGGCGAAAAAGGCGCGGTAGAGGGTGTTAGCGGCATCGATGAGCACGTAATGGAGTGCATCAATTTTCTTGCTGGTTTTACTAGCTGCCGGGGCCAAGAATGTTCTCCGAAGGTCGGGGGGTCGGGCTGCGCTGTACTTAAGTTCAGCAGGCTAAGACTAGCAAACGGGATGGTCAACACAGCCTCACCTGCTGCGCGGCTCTTGACCCCCGGAGCCAGGCTGCGTAGGCTTCCCGCCCTATGTCCGAGCCCCGTGAAGAAAAAACAGCAGGTAGATCCGCCAGGTCGGAGAAGGCCGTCTTTCGGCCCAACTTCACCCTGTCCATCCTTTATCTCATATTCTTTTTCTTCTGTTACGCCCTGCTGTTCATGTATCCAGATCTATCGGAGTTCGCGCGTACCCTTCCCCCCAGCACGCCACTTGAGGAAGCCAATGCAAAGATGGGGGCCTACGCGAAGAGCTTGATTGGACCGCGACTGATCTGGATGTTGGGAGCCGCCCTGGCGACGACGGCCTTGGGAATTTATTCCGGGGTGCTGCCCGGCGTGCGTCCGAAACGATAGTTCTGAGAAGATTCGACGTAGTGCTTCACCCCTTCCGACACTTCCTTGCGTTCCGCAGCGCTGACTTCGCGCACCACTGTGGCGGGGCTTCCCATGGCCATCATACCCGGCGGAATCTTTTTACCCGGCGGGACGAGACTGCCCGCGGCCACCAAGGCACCTTCACCGATCTCACACCCGTTTAGCAAGATGGCGCCAATCCCAATGAGCGCTCTGTCGCCAATGGTACAACCGTGAATCTTGGCGGCGTGACCCACGGTAACCTCGTCCCCGATCACCACGTTGAAACCACCGCTGTCCACATGAATCACGGAGAGGTCTTGGATATTGGTGCGCGCCCCGATCCGAACGGATTCCATATCCCCGCGAATCACAGTGCCGTACCAAATGCTGGACAATTCGCCGATGTGGACATCCCCCGTCACAACGGTCATGGGCGCAATCCAAGCTTCGGGATGAATCACGGGGGTTGATTCAGTTCCATCCTGTCGGTTGCAATAAGGGAGAATCAAGGCTGAGGGCGCCGGTGGTTCGCCGGCGCCCTTTTTAGAAGATTCCTTGGACACGCAATCAACCTCTACAGTTCGTCACTTCCCTCGACGCGGTAAGGCTCAAAGAGTGCGGTCTGCACATAGCGCTCACCGAAGGAAGGAATGATGACAACGATGAGTTTGCCTTCGCCTTCGGGTCGCTTCGCGTACTCAATGGCTGCAGTCACCGCTGCTCCCGAGGAGATGCCTACCAGCAAGCCCTCTTCCTTGGCCAGGCGACGCGCCATTTCCAGAGAGTCCTTGCTATTGACCTGCACCACATCGTCAATGCATGTGCGGTCGACAACATTGGGGACAAAGCCTGCACCAATACCTTGAATCATGTGCTTGCCGGGATCACCGCCCGACAACACGGGGCTTTCTTCAGGCTCGACAGCCACAGCTTTGAACTCGGGCTTCTTGGCGTGCAGTGCCTTGCCCACACCCGTAATGGTGCCGCCCGTCCCCACACCGGAAATCAACACGTCGACCTTGCCATCGGTATCGGCCCAGATTTCCTCGGCCGTGGTCTTTTCGTGAATCGCGGGGTTGGCTGGGTTGTTGAATTGTTGTGGCATATAGGCGTTCTCGATCTGCTCAGCCAATTCTTCGGCCTTGGCAATGGCGCCCGGCATGCCTTTGGCAGGATCTGTTAGAATGAGCTTGGCACCCAAGGCGCGCAACACGGCGCGGCGTTCAGGGCTCATGGACTCGGGCATGGTCAATACGCAGTCGTACCCTTTGACGGCCGCTACAAAAGCCAGAGCGATACCCGTATTCCCACTGGTGGGCTCCACGATGGTGGTTTTGCCCGGCTGAATGCTGCCATCGCGCTCAGCCGCCTCAATCATGGCCATACCGATGCGGTCTTTCACACTGTTGAGCGGGTTTCGACTCTCGAGTTTGACGACGATGTCTGCATTGACCCCTTCGGTTACACGGTTCAAACGAACCAAGGGGGTGTTGCCAATCAACTCCATGATATTTGACGCAATTTTCATTTGTGATCTCCTCTTATCGATTCAGGCAGGCGAGCAACTCGGCCCGGCCCTCCAGTCAAAATCTCAACAGGCTCATTCCGGCGGATTTTCGCCAAGAGCTGCTCCCTCTTGGACCTCCCCAAACAACTCCTGGAGCAATACAGTGACATAGCTTCCGGGCGGAAGCACTGTCTTTAATACCGCCGTGTCTTCCGCGCCCCGCTCCAGGCGGGTCTCAGGCACCGGGACACGCATGGCGCGCCGGGCACCCTTTAACGAAATACCCCGTGGCAAAGACCATTCCTCCTGGGGTGGGATGTCCAAGGAGCGCATGACCTCCTGCTCCCGCTTGGCGACTTCCCCCTCAGATTCCAGGGTTTTTGTCCCAAAAATAGGTCCCGCCGGGCTGATTTCGAAGGCCGCCGCCCGAGGTGCCTCGGCAGCCAGATCCTCCACCCGAAAGCAGCCGCCCGAGGCATGGATCATGGCCACGTCTCCCAACTCCAACTCCTGCAGGGGCAAAGGCCTCCGGGCCAATACCTCATTAAATACCTCCGACTGCAACGCGGAGAGCAGAAAGCGCGCCTTCTTGCGATCGAGCCGTGTTTTCTGACCCAGCAGCAGCGCTCGACCCCGTGCCGCATTTTCTCGACCGCGCCCGAAGCGCTGGTCGCCAAAACGATTGGGCATGCCGAATTGGAGCAACTCCTTCAATCGGGCCTCGGCCCGCGCAAAGGTCGGCTCATCCACTTCCCGCAGCGTAATGACAAAGCTGTTGCCCGCGAGTTGCCCCGTGCGCAGCTTATTGCCGTGGCGCCTGGCCTCGAGAACCGTGGCGCCGCGCACCTCCAAGGCCATGGCTTCTTCCGGATCGAGTTTGGGCAAGGAAAAATGCTGACGGGTAACGGCGATGCGATCTTTGCGCCCGGCATACCCCACATCCCGCGCAGAGACCCCGGCCGCCTTGGCCAAGGCGTGCGCCAGGGCGTCGGTGTTCTCCAGTCGTTTCTCCACCCACAAAAAGGTGTGGTCCCCTTCCCCGCTGGTCGGGTACAAGGGGATCTCTTCCACAATAAAATCTTCGGGAGACACGCGAATTCGTACCACTGCGCTAGCTCAACTCGCGCATGCGGGCGGCCGCCACGGGACCAAAGCTACGGCGATGCTCTGGAAGTGCACCCAATCTCTCCAAGGCCTCGCGATGCTCTTGGGTGGGGTACCCCATGTTTCGATCAAATCCATACTCGGGAAAGCGTGCGTGCAGCTCTTGCATTTGTTGATCGCGATGCACCTTGGCCAAAATCGAAGCGGCTGCAATGGAACCTTCTTCCGCATCGCCATGCACGATGGGGGTTTGTGGAATCTGGATGCCGGGAATCGTACGAGCGTCCACGAACACGTGGTCGGGGGCCTTCGTCAATCCGACGACGGCACGCCGCATGGCTTCCAAGGCGGCGTGGTAAATATTTAATTGATCGATGGTGGGGGGATCGACTTCGGCGATGCAAAAAGAAACGGCTTGTTCGCGAATCGCTTGATCCAGACGCTCGCGTGTTGCCGCCGTGAGTTTTTTGGAATCGTTGAGGCCGGGCAAGTCGGGCTTGTCGGGAAGAATCACGGCCGCCGCCACAACAGGACCCACCAAGGGCCCCACGCCCACCTCGTCCACGCCGGCGACCCATTGTGCACCTTGCAATACAAGATGGGCGCGCCGTGCAAAGAGCTTGTGCATACGCTGGGTTTCCGCTTCTAGTTTTTCCAGGCCCTTGGCACAGCGGCGAGCCAAGGCCAAAGCGCCGGCACGCGTATCCCTTTCCAACAAGGCCTGCAGTTGGGTGAGGGCCGCTTGACTTTTTGCGGCGCGGAAACGTTTCTGTAAATCGCTGAGGGAGTAGGTCATTATTTTTTCGTGGACGATTGTGTGGCTTCTGATTTTTCTTTCAACGCCGCTGCGCGATTGGCTTCCTTCCCAATACCGATATGTTTTTCAATGGCGCGAATGCGTTTCACATATTCACCCAGCTTGGCAAAGTGACGTGTCGCCCGCATAAAGCCGCGCTCTTCCATCTCGGGCGCACCCCACACGCGCGCGCCAGGTCGCACATCACTGGCTACACCACTGCGACCTCCGACAAAGGCACCTTCGCCAATGGTGACATGCCCGATGATGCCTGCTTGACCCATGATGATGGCGCGACGTTCAATGGTCACACTTCCCGCCAAGGCCGAGTGCCCCACCATAAGCACATGCTCTCCCAACTTGCAGTTATGCGCGATGAGCACCAACGCGTCGATTTTTGTTCCACGCCCGATGCGTGTCTCACCCAAGGTCCCTCGCGCGACGGTGGAGTTGGTGCCAATCTCTACATCGTCCTCAATAACAATGGCGCCCACATGGGGCGTTCGCTCCCAATGGCCACTTTCGTCAAACACAAAACCAAAGCCTTCGTCGCCGACTTTCACACCGGACTGCAACACCACACGGCTGCCGAGTTCTGCACCATGCCCCACAGCAACGCCTGAGTGGAGAACCGTGTCCTCACCCACTTGCACGTTGTCATAGAGCGTGACGTTGGCATGCAGTTGCGTGCGCGCGCCAATGACACAACCCGCACCCACCACTGCACAAGGGCCAATAGATGCCGTGGGGTCAACGCTGGCCGTGGAATCGACAAAGGCGGCTGGATGGATGCCGGGCGCGGGAAGGGCGCGCGGGCAAAGCAGGGCTACCGCGCGACCAAAATCAAGGCCGGGGTTGTTGGAGCGAAGCGCGGGCATGGAACCCAGATCGATGCCTTCGGGTGCGATGACAGCCTCCGCGTGGGAGGATTCGAGTTCTCGCACATAGGTTTCGGAACGAAGAAAACACAAGTCGCCGGGCTGGGCCTCGGCTAGCGGAGCCACGCCGTGGATAAGAACCTCGCGGTCGCCCTCGACGTCGAGAGTGCAACCGAGTTTCTCGGCCAGTGTTCTGAGTGGGATGGGCTCGGCAGCGGATGTCATCCTGCAACTATAGCCGAGCCAGCCGAGCCTTGGCGACTCAGCCGTTGATTAGCGAGCCAGCAAAACCGCCACGGGTGAGGTGCGCACCACGGACGCCGCGTTGCTGCCCATGAAGTATTCAGTAATCCGATTACGGCCATAGGCGCCCATGACGATGAGTCCGGCGTTGGCGTTTTTCGCGCACTCCACAATCTTCATTTCCGGCCGACCCAAGGTCGAAGCGGATTCGTGAATGGCGAGGCGCTCGTCACCCAGCAGTTGTCTCGCCTGTGCAAATCGAACCACTGCGCGGTCCTTGTCCTTGGAATCGACAAAGATATGAAGTGGGACTTGAAGGCGCAGGGCTAATTCTTTGGCGAGTTCCGTGGCCCGCTTGGAACCCGGCGAACCGTCAAAACCCAATACGATGGGTCCGTTTAATTCAGCGCCCGGAGGCACGACCAGGGCGGGTTTCTGGGTCTTGCGCAGTACCGCGTCAGCTACGGAACCAATCAGCCCCGTTCGAAAAGTAGCGTTTACACCGTTGCGACCAATGACCAGTAAATGAGATGCGCGTCCGCGCTCAGTAATGCAGTCGTCCGCGATTCCTCGCAAACTCTCGGCGCGAACTTCAAGGCCCGCGCTGCGACCGCGTTCAGACAAGCGGCGGCAAATGGCTACGGCGCGCTCCTTGAGATAAGTCTCCATTTCTTCGTTGCGCGGCGGGGGAACACCCAGTCCGTCTTCATGCATACCCCGGATCAAACTGTCTTCAACCACGGCCAAGCCGTGCAAAGTGGCGTGGAGACGCAACGTGAGGTTCACCGCGAATCGCTCGGCGCTGGCGCTGGCTTCTGAACCGTCTGTCGCAACTAAGATTTTTTCGATCATGCTGATGTCCGCTCCTGGGCTTCGTAAATCAAGTAAAGAAGCCATGAATGTCATCGTGCTACGCGTCTGAATCAACCTGTGGATGCCCCGAGGGCGCCGTCGAATCCAGCCATTTCACTTCGTGGTCGCTGATAGAGTACTCTACGGATTCTTCCCGGGGGGAATTAATCTAAAAATGTGAAAATGATGCCCGCGATTAGGAATTTCTACTGAGAAGGGCGGAAACCTAGTTAGAGCAGCCCCCAGGGGATGAAGTGGGGCCTACTCTTCCTTGGTAAAGGTGATGAACGCCATGCCGGGGCGCCTGGATGCCTCGCGGGTAACGAAGCGAATGTCTTCGAGCTGCCAGCCTTGCGCCGCCCACTCGTTCAAGATTTTTTCCAAGGATTCGTCGGTGACCGTGCTGGTTTCCACCACCTTGTACGAAAGACTCATGCAAGCTTCTCTGCGATGGCGCCAGCCGCATACGTGATGATGAAGTCCGCGCCCGCGCGCTTGATGGAAATGAGGGTCTCTAACATGACTCGATCCCCATCAATCCAACCGCGTTCCGCCGCCGCGTGCACCATCGCGTACTCACCGGAGACATGGTACGCCGCCAGCGGCACATCAAAGGCTTCCCGCGCATCTGACAGAATGTCGAGATAGGCCACCGCGGGCTTTACCATCAACATGTCCGCACCCTCTTCGAGATCGAGACACATCTCGCTTATGGCCTCTCGCCGATTGGGGGGATCCATTTGATACGACCGACGATCACCAAAAGAAGGCGTACTTTCCGCCGCATCGCGGAAGGGCCCGTAAAAACCACTGGCATACTTCGCCGCATAAGACAGGATGGGAATCAACTCAAAACCATTGTCATCCAAAGCTTTGCGAATGGCCGCAACGCGACCGTCCATCATATCGGAGGGTGCAACGATATCGGCCCCTGCCCGCGCATGGGATACCGCCGTGGACGCCAAGCGCTCCAGCGTTTCGTCGTTGAGAACCTCTTCTCCATCCAACACGCCGCAGTGTCCGTGATCCGTGTACTCACAGAGACACACGTCTGTCATCACAATTAAATCCGGCAAGGAAGCCTTCAAGGCAGAAGCGGCACGTTGCACAATGCCATCCTGTGCGTCCGCCCCGGATCCCACCGCATCCTTTTCTTTTGGGATTCCAAACAGAATGACACCGAGAATTCCCAAATCAAAGAGCCGTTGTGCCTCGTCCACCGCGCAATCCACGGAGTAACGAGAAACACCAGGCATGGAGACGACCGGCTCGCAGACCCCTTCTCCTTCGACGATAAAAAGAGGCTGCACGAGATCTTTAGGAGACAGCTGGGTCTCACTGACTAGCTGACGCAAATTCTCGCTTCGCCGCATTCGACGCATGCGTTGTATAGGAAAAGTCATACTCGCCCCTCTCAACTTGTCGACATAGAACGGGTCGACATCAATTTCGCTTCATAGAACCCGGATTTTAGCGATCCGACGCGAATTACGCCTCGCGACGCTCCACTGCCCGGGACAACTCCTCAACCATCACCTGCACATCGGGGATTGAGGCCACCACTTGGGGATACAAGCCCTTATCTCTCAGTGCCTTTTCCGTCACGCTGCCAATGGCCGCAATCCACAGACTCTCTGCCAATGCGCGCGCCTCATCTGAAATCAACTGGCAAAAAAAGCGAACCGAGGAGGGGCTGGCAAAAGTCAGCCCATCCAACTCTCCATTCACAAGTAACTTTGTCAAACGCGCTGCTTCTTGTTGGGCGGCAATCGTCCGATAAGTAATGAGCACATCGACCGTTGCGCCGGCCTCACGCAAACCTTCCGGCAAGACATCTCTTCCGCGTTCTGCCCGTGGCATCAAGTAACGTTTGCCAGCCACGTCTTCGCGTTGCAAGAGCGCGGCGAGCATCCCCACAGCATCAAAAGACCCTTCCGCCAGGGCCTCCGCTTGCAAGCCTGCTTCCGATGCCGCCGCCAGGGTCGCAGGTCCAACACACCAAACCGGCGGCGCGTTTGTGACCATGTCATGCCCTACACGCTTGGCGTGATCGAGCAGGAAGCGGAGCGCATTCTGGCTGGTCAGCAAAATGGCGTCGTACTCACAAAACTGCGCCAGGACGATATCCAACTCGGCCGCATTGTCTGTGGCTTCAAAATCAATCAAGGGAATAGCAACCGGTTCGGCACCCGCGCTACGCAAGGCATGATTCAGTCCCTCGGCCTGATCCGCAGCCCGCGTGACTAGTATGCGTTTGCCTTCGAGGGGGCGACCCATGCAAAACTCCTTGGCACTACTTTCGGTGGCTACCCAGTGCTTTCAAGATTTTGTCTCCGCCCTCGGCCAATACCTTGTTGGCCACTTCTCGTCCCAACGCAGCCGCATCTGAGGGCGGCGCAGAGGCTTGGGCGCGAGCGATCTTCTTACCGTCCAGGCTGGACACCAATCCATCGAATGCCAGGAGACCATCATCCCGCATACAGGCGTAACCGGCCAAAGGAACCGAGCAATCTCCTTCCAGCGTTCCCAGGAAGGCACGCTCGGCGACGGCCGCAATGGCGGCATCGGGATCGTTCAACTGTGAAATAATTTCACCAGCGGGATCATCGACACGCGTTTCCAATGCCAGAATTCCCTGCGTGGCAGCCGGAACAAACATGACAGGGTCGAGTCGCTCACTGATCTGATCGGAGAGACCCAAGCGATCCAAGCCTGCGCAGGCCAACACAATGGCGTCGAGATCTTCCGAAACCAGTTTATTGAGTCGCGTTTGTACGTTGCCTCGCAGCGGTACAATCTTCAAATCCGGTCGCAAGCTTTTCAACAATGCCGTTCGACGCACGCTGCCTGTTCCCACCCGCGCACCTTTTGGCAAGCTCTCCAAGGTGTCGCCTGGTTTTTTCGTCACCAAGGCATCTCGGCAATCTTCTCGTTGCGGATAGGCGGAAAGCCGTAAGCCCTCCGGAACTAGAGCGGGCAAATCTTTGGCGCTGTGCACAGCGACTTCGGCACGTCCGTCGACCAGGGCCTCCTCGATCTCCTTGATAAAAAGCCCTTTTCCGCCAATATCGGCCAGAGGCTTATCGAGGATTCGATCGCCTTGCGTCGTCAAGACCAGAAGTTCGGTCTCGATTTGTAGTTCTCGTTCCAGGCGGCGCGCGATATAACGTGCTTGTGTCAGTGCCAGGTCGCTACCACGCGTCGCTATGCGAATTTTCATTTCTACTTCTCCAACCTGCTTTCATTCTCATCGGTTTTTTTCTGATCATTGCCATCAGCGTTCTCTTCCTGCGAGTCTTCGCCCAGCGTATAGCTCTGCAATCCAAACACTTGCCGTGCTGCATTCACGCTGGCCGTAACATCATTTTCGCTACTCGAACCCCGCAAGTGCGCCAGTGGGGCGTGAAGGATTTTGTTGATGATGGATCGGGTCAGCGCCTCAACGGCACTGCGCTGTTCTTCGGAAAGCTCAATACGGTTAAACGCCTTCTTTTGTTCTTGCTCGCGAATGGCCTCGGCCGAATCGCGCAATTCTCGAATGGTGGGCACCACCTGCAAAGCAGACATCCAGCCCTGAAACTCATGTTCTTCATCCAACACAATTTCTTCAGCCAGAGTCGTCGCTTGCTGCCGTTGTTCTACATTGTGATCGGCCGCTTCGGACAAATCATCCAAGTCGTACATGTAGACACCGGCGAGGTCATTGACATCGTCCGCGACATTGCGAGGAACACCAATGTCGATGACAAACAACGGCTTGCCGCGGCGCTCTGACAATGCAGTCTTCACCGTTTGTTTATCCAAAACCACGCCATCGCCACCAATGCAAAGCAAAACGACATCGCTGTGGCGTAACAGCTCAGGCACCTCGTTCAGGCGGTGAGCGCTAGCGTTGAATTCAGCCGCTAGATGCTCTGCACGCGAGAGCGTTCGATTTGCAATTTGCATGGAAGACAATCCCTCGGCGCACAAGGCCTTGGCCGCTGCCTCGATCATCTCTCCGGCACCGATCAATAATGCCGTCTTGTCTTCGAAGGATTCGAAGATTTGTTGCCCCAGTGTCACTGCCACTCGGGCAACGGAAACAGCCCCCTCGGCAATGGAAGTTTCACGGCGCGTTCGTTTGGCTGTGAGGAAGGCACGTTCAAAAAGTCGATTCAGTACCTGTCCTGTTGCTCCCGCCTCTTGCGCAAGGCGGAAGGCATCTTTGACCTGCCCCAAAATCTGCGGCTCTCCCACCACAAGGGAATCCAGCGAGGCCGAAACGCGAAACAAATGCCGCACCATCTCTCGCCCGCGATATTCGTAACATGCACTCTCCAGCGTCGTACCTGCAGGCAAAGGCTCTTCACCAGCCAAGCGCATGAAAAATTCCTTGTGCAACCAACTCACCGTTTCCTCAAAGGAGTCGCCCTGCAAGACCATTAGAATTTCGACGCGATTACAGGTCGAGACGAGGGCGACCTCATCGATGAATTCGCACGCCATCAACTGCGAAAGCGCCTCAGACGGATCCCCTACGGCAAAACGCTCTCGAAAAGCGACCGGAGCCGTGCGGTGATTCATGCCTAAGAGAAGAAGCTTCACGCAAAAAACCTCATACCGACCACTGCGATGAGCAAGACCATGATCCCGGCGATGGCACTCTTGGCGGCGCCGAGAGACGATTGACGATTCTTTTGACCCACGCCAAAGCGCAAAGCGCAAAGCACCACGTATACGGCCCAAGCCACGGCCGTACCCACTGCGTGTGGCAGATGACCCGCGGCCTTCTCGTGCTCGGCCAAAGAAAAAAGTACGCCAGTGATCAAACCCAGCGTGAGAATCGGAAATCCCAAACTGAGTGACACCAAGTTGACGCGATCCAATGCCTCCAAGGACGGCAACCCGATTTTACGGGCAGCGGGACGTCGATCTTTCAGTACGCGATTGGCAAAAACGAATAAGGCACCTGCGGCAGCGGCTACGGTTAGAAATGCCAACCCCGAGGTGGCGAGCATGATGTGTGCGTGAGACCAAAGTCCACTGTCGGGGTGAACGCCACTACTATTGGTAAGCCACAAGCAGGTAAACACCATGCCTATGAATGCGGGTGGAGCGACAAACACCACCATACCCGAAATTTGCATGCGCAAGCGCAATAACAAATAGAACAGGACCATGAGCCAGACCGTGAGCGACATGGAAGGTGACCAATCGCTGAGCGGGGGGCGATCCGGCATTTGGTGCATGAAGACCAGCCCTAAGCCGTGCATCAACCAACCCGCACCCAATACGGCGACACCGATTCGACGCGCCTTCAAATGAGACAATCCAATTCCATAACCACCGGCAAGGGCCGACGCCAGGTAGGCCACAGCAGCTAACTGATAGAGCGACTCGATCATTGCCTGAACCTTTCTGAGATCCGTGATCTAGTGAAAATGTGATACGCCAATTTTCACCGAGTTTGTTTCAAACGAGCCATTTGAGCGGCCACCTTGGCCGAATCATTTACCATTTCGAACACGCGATAGGTCGGTTCCCCAAAGAGAACAAAGCGTACCTCGTCCAATGCCTCGGGGCCTTCTTGGACAACGCGCGCTACCTCCAACAAAATCTCTGCACAGCGCTTCTCGGGAACACCGCCCACACCGGCACCGATGGCCGGCACGGCCAACGTTCGAACACCGTGTCCCACCGCAAGTTTCAGACTCGCCTCCAGGCTTGCCCGAATACTCTCTTCCGTGGACGATCCTCCCAGCGGCATGCTCGCAGCGTGAATCACGAATCGAGCGGACAAATCCCCCGCTCCTGTGATGGCGGCGCTGCCGACTTCGATGCTGCCCTTGGCGTCACACTCCGCTTGAATGGAGGGTCCACCCGCTCGCTGGATGGCGCCCGCTACACCGGACCCGAGAATCAAAGAGGCATTGGCCGCATTCACCACCGCGTCTACTTCCTGTGCCGCAATATCACCTTCAGTTATCGCAACACGACCGCTCATTGCATCGTCCTTCTATTCCCGATGGTTCACCAAGGCCTCGACGCCTGTAATGGGGTGCAGCTTAAGTCTCGGGGAAAAGTGCGCTGTCCACCAACTCACACAAGGCGTGACAAAATGTAATATGAGATTCTTGGATGCGCGCCGTGACCTTCGAGGGCACGACGATGGCAAGATCCACTCGCTTCAACAGTTCTCCGCCGTCTCTCCCCAACAAGCCGATGCTGCGCAATCCAGCGTCCTGCGCCGATTTCACGGCTTCGATGACATTGGGGGAATTGCCTGAAGTGGAGATCGCCAAGAGAATGTCTCCCGCTTGGCCGTGCGCTTCCACCTGGCGCGCAAAGATGCGCTCGAAACCATAATCGTTTCCAATGGCTGTCAGATCTGAGGTGTTGGCCGTTAAGGCCATGGCCGGGAGGGCACTTCGCTCGCGACGAAAACGTCCGACCCACTCGGCGGCAATGTGCTGGGCGTCGGATGCGGAACCACCGTTGCCGACCAATAAAATCTTATTGCCCGCTTCAAAGGCCTCGACCACCATCTCGACAGCCCGCGCCATGCTCTCACCATGAGCCTCGACGAAAGCGCGTTTGACCTGGGCGCTCTCCTCAAAAACCTCGCCAAAGAGCGCACTCAAATTTGAGGGCAGCGTAGCCTTGCTCATCGCCTGGGGACCCTTCCATTCACAATCCAGAAAACCTTTTAAAATCAAGGGATTTTCACCCTGTTCGCAGCATACCCGGAGGCCAATTTCCCGTCAACTTCACGCCCAAAAGAAGCAGGGGGTGCGACAAAAAGCGGTAGACGAACGGGGCCAAGACCGCCATCTTTCACCCCCTCGGTGGACCCGAGGTATCAAGCAGCGCTCCAGCTCAATCTGGCGCAGAGGAGAAGGGATAGGCATGGCAGAGATCAGAGAAATCAACGATGACAACTTCGAGGCCGAAATTCTGAAATCAGACAAGCCGTCCATTGTAGATTTCTGGGCCGAGTGGTGTGCTCCCTGCCGAGCGATCACCCCCATCATTAAGGAACTCGCCGAAAAGTACGGGGATCGCGTCAACATCGTCAAAATGAACATCGAAGATGCCCCTAAAACCCCCGGGACCTACGGTGTTCGAGCCATCCCCACCATTCTGGCCTTTAAAGACGGCGTGGTCACCGAGCAGCTGCAAGGTGCTCGACCCAAGGCCGATTTTGAAGCCATGGCGGAAAAATTACTCGGCTGACACCAGCGAGCTGTCAGCTACGGGGCGACTACGGGCCAACTACGAATAGGGAACGGGTTCCTGAAGTACAAAAATCTCATGAAGATTGGCGAGCTTCAGGGCCTGCTGCACTTGGGCATTGGCGCCCACAAAGTGAATTTTCGCGCGATCCCCACCGGCATACTCCCGGAGCTTGAAAAACATTCCCAACGCTGAGCCATCGAGACTCTCGACATGGGTGAGATCGATGATGTAGGTCGCGCCTGCACAAGGACCACTTCGATAGGCTTCACAGAACTCCGCGTGAAGTTTGGAATCGATTCGACCCGCCAAAATGATTCGAACCTCAGACTCGTCGGGCGAGATGGTTCGTGTCAAGGATGCCGTCATTTCACTCCACCCGGTTTTTTTCGATGCATGGTTTTGCCGACGGAGCGAAAGCGCCCGCGACAAGCGCCAAGGGTTTCCGAGTGCCCCAACACCAGCAACCCGCCGGGATTGATGATATCGGAAAACCGATGAAATAATTTTGTCTGCGTGTCGCGGCTGAAGTAAATCACAACGTTTCTGCACATGATCACGTCGAATTGACTGCGCATGGGCCAGGGATCCATGAGGTTTAATTTCCGAAAGGTGATCAGGCGTTGCAATAAAGGACTGACGCGAACACTTCCCAGCTGTTCCCCTTGGCCCTGGCGAAACCATCTCTTCTTTCGCCCTTCGCTCATCTCCTTCAAACTCTCTTCGGGATAAATGCCTTGCTCAGCAGTCTTGACAACGCTGCTGTCGAGATCCGTTGCCAGAATTTTCACGTCCAGCGGACCGAACTTTTCCATGTATTCATACAACACAATGGCCAGGCTGTAGGGCTCCATCCCCTTGGAACAACCTGCCGACCAAAAACGAAGTTTGGCCTTCTGCTTCCCTTTGGTCAATTCCGGAAGAAGCACATTGGCCAGGTATTGAAAATGGTGATCTTCCCGAAAGAAGGAAGTGACGTTCGTGGTGAGGGCGTTCACAAAGTGCGTGAACTCCTGTGAATTCTCATCGCCTAATAGATCGAGGTATTCCTTCATGCTCTTCAACCCGAGCACGCGCAATCGTCTCGCGAGTCGCCCGTAAACGAGAGCCTCTTTATGCGGCCGCAAGGAGATCCCGGCATGCTCCCCAACGAGTCTGGAAACTCGGGAAAAGTCCCTCTCTGTAAATTCAAACTCACGCAACCTGGCAATCATAATGACTCTATCTTTCGTCCCGAAATCGCAACGGCGTTAGAACATATATCTGCGCATGGATACGTTGAGCAGAAGCCCCAGCGCCACCAAGGAGGTAATCATCGCTGAACCACCATAGGAAAAGAGTGGCAAGGCAACACCAATCACCGGAGCCATCCCCAATACCATGGCGATATTTATCGCCGCGGGCCAGAACAAGATGGCGACCACCCCAATGGCCAACAGCGACCCGAAGCGCTCTTTTGATTTCAACGCAATCTGCAACCCCCATAAAAGCATGGAGACATACAAGACTAACACCACGCCACAACCGACAAAGCCCCATTCCTCTGCCAACACCGAAAAAATAAAGTCCGTGTGTTGGGTCGGGAGAAATTTCAGCTGAGACTGCGTCCCTTCCAGATAACCTTTCCCCCAAATCCCCCCTGAGCCTACGGCGATACGCGATTGATTCACCTGGTAACCGGAAGCCAGAGGATCTCTTCCGGGATCGATGAAATCCATAATGCGTCGATGCTGGTAAGCATCAAGTCCGTAAAACCACAGCAGTGCAAGAGCGGCGATGGCCGCCAGGCCCATTACAAACCAAGAGCGAGGTCGAATCCGCATCAAAGGCAAGTAGGTGCTCGAAATCAACAGGGTGAGCAAAGCCACACCTTTATCTCGTTGGAGCACGATGACCGCCACCAAGGAAGCCACCAACAGACCGGGAGGGATGAGATTGCGCAGGTAGCGAATTTCACTGGGCGAGTTTCGATGAAAATAGCGGGACAAGGCGAGGATGAGTCCGATCTTGGCGAATTCCGAGGGCTGCAAACTCAAAGAACCGAAGTTCAGCCAGCTTTGGTTTCCCTGATGCATTCGACCAAAGACAAGAGTAGAGGCCGTCAATACCACGGTCGCGGCGAACAGCGGATACGCCAGGGCTTCCAATTTCCGATAGTCAATCACCAACGCGATGAGAAAGCCCAACCCTCCCAAGGAAATGGAGAGCATCTGCTTGTGTACGTAGTCCGAAATACCCGTATCTGAATAGGTGGCGGAGATCAGATTCACAATCCCCATGCCCATCAAGACCAACACAATGGCCAGGAGGCCCCAGTCGAAGTACTGCAGTGCGCGCCGGTCGCCACCACCCGCAATCATCGGGCTTCCTCCAATTCCGGTAACGGCTCGATAATTTCGGGAGGGGGATTTTGCTTCTCGAAGTAGGCCGCTAACACACGCTGCGCCACGGGAGCGGCCGCACTTCCACCATGGCCCCCGTGTTCAATCAAAACCGACACGACGATTTCGGCGTTCTCCACGGGCGCCAGTGCAATGAACCACGCGTGATCGCGGTACTTGATCGGAATCTCATCTTCTTCAAGGTCTTCCGTTCTTTTCAAGTTCACCACCTGAGAGGTACCCGTTTTCCCAGCCACGAGCACACCTGGGACGCGGGCGCGCCGGGCCGTCCCGCCATCTTCTTGCACGACAGCCAACAATCCCCGCCTGACCTCGGCTAACACTTCCTCACTCAACGGTATTTTTCGAAGCAATTCGGGCTTTCGCATACTCACCAGCGTGCCATCGCGCTCTCTGCGCTCCAGCACCAGGTGTGGAGTATAAATTTCTCCGCCATTGGCAATCGCGCTATAGGCCACAGCCATTTGCAAGGGCGTCGCAAGGTTGAACCCTTGCCCGATGGAAGCCGAGATTGTTTCCCCCTCAATCCATTTTTCTTTCTTGACGCGCTCCTTCCATTCTTCGGTCGGCACGAGGCCCGCTCGCTCTGGCCCGATTTCAATTCCCGTCTTCTCACCCAAGCCAAACTTTTTAGAATAGGCTGCAATGCCATCAATCTTGAGCGTCCGACCCAGCGTATAAAAAAAGACATCACAGGAGCCCTTGAGTGCGTCGAAGAGGTTGACCTTCCCGTGCCCGGGGCGCTTCCAACAATGGTAGACCCGGCGCCCCAATCGATAATGGCCCGGGCAGTAGACTTTATCCTGCGCGCTAACCGCCCCCTCCTCTAGACCCGCCACTGCGACCAGTGCTTTATAGGTCGAGCCGGGAGGGTACTGGCCGCTGATGGCCCGATTGTGCAAGGGACGCCACTCGTCTCCATTCAAGGCATTCCAGGTTGCGGTGTCCACGCCACCCGCAAAAGAGTTGGGGTCGTAAGCCGGTCTGGAGACCATGGCCAATACATCGCCCGTGCGTGGATCCATGGCCACAAGCGCGCCCATCTTGGGAGGCTGCCCTTCTTCAACTTCGTTAAACGCCTCTTCCGCTGCCCGCTGCAAATCCAAATCAATGGTCAGGCGTACCGAACCACCGGGAACGGGGTCCACTTCTTCGATCAAGTCCACTTCGCGCCCCGCGACATCGACGACGACAACGCGACCCCCTTCTCGCCCGCGCAAATGCCCTTCCAAAATGGATTCGAGCCCCGTCTGGCCAATGATCTCACCCGATCGATACCCCGTGAACTTACGCGCTTCTAACTGGTCTGCTCGAATTTCACCCAAGGTGCCAAACATATGAGCGCCCAAGGCCTGGTACAGATAGTGCCGACGCGGCCGCACATCCGTCACCACCCCGGGCAAGGCGTAACTGTGCGTCGATACCCTCGCCAATTGATCCGGCGTAAGGTCGCCCACGATTCGAATGGGTTTAAATCGATTCCGGCCTCGAGGATTGCCGACGCGCTCTTCTAAAGCGGCGTAATCTGCGCCAATAAGTTCAGCCAAGGTGGCTAGGGTTACCTGCCTTCGCTTTAACTCACTGGGAAGTACTTGCACTCCATAGGCAGGGCGTGTGGTCGCTAGCAATCTATTGTCGCGGTCGTAGATCTCGCCTCGCGGTGCCTCGACACGTTGCTTGTGAATGGAGTTGCGTTCCGATCGGCGCTGTAGATCTTCACCTTCGACAATTTGAAGCTGTACAAGACGCAAGAAAAACAAAATGAAGGCAACAATCACCGCGGCTGCAATCACACCGACGCGTGTTTCAAAACCGGGATCAACCCCGCCTCCGAGGCGTGAATCCACCATCTCTCAGGCCCACGCTCTGATGTTCACGCTCGGGATTCCAGCGCTTCGGGTCCTGGTCATCGCAGCACCTCTTGCCCCAGGGCATGACGCGACAAGGGGCTCTCGGAATCGCGATCGCGCATAAAACGCAGAAACCAACTCAGGAAAAAGGGTGCTGCGATTGCGTTCACAAGGGCCTGTATCCAGAGTCCGCCGTCGAGCGCGACGGGCAACAAACTCTGTTCCCGGAAGAAGTAAGCCATCCAAATCAATCCCAGGCCTTGTAGCAAGGTCAACAAACCGACGACGAGACCCCGACGAAAGCCGCCGGACAAATCAGTTTGGCGATTCAACACACGCATCACCAAGAATATCGTCGTGTAGAGAATGGCATGTTCACCGAGCAAAGTGCCGGAGAGATTGTCTGCGAGGTATCCGACGACAGCAGCAAACAAAAGACCGTGCAGAGAAGACAGCCGAAAGGCCAACCCCGCGACAAAAAGCAATGCAAAATCGGGACAGAGGTGCGGTGGGATAACTCTGGAAATAGCGCCCTGAAAAACGAGTAACCCGCAGGCCAATGCGAAGAATGCGAGTGCGGTCTTCATTCCTTGGGCACACCTTCTGCCCGCGGCCCGATCTTCTGGCTGTCGCCCTCTACGCCATAAAGAAGATTCATGGTCGGTGCTCTTCTGAGCAAGACAAACACCTGCTCAAGCCTTCCGAAATCAACCGACGGGGCCAGGCGAGCCGTTTGAACCAGACCCTCCTCAGGATCGCTAACCTCTACAATCTTACCCACGCGCAAGCCTCTGGGATAAACGCCACCCAGACCGGAGCTAATCACAATGTCCCCTGCGCGCACATCGTCTCCGCGTGCGATCAGCTCAAACACCAGCGGTTCATCCCCATGCCCGCGAACAATGCCACGCGCTCGGCTGCGCTCGACAATGCCATCGATGGCACTTTGGCGATCCTGCAAGAGCATGACCTTGGACGCGTGAGGAGAGGTCGCCGTCACCAAGCCGACGACCCCGTTCCCTGTCACCACGGGCATCCCCGACAAGATGCCTGAGGTTTGGCCGCGATTGAGAAGGACCGAACGAAACAAAATCGAAAGGTCTTGCCCCACCACTTGCCCGGGCTGCATCGGCACTTCAAAGCCGGAGCGCATCTCGACAATGCGTTGCAGGTTCTCGCTGGACACCAAGGCTTCGCGGTACTGTAAGTTTACTTCTTTGAGCTGGGAAATTTCTTCACGCAGTTCTTCGTTTTCACGATTCACGTCGACGAGATAAAGGTAATTTCGCCAACCCTCCGCAATCCAGTCGAAGGGCGTGACAATGACATTGCCAATGGGCGCGGCGACCTCGTACACAATGCCAGGCAAAAACCCGGTATCGGTACCGCCCTCGCGCAACGCGCGGCGATCCGCCAACAATGTGATGAGAAAACAAAGCAATAGGCCAGCAAAGAGAAGCGGAACTCGAAGCCTGTAGAGAAACTCGCGCATACGCCTCCTCGGCCTTCGCCGAAGGATGGATTCACCCTGAAACGCAAGCGACAAGGCTAGCGCCGCTCACTGATCTCGAATCTTTAACTATGCCCTTTTCGTCACTTCCCGAAGCAAGTGCAGCTCATCGAGACATTTCCCGGTGCCGAGGGTCACACATGTCAGAGGATCCTCAGCGCGCATCACCGGCAAACCCGTCTCTTCTCGCAAGAGAATATCGAGATTGCGCAACAGGGAAGCGCCCCCAACCAAAACAATGCCTTTGTCGACGATATCTGCTGAAAGTTCCGGTGGCGTCTGTTCGAGAGCCCCCCTAACGCTATCCACAACTTGTTTGATGGTCTCCGCCAGGGCCTCGCGCACTTCCTCTGACGTGATCTCCAACGTTTTGGGAACCCCTCCAACGAGGTCTCGTCCCTTCACTTCCATCACTTCAATTTCGTCTATGGGATAAGCGCTGCCAACATTGATCTTGATGAGTTCCGCTGTGCGCTCACCGATCAACAAATTGTACTTTCGCTTCACGTAGGTGATGATGGCTTCATCCATCTTATCGCCACCCACACGCTCCGAATGCGAGTACACAATGCCCGACAAGGAAATCACGGCGACCTCTGTCGTACCCCCACCGATGTCCACCACCATATTGCCCGACGCCTCGGTCACCGGCAGACCGGCACCAATAGCAGCGGCCATGGGTTCTTCAATAAGATAGACCTCGCGAGCGCCCGCGGACATCGCCGACTCGCGCACGGCGCGACTTTCCACTTCGGTAATGCCCGATGGAACTGCAATTACGATACGTGGACGGATGAAGGCAGAACGCGTGCTTCGATTGTGAGCCCGAGCGATGAAGTAACGGAGCATGGCTTCCGTCACTTCGAAGTCGGCAATGACGCCGTCCTTGAGTGGACGAATGGCGATAATATTACCCGGCGTCCGGCCGAGCATTTGCTTGGCTTCGCGACCGACGGCGCGCACACGGTTTCCGCGGCCATCCTTGACTACCGCTACAACACTCGGTTCCGAAACGACAATGCCTCGGCCTTTGACGTACACTAATGTATTCGCCGTACCGAGGTCGATTGCCAGGTCGCTCGAGAACCATCCCCATATCGAATCAAGAAACACGTTGGCTCCAGCGCTATGCCTTTTGTAGAACAGGCGCAGCATTCACCACCCCTGCCTGAATAATTGTCCCGAAAAATCCGTTCTGATTTTTCACTCTAAAACCGAAGTTTATCGGCCAAGACCTACCCTCGCCCGCCGTTCTAACTTTCACACGATTTCCTTAAGCCATGGCAGCGCAGGTGTAAGATCCCGTTTTCAAAAGTTTTTACGCCGTACAATCAGTGTTCTACTCTACCAAGAGGCCGCAGCGCCATCAAGGAGGAGTTCTTGGGAAGAAGGCTACAGCGCGCTTGCCGATCCGCCATTGCCTGCGTACCCTAGGGCCCTTCTTTTTCTATATTTTTCTTACCCTTGGGAGCTCGTCTTAAATCATGCTCAGATTCATTCGCGATGGCCAACGCTGGATAGTCGGTTCAATCGTCTTCGTCATCGGGATTGTCTTCGTCTTTTTCATGGCCCAGGGCAATCCCAGAGGCCCGGGCAATATCGATGCCCTTGCCATGGTGGGCAATGTTCGAATCGATCTGCAAGATTTCCGCCGGGCACGCCAGCAGCAAGAAGACTACTTCCGCGAGGCCATGGGGACTCGCTACGACGCCGAGGAAAGTCGCGAATACATCGATCAGCTCACCATTTCCGGGCTGATTCGCAATGCGCTCTTCGTTCGGGAGGCCGACAATTTGGGCCTACGGGTCAGTGATGAGGAAGTACGGGCGCTGATTCGTGATTTTCCGGGCCTGCGCTCCGCCGACGGCACCTTTTCCCAGCAGCAATATATGAACTACGCCGAACGTCAATTTGGCAACGAGCGCAATTTCATCGAATCCATTCGCCGAGATCTCCTGGCGGACAAGGCTCGTAACCTGCTGGTCCTATCCTTTGGATTGTCCGATGCAGAGGTGCGGGACGCCCTGCGCTTTGAGCGGGACCAGGTTCGTCTCATCATCGTCAACATCCCCACAGAGGTCGACCCGGAACTCACATTCAGCGATGAGGAACTCGCCAGCTTCGCTGTAACCCAAGAAGCGCGGCTGCGCACACTCTACCAGGAGAATATTCGGGAGTACGACCTGCCCGAGCGGGCTCACGCGCGCCATATCCTGGTTCGCACAGCGCCCACGGCTACCGACGAAGAACTCCAGGTCTTCAGGGATCGTATCGAGGCGATCCGCCAACGTATTGTCGATGGCGAGGATTTCGCTGAAGTTGCCAAGACCGAGAGCGAAGATCCGGGATCGGCTGAGCGCGGCGGCGATTTGGGCACCTTCGGGCGCGGAGAAATGCTTCCGACCTTCGAAGATGCCGTTTTCAACTCGTCCGCTGGCGAATTGAGTGACGTTTTAAAGACAGAGTTCGGTTTTCACATTTTCTACACGGAATCCGTGCTGCCGGCAGAGTCTCACAGCTACGAGGAAGTCCGCGATGAACTCGCACAACGAGCTTTGGCAGAAGACACCGCGGGTCGGGAAGCCGATCTATTGGCTGAAGAACTCAGTGCCTTGGTAGCAGGTGGCTCCAGTCTGGAAGATGCTGCACGGGAGCTTCAGCTCTCCATTGAGCGAACGGGCTTATTTGGCCGACGTGGCGACTTCTTCATCCCCACCTTGGGCCCGTCTGAAGAGATGATGGAATTTGTCTTTGCCGCGAAAGAAGGCGATGTCACCCCCGTCACCGTCGTCGAGGGAAAACGCTTCACCGCACAAGTGGCGGAGCGACTCACCATCACAGATGCAGACCTCGAAGACAGCCTGCCCGGCGAAAGGGCGCGTCTGCTCAATTTAAAACGAACGGAAGCACTGACCGGGTGGCTCCAGCGTGAGCGAAAGGAACTCGAAGCGGTCGGCGCGCTGGTCGTCAATCAAGACATGCTGGGTTCGGGCGGATGAAACGGAACCGGACCCGGCGCCGCGGCTGCTTGGGTTTGGAATAGGCCGGAAACAAGGCATACAGAAAAAAAGCGCCTTCCCTACTGAATGAGGGAAGGCGCTTTTCTTTAGCTACACATTTCAGGCGCCGCTCACATTTTACTGTGGAACTTCTGCGCCCTCACGAACGAACTCTTCCAGCAACTTGCGATTGCCGGAGGCTCGCAGCTTGGCCAGGGCCCGCGCTTCAAGCTGTCGCACGCGCTCGCGCGACAAGCCCAATTTGGCACCGATCTCTTCCAGGGTGTGATCGTTCTGACCCTTCATGCCGAAGCGCCAGCGCAAAATATTGCGCTCGCGATCATTGAGCAGCCCCAGCGAATCTTCCGCGGCGCGCTGCAGGCGATGATGGTCCAGTTCCTCTTGAGGAGAAACGGTTCCAGGGTCCTTCACCACATCCTTGAGCGTCTTGGAATCCGTGCCACGCACTTCATCTTCAAGGCTGACGGGATCCCGTGTCATCTTGCGCAAACGCTCGGCCTGCTCGATGGGGATATTCATTTTCTTGGCGACTTCTTCCATGGTCGGCTCGCGACCCAGCTTCGTCTCCAAGGCATTGTTCGTCCGGTAGTACCGCAACAAGGTGTCGTACATGTGGCTGGGGATGCGAATCGTGCGCGAGTGGTTCTGAATCGCACGAATCAGCGCCTGCCGAATCCACCACAGCGCATAGGTCGAAAATTTATAACCACGGCGATAGTCGAACTTCTCCACCGCGCGGATCAGACCAATATTGCCTTCCTGGATCAGATCCTGGAACGCGATGCCCATGTTTCGATAATCCTTGGCAATGGCCACCACCAACTTCAGGTTGTGCTGAATAAAGGTGTTCTTGGCTTCGGTCAACCGATCCCACGCTTCTTCAATTTTCTCCATGCGCTCGGTAAACTCAGTGGTTTCCAAGCCTACCTCTCGCTCAATGTCGGCGAGGCGGTTGGTCAAGCTATCGTTTCGCTTGGCCAGGGAGGTGCGTGAAATTTTTCGCTTCATCACGCGCGCGTCGCGCTGAAGCGTCAAGATTTCTTTGCGGATGCGCACGAAGATTTGCATGGACAAATCAGCGCCGTCCAAAGCCTTGGCCATCTGTTTTTCGAGCTTGCCCAATCGTGCGGCATTTTCAGTGGGATCTTCGTTGAGCTTGCACCACTCGGCGTACAACTTGTCGGTGCGCTGCAACCCTTTATCAACATGGGCGCTGCGCTCTTCGCCTTCAGGCGAACCGCTTCCAAAGGATTCAGACATCTTCCCTGTCACGCGATTTTCCGCGCGCAGGTTGTGCCACATCTCCAAGGTAGTCTTGGCCGTAAAGGGAATGGACAAAATACCGGCTTTCAGATCGAGCGTTGCCGCCTCGATCTCCTTGGCCAGAATAACTTCCATCTCTTTCGTCAGCGTCGGGATGGTGCCAATATCATTAAAATAAGACACCAAGGAGCTGCGATCGCGCGTTCTCTCATCGCGCCGGGCCACAGGCTTCTTCTTGATAGCTGCTACAGTGACCACTTCTTTGGTCTCTGCTTTGGCGGTGGTTTCTCGAGCGGAGGGGGTAGCTTTTGCGCTGCTCGGGGAACTCTTCACTAGGGATCCTCCCAAATACTAAATTAGAGGTGCGGAGTCTTTCCTACATCCATCTTCCCTCGCCGACTCTTTTCTGTCTCTGTCTCGATCACTGACTCAAGACAATGCAGAGCTATGGCGGGGCTTCCGGTGAGAAAATGATCTCCCTTGTTGTTACTCTCTGTTCGCTTTATCGAACTCTTTGTTCTAAAAGCGTGTTCTAGATTTTGCTTTGCAGGTCTTGCTTTACAGCTCTGGTTTTACAGTTCTGGTGTAGAAAAGTTCCTACACTATCTGGTTTACAGGTCTTGCTGGTTACAAGTCTTCTGCGTGCGGTGCTTGCGGTCTCGTAGGGCCCATCGCTCTGGTTAGTTGGCGCATGTGTTGCCACTACGAGTCTCCCTCGCCACTGAACCACCGTTCAGAGTTCAGATCAGGGGAGAACGGCCGCAGGGTAAGCTGACTGGGTATGTTTGTCAAAGGCTTTTTTGATGAAGTTTCAACCCATTTTCCCCTTAGAAAACAGGTGCGTAGAGGACTGGCTCAGGGCGACGTCTGCCCAAGTGCCCCTCAAGCGAAGGGCTGACGGTTCTGGTTAATTAACTCCATAAATTCTGAACGCGTTTTGGGGTCTCGCTGGAAGGCACCGCGCATGGAACTGGTGATGGCTGTGGAGTTTTGTTGCGCAACTCCGCGCATGCGCATGCACAGATGGCAGGCCTCCATGACCACACCCACCCCTAGGGGTGACAGAACCGTTTCGATGGTCTCTGCAATTTGAGTGGTCAAGCGCTCTTGTACTTGCAGTCGACGCGCAAAGACCTCCACCAGGCGTGGAATCTTGGATAACCCAACAATTTTTCCGCGCGGGATGTAGCCGACATGTGCGCGGCCGAAGAAAGGCAAGAGGTGATGCTCGCACAAGCTGTAAAACTCGATGTCGCGCACCACGACCATCTCATCGTAATCAACATCGAACAAAGCGCTGGTGAGCAGGCTGGCAGGATCTTCCGCATAACCCTGGGTCAAGAAGGCCATGGATTCGGCAACACGGGACGGTGTCTTCATCAAACCGTCGCGTGCTGGATCTTCTCCGATACCCGCCAACAGATCGCGCACTGCATCCTCAAGCTTTTCGTCACTCATGTCTATGCCCCACTTCCGATCAACTTTGACTTACCACTTTGATCTAGCACAACGGATTCGCACAACGGATTCACCACGGCGCCAAGGCCTTGGGAAAGAGCCTTCGTGAAGCAAAGCAGGCTAGCCCGGACTATTCACGAGCGCTCTAGTAACTGCGCAGAAGCCCGCGCACAACGCCCCTGACCAACACATCCTCGGCTGGGAACTCCATGGGCTGCATGCTCTCATTGGCTGGAACCAGGCGCACTATGGGCCCCTGTCGATAAAACTTTTTCAGGGTGGCCTCTTCACCGTGCACCAGGGCCACAACGGTTTCACCCTGATTGGCATGAGCCCGGCTTTCCACGACCACATAATCGCCGTCACAGATTTGCTCATCAATCATGGAGCTGCCGCGCACGCGCAGTACAAAAAGCTCCTTTCCACGCGGTGCGAGTTCCGCCGGGACAAAAATGGGTTCCGGGTTTTCCAATGCCTCGATGGGCTCACCGGCCGCGACTTCTCCCAAGAGAGGGAGAGCGAGCACCTCCCCCGCATAGTCAGGAGTGGACTGGGTGGACCGAATATTGGAAATCTGTGCGGGGGGAGCGTCCTCGACAGGCTCCAGGGAGCGCGAGCTATTGGAAACACGCCGCACCACCCCTTTCTCGAGCAAGTGCTGAACGTGTTTGTGCACCGTGGCCACCGAGGAAAGCCCGAAATGGGCACCGATTTCTTCCAAACTCGGCGAATAGCCCTGTTCGGCAATAAACTCTCGGATGTAGTCCAGAATCTCGCGCTGCCGCCTCGTTAACGCCATTTAAGGTCTCTCCTCCACATTTCCGGCCCACATTTTCGCCATAGTTTCGCAGTGTAATTTCGGCGAAAAAGGGGCGAAAGTCAAGTTCCAGCCGGCTCTGGAGCGACGAAGTTCGAAAAAAGATTTTGAGCCCTGGTGTTTTTTTTTGACAGCCCCCCCGCTGTGCCTACACTCCGCCCACTTCGAACGCTGGTCCGGCTATAGGGACCCAGGGCTAGAAGCGTTCAGATTTAGGCGTTCCGCGAGTCGCAACACGGATGAGCGGAGTTAAAACTTTGACAGAAACCCAAAATACATGTGTCTCAAATGAGGACACAAGTTCGGAGGAAACGGATTTATGAAGGTCCGCCCGCTCCTCGACCGCATCTTAGTTAAGCGTGTCGAAGAAATTGAGAAGACAGCAGGTGGTATTATCATTCCAGATAGTGCCAAGGAAAAACCACAAGAAGGCATCGTAGTTGCTACTGGGAATGGCCGCGTCACTGACGAAGGCAAAACCATCGAGCTCGAAGTCAAACCAGGAGATCGCATCCTCTTCGGCAAGTACGTCGGGTCTGACACGATCAACATCGACGACGATGAGCACCTACTGCTTCGCGAGAGCGATGTTCTTGCAGTGATCGAATAAGGAGAAAATGAATAATGGCTAAAATTATCAAATTCGATCAGGAAGCACGTGGCAAATTGCTTTCTGGCGTCGACCAAATGGCTGACGCTGTAAAGGTGACTTTGGGACCCAAGGGTCGCAACGTCATCATCGAGAAGAGCTTCGGTTCCCCCGTCGTTACCAAGGACGGCGTTACCGTAGCCAAGGAAATTGAACTCGAAGACAGATTCGAGAACATGGGCGCCCAGATGGTGAAGGAAGTTGCCAGCAAGACTTCCGACATCGCGGGTGACGGCACCACGACAGCCACGGTACTGGCTCAGGCCATCTTCAACGAAGGTGTCAAGCTCGTCGTAGCCGGTCACAACCCCATGGAACTCAAGCGCGGCATCGATGCCGCCGTGGCCGTGTTGGTCGCAGGACTGGAGAAACTCTCCAAACCTACCCGCGACTCCGAGGAAATTGCTCAGGTGGGAACCATCTCCGCCAATAGCGATACCACCATCGGCGATACCATTGCCGAGGCCATGGAGAAAGTGGGCAAGGAAGGCGTCATCACCGTGGAAGAGGGCAAGAGCCTCAACACGGAGCTCGATGTCGTGGAAGGTATGCAGTTTGATCGCGGTTACCTCTCCCCTTACTTCATCACCAACACCGAAGCCATGACCGTAGACATTGAGGATGCACTCATCCTGTTGGTCGAGAAGAAGATCAGCACCATGAAGGATCTGCTTCCCATCCTCGAGCAGGTTGCTCGTTCGGGTAAACCCCTGTTGATTGTTTCCGAGGACATCGAGGGCGAGGCTTTGGCCACGCTCGTGGTGAACAAGATCCGTGGAACCATCAATGTGGCCGCTGTAAAGGCGCCTGGCTTCGGCGATCGCCGCAAGGCCATGCTGGCCGATATGGCCATCCTCACGGGTGGTACGGTCGTCTCCGAAGAACTCGGCGTAAAGCTCGAGAACGTCACGGAGAAGGAACTCGGCTCTGCCAAGAAGATCAGCATCGACAAGGACAACACCATCATCATCGATGGTGCGGGTGCAAAGAAGGAAATTGCAGCACGCTGCAACGAAATCCGCGCCCAGGTTGAGACCACCACTTCGGATTACGACCGCGAGAAGCTCCAAGAGCGCCTCGCCAAGTTGGCCGGCGGTGTGGCTGTGATCAAGGTCGGTGCTGCTACCGAGAGCGAAATGAAAGAGAAGAAGGCTCGTGTCGAAGACGCACTGCACGCTACACGGGCAGCTGTCGAAGAGGGCATCGTCCCCGGCGGCGGTGTCGCACTCTTACGTGTCCAGAAAGGCTTGGACAAGCTTGAGGTGCCCAATGCGGAGCAGCAGGCGGGCGTCAACATCGTTCGTCGCGCAATCGAAGCTCCTTTGCGCATCATTGCTGAAAACGCAGGTGTCGAAGGCGCCATCGTCGTCGACACTGTGCGCAAGAGCAAGGGTGCTCAGGGCTTCAACGCTGCTACCGAAGTGTACGAAGACCTGATCAAGGCCGGTGTCATCGATCCGACCAAGGTTACGCGCACTGCACTTCAAAATGCAGCCAGCGTTTCCTCGCTTCTGCTCACCACAGAAGCCTGCATTGCCGAGAAGCCGGAAGAAGCTGGCGCTGGCGGTGCTGGTGGTGGTGGCATGCCTCCTGGAATGGGTGGTATGGGCGGCATGGGCGGCATGATGTAAGCCAAGAGCTTCCGTCACACCGAAAAACCAAAAGTGCCTCGAAGCAAACTGCTTCGAGGCACTTTTTATTTAGCTGCTCAATGAATCGATAACAGCGAAGGCTTGTTCTTACGCTGCCGGATTAGCCAGCTTGGAAGCTCCTGCCTCAATATCTGAATCCATGATGGTCTTGCGCTTATTGGATTCAGCCGAAGCCTGCGCTTCACGCGCCAGGTCCGCCAAAAAACTCTCGACAGCCCCAGCAGCCTTCTCAATCGCCGAACCGGAAACGCGGAGCCCCCCTCCGTGCTTGACGAGCAATCTCTTCACCACTGCGTTTGGAATATCCGCCATGACTTCTCCTCGTGTGGAATTGAGATAATCGTAGGAAGCCCGGAAACACCTTGTCAACCAATTCTGCAGGAACCCGGGCCCGCGCTCTAACGGCCTAGAAATGCTTCCAGCCTGATTTCTGGATAAAATCGCCCCTATTCAGGTGTGTAATTGTTCCGATTTCAGTGACTCGCAGTCCTAGCTTTTGGGCCAGACTATGAGTGGAGATCCGAGCGCTGGAGCGCAGGGTAAACAGCAGCTCATAATCTTCTCCTATGGTCGTGGCCAACTCTAACGGGTCGGCGGACAGCGCCTGGCATGCCGACCTAAACCCCCGTGGCAACGGGATTTTTTGCAAATCTAGCGAAGCAGCTACCCCTGAGGCCTCCAGCATGTGGCCCAGGTCCGCCAGCAGTCCATCGGACAGGTCGATGCAGGCCCCCAGGTCGCCCAAGCGAGACAAGGCCAGACCGGCTTGAACTCGCGCCTCGGGCCGGTGACGGAGCGGTTTCCCCTCGCTCTCAACGCGCTTCCAAGCCAGGGCTCCAGCCCCCAACACCCCGGTCACAAAAATTCGATCTCCGGGTCGCGCCGCGTCCCTGCGCAGCCCTTTGCCGCGCTTGACGCTCCCCAGGACAGACAGGGTCATTGAGGTCTGATTAGCGCGCGCGATGTTCCCGCCCACCAGGGGGCAGTTTTGCGCACGTGCTTCCGTGAGCATTCCGCGCAGCAAATCCGCCACGGTCTTCATCTCCAAGGAGGGGGGCAGGGCCAAGGCCAGGGTGAAGCTCAGAGGCTTGGCACCCATGGCCGCCAGGTCTGACAGGTTCGCCACCATGGCGCGACGCCCCACGGAACGCGCCGATTCACACTCCCAGCGAAAGTGCGTTCCTTCCACAAAGGCATCCGTGGAGGTCGCGATGTCCACCCCCTGCGCTGGGCGCAAAATGGCAGCGTCGTCACCAATGCCCAAGCGCACGAAGCTGGATTTCTCAGGGAACAGTTTGGCGGCGATCTTCTCGATTCGCTGAATCACAGCGAACTCGCCCAATTCATCTAAACGCATGCCTGAACGCTTGTCTGAACGCATAGAAGCATGCTAGCGGCTTCGCCGAACATCAGCCTCGATGGGCTTAGGGAAACGTCACGATTCAGGAAGGACTTACCTGCGCGAGCGGGCCGTGGCCGCCGAGCGCGAGCGCGGCTTGGCTGCGCCCGATTGTTTTCGCCGTGATTTGGTCTTCGGATCCTTCGTGAGCGCAGCTTTGAGCACTTCATCCATGTGGGAAACGGGAATGAAGGTCATTTTTCGACGCAGCTCTTCGGGAACGTCTTTCAAGTCCTGCACATTGGCTTCGGGGAAAATCACCGTGCTAATGCCCGAACGCAACGCCGCCATACTCTTCTCGCGCAGACCACCGATGGGCAACACTTTGCCGCGCAGCGTCACCTCGCCGGTCATGGCGACATCGGAACGCACGGGAATCTCCGTGGCCAGGGAAACCAAGGCGGTTGCAATGGTAATACCCGCCGAGGGACCATCTTTGGGAATCGCAGCGGCAGGGAAGTGTACGTGCACCTCGTGCTTGTCCAGGTTCACCTTTTCTTTACCGTTCGACGCTGCCCAACCGCGCGCGTAGGTGAGCGCCGCTTGACCGGACTCTTTCATCACGTCGCCCAGTTGACCCGTTAACACAATGCCGGTGCCGCGCGTCAACGTGGCTTCCAACCAGAGCACATCGCCTCCAGCTTGCGTCCATGCCAACCCGTTGACCACGCCTACTTCATTCACTGTGGACAGCTTCTCCTGAATGAAGGGAGGAGCACCTAAATAATGCGGAAGATTGCGGCAGCTGAGCTTCACCTTGGAGCTATCGCCTTCAGCTGTTTTCAAAGCCACCTTGCGACACACGGTAGCGATCTTGCGATCCAGGTTTCGGACACCGGCTTCGTAGGTGTAATCCGTAACGATCTTGCGCAAGGATCCGGCCGACCAAGTGAGTTGATTTTCGGGCAAACCGTGCGCATCCAGTTGCTTGGGAAAGAGGAAGGTCTCTGCAATCTGCAACTTCTCTTCGGGCGTGTATCCCGACAGCGGAATCACTTCCATGCGGTCACGCAGTGGCCCCGGAATGGGCTCAAGCTGATTGGCCGTCGCAATAAACAAGACCTTGGATAAATCAAAGGCCACGTTCATGTAATGATCGCTGAAACTGTGGTTCTGCTCGGGATCCAATACCTCAAGGAGTGCCGCTGACGGATCCCCCCGGAAATCGGCTCCCAACTTGTCCAACTCGTCCAACATCATCACGGGATTATTCGTACCGGCCTGGCGCAAGCCTTGGATAATACGCCCTGGCAAAGCGCCGACGTAAGTGCGTCGATGTCCGCGAATTTCGGACTCGTCGCGCACGCCACCCAAGGAGACACGCACAAATTCACGGCCCATGGAGCGAGCAATGGAGCGACCCAGAGATGTCTTACCTACACCAGGAGGGCCCGAAAAACACAGGATGGGGCCGCGGAAATCTTCTTTCAATTTGCACACACCCAGATGTTCAAGAATACGCTCCTTGATTTTTTCAAGGTGAGCATGGTCGGCATCCAAAATTTCGCGCGCTTCCTTTAAATCCAGGGTATCCGGCGAAGATTGAGACCAGGGCAAGGTCACCATCCAATCGAGGTAAGTTCGTACGACCTGGGCTTCGGGACCGTCTGGATGCATGCGCTCCAGGCGTCGCATCTGCCGGGTCGCTTCCTCTTCGGCCTCTTCTGGCAAATTCGCTTCCTCTAACTTCACGCGATACTCGTCGATCTCCCCTTCGACATCGTCGACATCTCCGAGTTCCGCTCGGATGGCCCGAACTTGTTCGCGCAGATAGTGGTCACGTTGGCTTCGTGACATCTCTTCTTGCACCTGCGCATTGATCTCTGCTTGTACATTGGAAATTTCGAGTTCCCGGCGCAGGAAACCATCGACCCGCTGCAAACGAGCAACGGGGTCTGCCTCTTCCAGCACACTCTGGGCGTCGGGGACTTGTAACATCAAGTGAGAAGCCACGAGGTCTGCCACGCGTCCCGGTTGCTGCACGTTTTCCATAATCGCCGAGATTTCGGGGGGCAGGTTCTTCAGCGGGAGCAACTCTTGTACGTGCTCACCCACCGTGCGCAGGATTGCTTCTTCTTCGACACTGGGACTGGACGATTCATCTTCCTTGATCGATTCGCCAGTTGTCCAAAACACAGAATCATCGATGTCCACGGAATCAATGCGAAAGCGCGACAAGCCTTGAACCAGCGCCTTCATGCGTCCGTCGGGCAAGCGCTGCACACGCATGACCATGGCCACAGCGCCCATCTCCGAGAGACCGTCCTTGCCCGGCTCATCATTCTCCGGATCACGTTGTGCGACCAAAACCAGCTGCCGGTCACCATCGTAGGCCTCTTCAATGGCCGCAATGGAAGCCTCGCGCGCCGCAAAGATCGGGAGCGTCATGTATGGGAAGACAACAAAGTCCCGCAGTGGAACAGCGGGTAATTTTTCGATCTCGGAGGGTTTAGAAGCCATAAGTTTCGTTTCGACGCGAAATCTGAGGACTTGAGCAACTCTGGTGAGAAGAGTTACTCATGAGTTGCGTGTCGGGGGGCACAAACTCGAAAGAGACCGAACTTGTTAAGGATTTACGGTGTTTTAAAGGGGAGGATCCGGCCCCAGCGGACTTCCAGTAGGAACGGATGTTTTCGGGCGTTACCGTCGGGTTGAATACTCGTCGAACCCGACGCACCCGCGTAGTCCCGCACGCGTAGCAGACCGCGCGTAATGCCCTCTCGGGTGTCTTTTCCACGCGCGAATTGCTCCAACACCAAGTTGGTGGCGTCATAAGACTGAGCCGAGAACTGGCTAGCTTCCCCATCGTACCCATTGTGATAGCGCTGCACGAATTGAGCCACGGCCGGGTGTGGGTGCTCGCTGTAAAAGGCCTCTGCGAAAATAGCACCACGCACGTGCTTGCGACCCATGCTCAACAGGTCGGGATGGTTCCAGCCCCCCGCACCCAAGAGTCGAATATCCGTCACATCATGAAAAGCCAACTGCGGCGCAATCAAGACCACCTTCTCATGAGAATCGGCAATAAACACCGCGTCAAAATCAACGATGGGCGGAAGTGGGTCTCCCTTCATGGTGGTGAGCACGTCCATGGCACTGCGCAGCGCGATGGCCTCTTCCAAGGGCAAGCGTTTGGAGCGATCCCGCAAACGTCTGCGTTCTGCGAGCAAGGCCTTCTCGTCACGGGTGAGCAGCGTGTACCCCACCAAACTGCGAATACCATCGGCGAAATCTGTGGCATCTGGAGTGTAGCTAGCCACGCCCACGACCTCTCCGCCGTGGGCCTCGATGGCATCCCAAAAGAGATTTTTGAGTCGCTTGCCGTACTGGTCCTTGGGATACAAGATGGCGACGCGGCTCGAATCCAAATCACTTTCCACCAACCCCGCCAATGCCTCAGTGCGCGAAATTTGTGTCATCCCACAGCGAAACACATGTGGGCGATCCCGCGACACATCCTCGCGCGAGGTCAAAGTCAGCAGGGGAATTTCCAGGCGTTCGGCAACTTCCGCCGCACCCTCAGCAGCTTGGTGATGCAAGGGCCCGATCAGGGCCACCACATCTTTGATTTCACCTAGTTCGCGCACCGCAGCTGCAGCTTGTACGGGACTTCCGGCGGAATCACGCACGACTACGCGCAAGCGGGGTTTGAATTCATCGGCTTCAGCCGCGTCTTCAGGGGAAGTGTGTTCAAACATTCCCGTGGCAATGAGAATGCCCTTTAAGCTCTCTTCACCAAAGCTCTTCCACTTCCCGGACAAGGGGAGAATGACGCCAATCGTGCCGGACAGATTGCTCAAATCGGGTAGGGGTTGCCCCTCTAAACTCGACAGCGGCGCTGGCAGTACCCGAACGACCCCTTCTTCTTGCTGGAATAGTATTTCTTGCTGCAGCGCCGCGTACATGCCAAGCAGTTCAGGCGAAAGGTCGCGCTCAGCAAGCCATTGCATACTGCGCTCTGCGTTCTCGATGTCGTCGAGGCTCAATGCGCGTTCAGCAGCGAACAGTGCCAGGTGATCCGCCAGGGAAAATTCTTCCAGGTGTTCGGCGAGAATCTGAAAATCATAGTCGGCCAAGGGGCCTTGCAAAAGTTCTCGAATACGCGCTTCTTGTTCCAAGCGCGTGTCGACATCCTCGGTAAGCGAGTGCCACTTAGCGCGCCAGAAAAGTTCGGCGGCGGCATCTTCGCGCCAAGTATCGAAATCTGTAAGCAGCCTGAAGGCCTGGTTCTGTTCTTTTCTGGAAAGTCGATCGAAATTCAACTGGGAAGCCCGTTGATATCCCGTCTTGAAATCACCTTGCTCTATTTCAATTTGTGCCAGGAGTAGATTGGCACTTTGCGCGCGATCACTCTGGGCGCGTTCCTTTACGATCCAATGCAAATAGTGTTTGGCTTTTTCCGCATCGCGATGACTCACGGCATATTCGGCAATCTTCAATGCCGCATCATCGGCCACCGGGCTCCTGGGCCAGGTGCTGACAAACGCAACAAGGGCTTGCACTCCAGCTTCTGCATCTTGGTCAAACAATGCCGACGCAGCATCGTATTCGAGTTGGGCGCGCTGAACATCTTGTGTGCTCAACATTTGCTCGCCACCGGCGCAGCTGAGACACCAGGCAAACAAAGCGAAAGCGACGAACCCGCGCAGGGGGATTCCCATGAGGACGCTCTTCATCTGCCTGCTGCTAATCAAAAAGATTGCGAAGCTTCTCCATGAACCCGTGAATGGTTGGATGCGAGCCTTTGGACACCTCAGCATCCGTCTCCTCCGCAAACTCTTCTAGAATTTCGCGTTGGCGACTCGAAAGCTTTGTGGGGACTTCAACAAAAATTCGCACGAATTGATCTCCGCGTACGCTGGAGCGCAAGCTCGGTAGTCCTTTGCCTCGCAAGCGAAAGGTCCCACCCGTCTGCGTGCCTTCGGGAACGCGCAAAATCTCCTTGCCTTCCAAGGTCGGCACCTCGATTTCAGCGCCCAAGACTGCTTGCACAAAGGTGATCGGTACCTCGCAATGCAGGTTCTGATCTTCTCGCTCGAGGATGGGATGGGACTTCACATTCAGCACAACGTACAGATCACCCGGAGGCCCACCGGAAATGCCTGCCTCGCCCTCGTTGGAGAGCCGCAAGCGTGAACCGTCGCCGACGCCCGGTGGAATTTTCACCGAGATGGTCTGCATTCCCTCGGTGCGCCCGCTACCCCGGCAAGGGCGGCACGGATCACGAATAATCTCACCCGCGCCATTGCAGGCATCGCAGGGGCGTTGAATACGGAAAAGGCCCTGTTGGAAAAGAACCTGCCCTGCACCCCCACACTGGCCGCAGCTCTCGCGCTTGCTGCCCTCATTGACACCCGATCCATGGCAATCGGTGCAGGAGCGCATCTTGGGAATTTCCAGTGACTTTTCCAAGCCCTTCAAAACGTCGTCTAGCGTGATTTCCAGGTTGTAGCGCAGGTCTGCGCCGCGCTGACCGCGGCCGCGCTGCCGGCCTCCTCGCCCCCCGCTAAAACCAAAGGCCTCGCCGAACAAGTCACCGAACAAATCGCCAAAGGAACCGAAGTCCTGAGATTGGAAACCAGCCCCGGCGCCGCCCATGGAATGCCCGAAGCGGTCGTAGGCCTGCCGCTTCTCAGGGTCGGAGAGGACCGAATAGGCCTCAGAGATCTCTTTAAAGGTCTCTTCCGCCTCGGGGTCATCGGGGTTTCGGTCAGGGTGATACTCGAGCGCGACCTTGCGGTAGGCCTTCTTCAAGCCTTCCTGATCGATATCGCGTGACACCTTCAAAATTTCGTAGTAATCGCGTTTTGCCACAGCTTCCGAATTCTACTGAGTAAGGGGGATTTCATAAACTAGAAGGAGCCGAAACGACCGCGAACCGGCCCTTCGCCACTTCAGGCCAGGGAGAATAGGTGGTGAATCCAGGGAAGTCTATTCGTCGTCTTCGTCTTCGTCGATGCCCGAATACATGGCTTCGGTCATTTTGTAGGAAAGCTCGGAAAGCTCGTCAACCGACGTTTTGAGTTCTTTGAGGCCCTCGGTCTTCATCAGGCCTGCAGTCAAGGCGATATGATCCACCAGAATCTGCTTGTCACCATCCGGCACCTCATCCCCGCACTCGTCCAGGGTGCGCTGGGTGGAATACAGCAGCCCTTCCGCCTTATTGCGCAGATCTGCCAACTCCCGGCGATTCTGATCGCCCGCAGCGTTTTGCTCAGCCTCCGCCACGAGCTGAGTCACCTCTTCTTCGCTGAGGCCTCCGCTGGCGGACACTTCAATGGCCTGCTCCTGCGCTGTATCCAAATCTTTGGCCGAAACATGCACAACACCATCGGCGTCGATATCAAAGGTGATCTCAATTTGGGGAACGCCACGTGGTGCTTGCCGAATCCCAACCAACTCGAAGCGCCCCAGGGTTTTGTTGTCGTCGGACATTTCGCGTTCGCCCTGCAGGACGTGCACGCTCACGAAAGTCTGGTTGTCTTCGGTGGTCGACAGGATCTGGCTCTTGCAGGCGGGAACCGTGGTGTTCTTTTCGATGATCTTCGTCATCACCCCACCCTGCGTCTCCACACCCAGGGAAAGCGGAGTCACGTCCAGCAACAAGACATCGTCCACATCGCCTTGCAAAACGCCGCCTTGAATAGCAGCGCCCACGGCCACCACCTCATCCGGATTCACGCTGCAATTGGGCTCTTTCCCAAAAATCTCTTGGACCTTGGCCCGCACGAGAGGCATGCGTGTCTGACCCCCCACCAGGACCACTTCGTCGATATCGGCCGGGGTAAAGCCAGCATCGTTGAGAGCCGTCTGGCAGGGTTCCACCAGACGATCGACGAGATCCCTTACCAGCTCTTCCAACTTTTCGCGTGTGATACGCAAATTGAGATGCTTGGGACCCGAATCGTCGGCGCTAATAAAGGGCAGGTTGATGTCGGTGGCTTCCACGGAGGACAGTTCGTGCTTGGCGCTTTCAGACGCTTCCTTCAGGCGCTGCAAGGCCATAGCCTCAGAGGACAAATCAATGCCCGTCTCACCTTTAAAGGAATCAATCAAAAACTGAACCAAGCGGTGATCTAAGTCTTCTCCGCCCAAGGCCGTATCACCATGGGTGCTCTTGACCTCAAACACACCATCGCCCATTTCGAGAATGGAGATATCAAAAGTACCACCACCCCAGTCAAAAACAGCGATGCGCTTGTGCTCTTCATCGCCCAAGCCATAGGCCAGGGCCGCCGCCGTAGGCTCATTGATAATGCGCTGTACCTCCAGGCCAGCAATGCGACCCGCGTCCTTGGTCGCTTGGCGCTGCGCATCGTCAAAATAAGCCGGAACGGTAATCACGGCTTCCGTCACGACCTCACCCAGGAATTCGCTGGCCGTGTCCTTCATTTTTTCCAAGATGACGGCCGAGATTTCTGGAGGGGAATGCGTCTCGCCCTCTACCTCGACCCAGGCGTCTCCATTTTCAGCCGCGACGATCTTGTAGGGGAAGACTTTGATGAATTCTTGAACCACGGGAGAAGCCGCGGCGCGCCCGATAAGGCGCTTTACCGCATAAACTGTTTTTTCTGGATTGGTGACGGCCTGACGTTTGGCGAACTGGCCAATGAGTTTTTCACCCGCTTGGGTAAAACCGACAACCGAGGGGGTTGTACGAGAACCCTCTGCATTGGCAATGACAACGGGCTCACCGCCCTCGATCACAGACACACAGGAATTGGTAGTTCCCAGATCGATCCCAATGATCTTACTCATGTAGCGCCATCCCCTCTCTACTACACGGGGAGCAAACTGGCAGCCACCCCGCAATTAACTCGAACTGTTCTCGTCTTCTTGCTGCTCTTGACCGCCTTCGGCAGTCGGCTCCGCCGAACCCTCTGGCGGTACCATGGACACCATTACGCGAGCAGGCCGAAGCAAGTGCTGCCGCAGTTCGTATCCCTTCTGGAACACCTGAACCACTGTATTCACTGGAACCGATCCGTCGGGAGCCTGGCCCATGGCCTCATGAACAGTGGGATCAAACAACTTTCCCTCTGCTTCGATGGGCGTAACCCCATGTTTTTGCAGGCAACCCAGCAACTCCCGACTGACTAGTTCAACACCCTCAAGCAGGCCCGCGAGGATCTCTGTCCCCTCGTTCTCCTTCGCGTGCTCGACGGCTCGTTCTAAATTATCGACCACAGGCAGGAGTTCCTTGACGAAATTCTCATGCCCATAATTTTGATTTTCCTGCCTTTCCTTGAGTACTCGACGGCGAAAGTTATCGAAATCGGCTTGGCGGCGGACCAATAAATCCTTGGTCGTGGCCAGATTTTCCTCAAGTTCGGCGATTCGAGTCTCTAGCTCTCCGCCGGTTTCGGCATTCTCTCGAGCCGCCTGGGCAGCCGCAGCTTCCTCAATGAGCTCATCCGCCCCCTCAATCGTAAGGGTTGGCAGCTCGGCGTCTTCTCCAGGGGTTTCTTCGTCTGGTTCGTGACTCACAAAAAGTTCCTCGGTGTCAGGTCCTGATAATAGCTGGCGGGGAATCTACCAAAGGTTTGATCCGTTGAGAATCGGCAGCTTCAATCGCCTACTTGATCCACTCTAATCCACAAACGCTTCAAAAACAGCATCGGACAAGAGTCGGCCCCTGGGCGTGAGCCGCAGCATCCTCGTTTGGGTCTCTTCCAGCAGGCCTTCAGCCAAGAGTGTCGAAATAGAGGCGCTGTACAGGGCCTGAGGATCGGCACCGAAGCGGGCTTCAAAGAGGTTGATATCCAGGCCCTGGCGCGTGCGCAGAGCAAGAAAAATCGCTTCCAAACGAGCCTGCGAGGAGCTCAGGGCTTCTAACGGAGCTGCCTCGGCGGACTTCCTGGCCTCAACAGCTGTCAAATAGCCTGACAAATCGCGGAGGTTGGCTCGGCGGCCTCCGTAGGCCAAGTGCTCGCTGGGCGCCCAATTACTAAAAGCACCCACGCCCAACCCCAGTACCGGGCGGCCGGTCCAGTAGCGCTGGTTGTGACGGGATTCGAAGCCGGGCCGAGCGAAGTTGGACAACTCGTAAAGGGGGATTCCCGCCTGCTCCAGACGCTGCTGCACCCCTTCGTACATCCGGGCCACCTCCTCTTCAGCCGGCAAACACAAGATGGCTCGCTCGACACCGCGGGCGTAGGGCGTGCCCTCCTCAATGGTCAGCCCGTAGGTGGAGATATGCTCGGGGGCGTATTCCAAGGCCGTATTCAAATCGTCCTGCCAATGGCTGAGCGTCTGTCCCGGCACGCCAAAAATTAAATCCAAGGACAGATTGTCAAAGCCGGCCTGGCGCGCCGCGGCCAGGGTGGCGTGAGCTTCTCGGGCGCGATGAGCGCGGCCCAAGGTCTTCAAGAGGGCATCGAAAAAACTCTGTACGCCAATGGAGAGTCGATTGATGCCTACCTGGCGGAAACCGGGCAGGTGCGATCGCTCCACCGTGCTGGGATTGAGCTCCAGGGTCACCTCCAGGGGCGGAAAGGCAGGCGGCCCGGAGGCCCTTGGGAACTGTGCTTCGACGGCTTGGATCAAGCGGCTAAGCGAATCCGGGCGCAACAGGGCTGGCGTGCCACCCCCGAAATAAAGCGTGGCCAGGGAATGCCCGGCAAATTCCTCTGCGCGCAACGCAAGCTCGCACAAGAGCGCGTCGACGTAGCGATCTTCCACGGCCGCTTCCAAGGGGCGAGCGGCCACCACAGCGAAATCGCAATAGGGACAAACGCGTTCACAAAAAGGAATATGTATATAGACGCCGAGGTCGAGAGGATTCACTCATCAACAGTAGCGGTCTATCGCGCGGGCGTGAACTCAGGTAGTGTCGCCTGCGCCGTGAAAAATCAACCCACTCGCTTTACAACCCTATCCAATGGACTGGACGTGCTGCTGCGCGAGACGCACAGTGCGCCCGTGGCCGAGATTCAGATTTGGTGCAAAGTCGGCTCGGCCGACGAGGCCCCTGGCGAAGAAGGCTTGGCCCACTTCCACGAGCACATGCTGTTCAAGGGCACCGAGCGCCGCGGACTGGGCGAGGTCGCCGGTGAAATCGAAGGCGTGGGCGGACGCATCAACGCCTACACCTCCTTTGATCAGACGGTCTACTACGCCACGCTGCCCGGTGCCGAAGTGGGCACGGCCGTCGACGTGCTGGCCGACGCCCTGCAGCACTCCATCTTTGACCCGGACGAAGTGAGCCGCGAAGTGGAGGTGGTGCTAGAAGAAATCCGCCGCTCCGAGGACACGCCGGGGGATGTATTGGGTGATGCCCTCTTTCGCACGGCCTATACCGCTCATCCCTATCGAGCACCCATCTTGGGTCCGGCAAAAAACGTAGCGAGCTTTACGCGCGAAAAAGTGTCGCGTTTTTTCAAGCGCTGGTACGCCCCCGACAACCTGTTAGTGGTGGGTGCGGGTGACTTCGATAGCGATCAAGTGCTGGAGCAAATTCAAGCCGCCTTGGGCGACGCACAACCCAGTGGCATTACGCGCCAGCCACGCAAGACCGAGCCTGAGCAAAGCCTGCTTCGCAGCAGCGTGCTCTCACGTCCCTTTGAGCGCAGCCACCTCGAGTTCGTGTATCCGGCGACAGCTTTTGCCCACCCGGACACACCACTCTTGGACTTGCTGGCCTTTGTGTTGGGCGAAGGCGACAGCAGCCGCCTGACCCAGGATTTAAAAGAACGCGATGCCTTGGTCGATGGCATTCACGCCTCTTGCTTCACACCTTTGGATCCCGGCGTCTTCGGCGTTTCCGCATTACTTGAGCCCCCACGCGTCAATGAAGTGATTCACGCCATCACCAAAGAAATTCAACAACTGCGCCATGCGCCAGTGAGCCGTGAGGAGTTGGAAAAAGCACGGATCAATTTCCTCTCCAGCGAGTACTTCGAACGCGAAAGCGTCAGCGGCATTGCGCACAAGCTCGGTAATTTTCAAGCGATCTGTGGCGACTACCGCGACGAAGAGCGCTACTTGGAAACCATTCGAGAAGCCACACCCGAGGCGCTCTTCGACGTGGCGCAGCGCTACTTCGCCCCCGAAAAATTAAATATCGCCGTTGTCGGCCCAGAGGCCGCAGAAGCGACAAGTGCTGAACGCATTGCAGAAGCGGTGCAAAGTGCCTGTTCTGAAATCGACGGTTCTTATGCCGGGCGCACTGGACGCTCGCAAGCAAAACCCACCGAAGCGACGCAAAAGCCTTCCTCACCGCTCCCTGCGCGGCGTGCACAACGCAATGAACTGCATCGCTATGAGCTGAGCAATGGCAGTCAACTCTTCGTCGCGCCACAACACCACACGCATGTCGTTGCGGTGCGCAGCGCCTTCGTCGGCGGACTTTTGGCAGAGGCCGATGCCAAGACGCAGGCCGGCTTGAGCAATTTCCTAACAGGTCTCTGGGTGCGCGGAACTGAAAACGACAACGCCGCTGACTTTGCGCGCAAGACAGAATGCCTGGCTGCGGAAATCGACGGCTTCACCGGACGCAGCACCTCGGGCCTCACGCTGGATGTACACACGGACTGCCTGGAACCCGCCTTGGAATTATACACCGAGGCCTTGGTGGCCCCTGCCTTTGACGACATCGAAATCGAGCGCGAACGACGTGACGTGTTGGCCGCCATTGCGCGGCGCGAAGACAACCTGGGCGCCATGTGCTTCAACCTCTTCCTGCGCACCCTCTTCGACAAGCATCCCTATGGACGCCCCATCGGTGGCGAAAGTGATAGCGTACTTAAATTCACGCGTGAAACGGTGAAGAACCATTACGAACAGTTAGTGCGCGGACCCGGGTCCATCATTGGTGTGGCCGGTGATGTGGATCCTGACAACATCGCGGCGCTCTTGTCGGACAAACTTTCTCGGCTTTCTTCTGCCGAGGCCACACTCTTTGCACCCAAGATCGACCCCTTGCCAACGGAAATTCGCGAAGCACACATCCGTAAAGATCGTGCGCAAACACACTTGGTGCTGGGCATGAATGGATTGTCCGTAAGCGACCCCGATCGATTCGCCCTGGACGTCATCTCACAGGTGTTAGCCGGACAAAGCGGACGGCTGTTCTTGGAATTGCGCGACAAACAGAGCCTGGCCTACGCACTCAGCGCCAGCAGTTCCGAAGGCATCGCACCGGGATTCTTCGCCGTGTACATCGCCACCGCCCCCGAGAAAGCAGCGCAAGCCAAAGAAGGCATCTTGGTGGAACTCGATCGGCTATTGCAGTCTCCACCCGGCCCCGAAGAATTAGAACACGCCAAGCGCCACCTGACGGGAAATTTTTCCATCAATCAGCAACGCGCTTCCAACCGCGTGGCACATATCACGCACGACGCACTCTACGGACTGGGTGCCGACGCCAGTCAGCATTACGCTGCCGACATCGCCGCCGTCACGGCTGAAGACGTGCTGCGTGTAGCACGGCGTATCTTGCGCCTGGATGCCTACGTACTGGCACAGGTGCAGCCCTAGTCCTGAAATCCGAACTTGAATACTTACTTTAGAGTGTCTGGCCCCATGGCCGCGCCGTCACTGCGTGGATCGGTTCCCCCGAAGAACAAACCGCGATCCGAGTCATGCAAAACCACCTGCGCGCTAGACCACCAACGAGGTGACACTTCTATGTGATGGCCCCTTTTCTCTAAAGCATGAACCACATCCTCGGACACATCGGGTTCGAGTACCAACTTGTCTGGCAACCATTGATGATGAAAACGAGAAGCCGCAACGGCTTGCTGGGCATTCATTTTGTAATCCACCACATTCAAGATGCTGAGCAAGGTCGTACTGATAATGCGCGGCCCGCCGGGGCTGCCTGTCACCATGAACAGCTTTCCGTCTTTTAATAAAATGGACGGCGTCATACTGGAGAGCGGTCGCTTGCCCGGTGCAATGGCATTGGCTCCCGTAGTATCCACCAAGCCAAAGGCGTTGGGCACGCCCAGCGCCTTGGCGAAGTCATCCATTTCATTATTCAAGATGATTCCCGTTCCCGGCACCGTCACCCCCGAACCGAAGAGCAAGTTAATGGTTTGCGTGATGGCCACGGCGCCACCCCGGGCATCGGCCACGGACAAATGAGACGTGCCGCCATCTTCCGGCGGTTGCCCCGCGGCCTTCACAGAAATGGCGCGCTCCCCGCTGAACCAAAACCAGGGCGCGCGCTGATGCCAGGGCGGGTTGATGCGTCGACGCAGGCTGTCGGCATAAGGTTTAGAGATCAGCCCTTGTACCGGCACGGAGACAAAATCTGAATCACCCAAATGGGCCGCACGATCGGCAAAGGCCAGCTTCATGGCTTCGGCAATGAGATGGATGTTGGCCGAGGAGGTCGCGCCGTGCTCGCTCAGCGGTAACCCTTCTAGAATATTGAGGATTTCAATAAGCGCCACGCCACCCGACGAGGGCGGAGGGAAGGAAAACACCTGCAGACCCCGGTAGCTACCGCGAATGGCCTGGCGTGTCTTCGGCCGGTATCGGGCCAGATCTTCCATGCTCAAAATGCCGCCCGTGCGCCGGGTCTCCTCGACCATGGCTTGGGCGATGGGGCCCTTATAGATCGCGTCGGGACCTTGGCGTGAAATCGCGCGCAGGGTTTGAGCGAGATCCGCTTGACGCAAGACCCAGCCCGGCTCGATTGCTTGGCCCAAGGGCGGAAACTGAATGCTGGCGGTCTCCGGGAAGCGCTCGGTCAGCCCGTTGGAACGCCAGTAATTGAGCACGCCCGCATGGCGCGGGCCGATGGGGACACCGTCTTCGGCCAAAGCAATGGCCGGTGCCAGGGCTTCAGCCAGGGACAAGGTGCCGTACTTCGCCAGGGCCTCACACAGGGCCGCCACCAGGCCCGGCACTCCCACCGCCAAGCCACCCAAGCGCGAGGCGTCCTCGGGCACCCCTTCCCTCAGGTACATATCAGAGGTGGCCGCCTGGGGTGCCTCTTCGCGCCCGTCCAGTGCGATAATTTCCCCACTGGCCGTGCGAATCAGCAGAAAGCCACCCCCGCCAATGCCACTGTGGTAGGGCTCGACCACGGCCAACGCGAAGGAAGTCGCGACGGCGGCGTCCACGGCATTGCCACCCCGAGCCAAAATTTCAGCTCCTACCCGGCTTGCGTAACGGTTGGCCGTGGCCACCATGCCTCGGGAATCGACCGTCGGCGCAGCGGCCGCCCCGCGCGCCTGATTTTGCTGCAATCCCGGCACAGTAAGAATTGCGAACAGAATCGCATAAACTACAAGCCATTGTTTTTCAAGAAGTAATTTAGCCATCGCCCCCTCGAAGCGTTTCAATCACCCACCCGGCAATACAGTCTCAGGTCAGGAAAATCCTTCGGGCATGCCCGTCAGGCGCCCCCTCCCGCTACCCTTAATAGGCTAGCTGCTTGACAGCCCTGCCCGCGACTTCTACCAAGAGCTTACTTTCAGGCACAACATACTGCGCAACTTTTGGCCTGACCTTCCAATCTGGAAGGCAGGCATATTTTGGAGAACTGCACTGTGACCAACGCTCTGTCTCGTCTTCCTGTGACACTGGCCGTACTCATCTTGACCCTCGGGCTTTGCGGATTATCCGCATGCAGCGAAAAGAAAAACGAAGAAAGCACCGGCGAGGCCGAAGCCCAGGCTGCCACCAAAGCCCCCGCCGAGGCCGCCCCCTCATCAGAACCCCCAGCGCTTCCCGGAATCGAGAGCGATGGATCCGTGGCCGTGCTGGTCGTCCAAAACTTTGGCGAAATCCGCATCGAATTCTTTCCCGACCTGGCGCCCAACCATGTAGAGAATTTTAAGCAGCTGGCCCGTGACGGCTTCTACAATGGCACCCAGTTTCACCGCGTGATTCCCGGCTTCATGATTCAGGGCGGAGACCCCAACACCAAGAACGACGATCCCACTGACGATGGTAGGGGCGGCCCCGGCTACAACATCGATGCTGAATTCAGCGACCTCCCCCACGTGCGTGGTGTCGTTTCCATGGCCCGAATGCAAGACGTCAACTCAGCGGGCAGCCAATTCTTCATCGTCAGCCACGAAGCCTCTCACTTGGACGGGAATTACACTATTTTCGGAAGGGTCGTCTCGGGCATGGATGTCGTGGATCTGATTTCCCAGGTGCAACCCACCCTGGGAACCAGCAGTCCCCAAGAACCCGTGATTGTCGAAAAAGTTCGCATTGAAGAGTTCGGCGACTAACCCGTTTTCACCCATTTCCCTAGCCGGAACACCACGTTCCAGCTAGAGTACGCCCCCTCGTGGCCTGGTAGCTCAGTTGGTAGAGCACGCGACTGAAAATCGCGGTGTCAGTGGTTCGATTCCACTCCGGGCCACCATGAATGGCAAAGGGTTACAAGG
>PIVT01000637.1 GCA_003353845.1 Pseudomonadota bacterium | reverse complement strand
AACGGGAAAGCGGTCGAGACAGCTGTCGAGACGTTGAGCGACCGCAAAGAACTTGGCCGGAGCCGTCTCTACAGATCTAGGAATTCCTACTACATCTGAATATACTGTACGGTTGACCGCGATGAAATCATGTACTTCGCGGTACCGATTTCTCGAGAGCTTCGTAACCTGTAACAAAACAAAATAGCCTATGCTATAACCGCCTTCTTTCGTTATAGCATAGGCTATTTGGTTTCTCTGAGGACAAAACACTTAAAGAGAAATCGGTACCGCCGAATAAATTTTTGCCATGACACGGGAGCCATTTTTACCCGGGTAAAAAAATGAACCAATGAGATCGTCGTACAATACCGTATCATGGTACAGTGTGTAAATCGAGACGACGACATCAAACCAAATATTAGAGAGTTTCAGCAATCGTTGAAATTTAAACGTCGATTTCTGATCAAATTTAAACGTCGATTTCAAATCATATCATAGTACCCCAAAAAGATGTACCATGGTACGCGTTTAAATTTGATATCGACGTTTAAATTTGATCAGCAAATGTTTAAATTTGATCAGCAAATGTCGATGGCTCATGAACATTTGCGTTCAAATTTACACAGCAAATCTCACGAGAGCTTGTACTGATGGTACAGGTTTGAAATCGACGTTTAAATTTGATCAATCGGTTGAAATCGACGTTTAAATTTGATCAGAAATCGACGTTTAAATTTCAACGATTGCTGAAACTCTCTAATGTTTCCACCAAAAGATGGGTTCGTATCAACACAACGAACAAGCTCGGGC
>PIVT01000636.1 GCA_003353845.1 Pseudomonadota bacterium | reverse complement strand
CGCAGCATTGGCTATTGTGTCATATGGGATTTAATTATTCGGAGCTCCTATGGCCCAAACACCCGTGTTATGTGTTTTATGTGCACCACCGGGGCTGAAAGGTACTACGTTATCTTGTTGTGAACTGAAGAGATGGCAGGTAGGCGACCCGATTCCGTTTTCCTCTCGATTGATGCAATTCCAAGACATGACCTGGTGAGGTCGAGATTCATTTCACATGCGTTCAGAGTTACATGTATCCTGGTAGGTACAGCTGTAGGTACTGATAGATATGTCTTCACTGAAAAGTAGGGTTAGGGTTAGGGTTAGGAAGATGCCCCACTTACCACAATTTTCTCTTTTCTGAGCTCCGCCATAGCCTGAAGCCCAGATTCCTCGAGCACGACGCCGCGGACGTTATTGCGGTCTCTCAGGCTCTTCGCTGTGTTCAGACGAGCGCCACGATCGGGTGCATTAACGCCGATGCTTGAGACAGCGTCCGTGTATTCCTGTTCGGCAATGTCATGCCGTCTGCGGTCGAGCACTCCCTGGTCCCTATATTCACGACGGTCGTTCATCGCCTCGGCCCTGATCAAGCAGTCACCGCCGGCTGCGACGTCCGTGATGTTGGAGTCTTGGCCGGCATTTACGTGGTCGATGATGCGTTGTTGGTGCAAATCTTGCGCGTCATTCCCAAGCCCGTCGTTCCCGCTTTCTTGAATTGCGCGTTCCACATCTGCCTTAGTTTGAAACTCGAGCAATTCCTGATATAAAGTCATCTCGCGGAAGACGTGCTCGTAAAGCGCCCAAACG
>PIVT01000635.1 GCA_003353845.1 Pseudomonadota bacterium | reverse complement strand
TGAGGCGTGAAATAACGTTTCCCTAATCTGGGAATCCTCGCCCACCGCATACAGAAGGGCCTTGTCAGAGGAAACCTGCTTGAAGCGCGCAGGGTGACAACGCGGTCGAACGCACGATCAGCCCCATCGTAATTGGTTGGTCATTATGCACCCCCTTTTTAAGTGGTTGAAAACATTGAAAGCTGCTGTTTGCTTGTGTCGCGACACGGGCGGTCTTTCCGGGTGGTTGCCTGCTGAACCTCGTCAGTTCTGAGGTCGTTAGCCCTAATTTGATACGGAGCCCCATCAACAATCTGGTTTGCGGGCAATATCCCATCCTTTATGAGCCTGCGGATCACGTGATTGGTCACTCCAAGTTCCTTTGCTGCCTCGGTCATGGTGCGATACGGGCCATCCTTGTCTGCAGACAAATAGCCATGGATGTCGTTCACGCGCCGAATGGATGATACGCGTTTGGCATTCCAGGTCTTTCCCTGGCCCGTTCGAATTGCCATACGGTTCAGGGATGCCGCAATGGACGTATCGGACCACCGTCCAGCCATCTCACGGATAATTGCGAGGGCTTCATCGCTGGTTTTGGCTCCGTGCTCACCTGGCTTGGGCTTTTTTACCCTGAGTTCTGTGTGACGCCCGCCCTTCCAGTGAACAACAAGCACGATCTCGCCTGCATCTTTGTCAACATCGGCCACGATGTCCTCGATCAGGGTCCGGAGCAGCTGCTGGCGAAGACGCATGGTCACCGACGGCGCGTCCCACGTGGTCTGCAAATCCTGTGCCAGGCCATTCAGCAACTC
>PIVT01000178.1 GCA_003353845.1 Pseudomonadota bacterium | reverse complement strand
TAGGCGAATATGGGCCGAATGGGGATGCCTAGGTGGGGTGGTTGGGGTGGACATCGGCATGAGCCTGGGCTTTTGTACGTGAGCGTATTCTTATGAACTTGAACTTGAACTAATACAACACCAAATAACACAAAAGCCAATGATGCGGTGTGAAGTGGGAGCGCGCTCGCTGCGCGCGTCAAGTTATGCGCGAGGTGGACATGGAAAGGCAAGAGAGGGGCATCGTACTTGGGTGTGGGCGTGGGCGTGGGGGTTGTCTCTGTTTTGTGCGCTTGGGCTTAGGCTAGTGTGCTTTCGTATAGTGGGAGATCTTTTGGGAGCGCCAAGCCAGTGCGACGTGGACGGGCGGAGCTCTAACCAAGGCACCAGCACAGAAACGAGATACTTTTCTCTCAATCTTAACTTGAAATAGCCTTGGGCCAAATACGCGCGTGTTGCTGTCAGGGAAAATTCCAGTCGAGTCCATGTGCCCGCTGGGTCCAATTTTCAGCTCAACGCAAAAGACCCGAGTCTCCATATGAAGCAGAGTGTATGGGGCGGTTGGGGTGGTTATCGGGGTGGACCTGGGCTTGTACGTGGGCGTGTTCTTACAACACACCTTAGATGGCACATAAGTTAGAAGAACATGCTGCGGCTGCGGTGTGGGGTGTGAAGTGGGAGCGCGCTCGGGGGTCGCTAGGCCAGCTGCGCTGCGCGCGTTAAGCCAAGTCCAGCGGGAGTTACGCGTGGGGGTGACGCGGACTTGGAAAGGCAAGTGCGGGGCATTGTGCTTGGGTGTGGGTGTTGGGGTCTAGGTGGGGGTTGTCTCTATTTCGTGGGCGCCCTGGACCAAACCCCGTGCTTTGCTGTCAGGGAACTTCCAGTCGAGTCCGCATGCTCACTGCACCGAATTTTCTTCCTTCGCTCCATTCTTCCTCCCCCTTTACTCTTTCGTTCCCATTCCCTTTCCTTCTTCCTTTCCTTCCTTTTCCTTTCTCTTCCCTTCCCTTTTCTTCCTTCTTTCTTTCCTTTCTTTTCTTTTCTTCTTTCTTTTCCTTTTCCTTTCCTTTTTTCCTTTTCCTTTCCTTTTCCTTTCCTTTTCCTTCCCTTTTCCTTTTCCTTTTTTTCTTTTCCTTTCCTTTTCCTTTTCTTTTCCTTTTTTCCTCTTTTGGGTGCTTCGCAGCACCGAAAAATCGCCGGAGAAGGGTGTCATTCGATTCTGCGACCAAATCGAACTGGACGCGGCGCTGATTGGTCAATCGCAAAAACAGAATCGAACTGGACGCTCCGAATTGCCGAGATAGTTTTTCGGCTTTCTAAAAAAAAGCGTGCGGCTTGAAAAGGGCTCAACTAGGCTTGCAAACCTGTAGAAAACAGTCTGAAAAGAGCGCAAAACACGCCTTCGCACTTCCTTCTAAGAGCTGTGGGTCTCAGCCTGGCACCGAGATAACCGCGAAGCCAGAGTCCGAGAGCTAGTGAAGCAGCAGAGCTATGATGGACTGGTATCGAAAGGCGGCCGATCAAGGGCGCACTCAGTGCAACAACTCGGGCCTCAAATACCATGAAGCCGGCTTCACGCTAGTTGGAGCAAACGGCAGACCAAATGCTTCAATTCCGCCTGTTGATGAAATGCGCTCGCTTCGGTCTTCATCTGCGCTTGAAGGAATGCGCCATTCCATGAACAGCGCTCAGCACACTATGGCAAAGATTAGCGGTCCAAGACGCCAAAACGCCTCTCTGCGCTCATTTCAGTTTGGTTGGACTGTCAAGGCCGCTGTGAAAGCAAAAATGATGCCTCAGATCGGCCACTTCCAGGTCCATCTTCGATATCGCTAAATTCAAATTATCAAAGGCACACCGCACGAGACAAGGCTCCGAATGGCACAAGGCACAAGGCTGGCCATCGGTTGACTTGGATAAGCCTTCGGTTGTCCCTCGAGGGGTCGACTGCACCGGGTTCCTTCCCAGGAAAGAAGGCGAGCTCCCGCCTCCGCCTGCTGCGGCCCATAGCATGATGAGGGCGCACCAATGGATTCTGTCTCGTTTCGGCCATGGCCCCCCCACGGACCTCACAAATCAGCCCATTCGAGCGGCAGTTGCAGCCAATCCGGACATCGTCGTCCTAGGCACAGCGGCCGCATCAACTAAAGATGTGTCCCGGTTCCATGACGCAACAGGCCAAGTCTCGACGAGGACGGCACTGACTGGTTTCGTGGCAACGCAGCAGCAGCGTCAGCACATGGATCAGTCCTTGCGAGAGCACGGTTTTGATCAGCATGCTCGGTCCATGCGCACCCCGGCTAGTGTCACCGTCACGCCTATTCAATATAGCGGTGCGGCAGCAGCAGGGCCCTATAGCGGTGCGCCACTGGCTCTTCCAGCGAGCACATGGGGGGCTATTGGGCCGGTTGTTCTCAATATGCAGCACCGGCAGCCGGCAGCCACAGGGAGCTGCTCCGTCGCTTAATGGCGCGGCGGCTTTGGTCGAAGGCGCTGGGCAGGCAGCAGTGGCAACGGCAGAAGCAGGTCCAAAGGAGACTCCCCAGGAGCGCGACAGAAGACTCGCCAGATCGCGAAGTGCAATCAATCGAGATAAAAAGCGGAATCAGGTGGAGAACCCAGGAGAGGCAAAAAGGCGAAGAGAAAAAGAAGCAGAGCGCGGCAGGAGGCGGAGGCGGGAAGCCAAAGAAGCCAAAGAAGCCAAAGTAGAGGCTCCGGCTTCGGCCTCGAGGGAGAGCTAGAAAGGCGCCACTCCCATACCTGGGTATTGAGTTGTCCTCCTCGCGAGTTGACTTGTGCTACCTTTTATAGCCCTTGCCCTTGTTCTTTTGGTTATGATAATGGCTTTGTAATCGGGGTCCGGGACCGGGGTCCGATGTCCAATTTTCACCTGCGGCCTCCGGGGATTCCTCACCATACACGAATAGCCAATAGCTATCGGATATCGGATATCGGCCATTCCCCACCCCCATTTCCCACGGCCCACGGCCCACGACCGTGGGCTGTGGGTGTCGCGGTATATTTTCGTGCCTGGAACCTGGAACTGGAACTGGAACCTGGAACTCGGGTCTCGGGTTTCTTATCGAAGGCTCAGTCCGACGTCCAACCCTACCACGTACCACCCCGCCGGGTTCAAACGTCAAAGGAATGCCGGAGGGCCTCATGGACATGGCCCATTGGTCATGGCATTAGGCGAATATGGGCCGAATGGGGATGCCTAGGTGGGGTGGTTGGGGTGGACATCGGCATGAGCCTGGGCTTTTGTACGTGAGCGTATTCTTATGAACTTGAACTTGAACTAATACAAC
>PIVT01000634.1 GCA_003353845.1 Pseudomonadota bacterium | reverse complement strand
CTAGGGAGTTGTCTGAAGCCAAGTGCGTACCCAATGAGGCGCACTGCGCGATTTTCGCGGGGCGGATACCCCCTGATAACACGGGCTCCATGCTTTGTAAACATCTGGTCGAGCATGGCGCGGGCCGTCTCTTTGATAAGAAAGCCCCCGGAACCGGGGATGAACATGAAGTGACAGTCGAACTCGTGAGCCTTGGACTGGCAAAAGAGCATCCCGCCTATATCGTCCTGCCAGTAGCCAATGTTGCCGGGGTTGAGCAGGACGGTGTGCATGGTGATCTCGTCATCGCCGGGGAAGCCGGTCGTCGGGCGGATCGCTGGATGGTTGACGAGGTAATTCAGGTCGTTGGTGTTGATCTGTCTCATGCGATGCGTTCAATGTTGAGTTGGCCGTAAATCTCAATGCGTCCGTCGGCAGCTTGAGCGCCGAGGCCGTTTGTAGCTTTGGCAACTTGGAACCATTGACGTAGCTCGATAACTGTCTCGACTGTGAGAGTGACTTGGCCACGTACTGACGTGTCAGCAACTGTTGTGTCACCAGTGCCGTAATATCTGACACGCCCAACGATGAGGTCGGCAGCGGCTGTGACGTCGTAGATGTATGCTCGAACCGCGTTGCAGTCGAACGCTTGCGCCAAGCCCTCAATGATGTACGTGCCAGCGGGCAAGGTGACTTGATTTGCGGAGAGTGACGCGCCTGTTATATTGTTATTTACAACGGTGTTCAGTACACGAATGTTTGTACCTGCTACCGACGAACCCCCTTGCGTCGTATTTGGTTGCTGGTCCTGTACCTGCAT
>PIVT01000633.1 GCA_003353845.1 Pseudomonadota bacterium | reverse complement strand
GCTTCCGATATGTCTGATCGTGTCAGAGTTGCTGGCTGTGTGTAAGGCGTTGGCTTGAACACACTCGAGCACGAGTACACCGTCTGTCCACCATAGGTGAATGAATTCACTGAGAAGCAAGAATATGTCTTGGCATCTTGCAACCCAGAAAAGACAATCGGCTCAGGTGATGACAATGCTTGTGTTGGGCTGAGAGGTCCATTACCATCAGAAGGCTTGCATACATTGGTATCACTCTCAAAGCACTGTGCCTGATACGACACACCTGTCGCATTTGTTGGACCAGTATACAGTTCTGGTATAATAGTGATTTTGTCCTTTCCAGCAATGACGCTCGTTGTCGGCAAATTTGGCAGAACATCTGTAGCCACAGCAAGGGCCCCATCAGAACATGTATACTTTGTAGAAGAACCCAAGGTGTACGTCACCACAGCGTAACACGTCACCTGGACATCGTTCGTCAGCCCAGCGACAGTTACAGCATTAGCGTACGAGCTAGCTGGTGATGGCTGGAGAGCAGCAGTTCCAGTAGCCAAGGGGTCACAGACAAAAGTCCCTGAATCTGTACACTGTGCCTGATACTTTACATCTGTTGCCCCACTCGGACCAGTGTAGCTTGCTGGATCTACCACAACCGATTGATTTGCAAATATCAACGCCTCAATGCTTGGCTGTGTGAATGGCTTGGCTTCAAATGGACCAGAACAAGCATACTTTGTTGTGCCAGAGATGGAATAGCTGGCAACAGAGAAACACTGATATGATTGATCATCAGTGAGTCCAGAGACCGTGATTGGGGA
>PIVT01000632.1 GCA_003353845.1 Pseudomonadota bacterium | reverse complement strand
CCTGTTCAGGGCTCGATAGGTCCAGTCAAATGATCCGTCCTGGAGCTGGGGAAAATTCAACCGGCGCTTTCCTGCCGTCAAAACATACCCCCGCTTTTTCGCAATGTTCGAGGCCTCCTTTGACAAGGCACGGATGTACGGCGCCCGATCGTCGAAGGTGTTCAAGATGTCCTGGCCTTCCTCCCCCGCTGCCTCCCAGACGAATGTTTCCGATGTATTCACACTCCGTCGGAATTCTAGCGCCTTGCCCCTGGTCTCGCAAAACTCCACATGCCGCCCCCGGCCCCGTCCAACTGAGACCGCCCATCTAGTGGGCAGGTGCAGCGTGCGACAAAGCTTCGCACCCCCCTCGCCGTAGCATAAGCCCAGGTAAATGTTTTTCGCGGACTTCCTGGGTAACCCCGTGATATCCGCCATGAACTGGTGGTTATCCAGGTCCGGATCATCATGGTATTTCTGGGCTGTCGCCCGCGCCCCGGGTAAGTCCATCTCGGCTGCGAAATGCGTCGTCCATCGCGGCTCCTGTTGGCTGAAGTCATTAGATGCCCACAAACTGCCTTCCTCCGGCAGGTAAATGCTTCGCCAAGCCTCTTCGGCGGGCTGTTGCTGCAGGTTAGGGTGGGTTGCCGACAAGCGCCCGAACCGCGCGCCCTTCTGCTCCCCGGATTCTGTCTCTCTGGCGATCTGGTTGAACGTGCAATGAATTCGTCCGTTCGTCATGTACTTCCGGACGCTCTCAGCGAACGTCGTCCGGAGCTTGTTGCTCTTCCGAGCCCAGGCCAGACTCTTCGCCACCGGGTC
>PIVT01000631.1 GCA_003353845.1 Pseudomonadota bacterium | reverse complement strand
GAGTGCTTCTCAAGGCATGTGCCAACAATGTACTCAGCAAGACTTTTGCCCAGCGGGGCCATCCTGGCGCAGCACGAGCCATCGAAGTTGGCCAAGCTTGGTGGGTGAGGCGCCCTGGACCACGCCTTTGCCCCGGTGTCACAAAAGGGCTCCCCAGGCTCCGCCAAAAGGTCCGATGATGATCAAAACAGGACAGAGTGCTTCTCAAGGCAAGTGCCGACAATGTACTCAGCCAGACTTTTGCCCAGCGGGGCCATCCTGGCGCAGCACGAGCCATCGAAGTTGGCCAAGCTTGGCGGGTGAGGCGCCCTGGACCAAGCCTTTGCCCCGGTGTCACAAAAGGGCGACCCAGGCTTCGCCAAAAGGTCCGATGATGATCAAAACAGGACAGAGTGCTTCTCAAGGCATGTGCCGACAATGTACTCAGCCAGACTTTTGCCTAGCGGGGCCATCCTGGCGCAGCACGAGCCCTCGAAGTTGGCCCATCAGCGTGCTGGACGACCGTGATCGATCTCGATTATTCGCTGATCTAGGATCCATGACGTCATCCTCCCCGGTGAAGGAACTCGAGACAAAATTTCGGAGCGGTTGTCAGCGACCCACGCTAGAATAGATCGTCGCAATGGCTTCCTCCAGGTCTCTAATCTATAGACCTAGCTTGGTTTCACTAGAAACGGTGATGTTGGCGAGGAGCTACGTTTTGCGGAAGGTTGTACACCCGGGTGTACAAAAAACACCCGGGTGTACAGGCGTACAAGTAGCCATCGAGGCTGTGGAAAAGATGGATCTGGTAATCATTCTT
>PIVT01000630.1 GCA_003353845.1 Pseudomonadota bacterium | reverse complement strand
TCCGGAATGGTGATCAAGACCTATTGCCCACAGGATATGCCGTCTTGTCAGTATGTCCTTCGCTTTGGGACGGCGACGTCGGATTGGATTGATGAACGGGAATTGGAGATTGGTCATGACCGACTGGAAACCGATTGAAGAAGCGGACCAAACAAGAGGCACGAGGGTTTGGGCTGTGCTGAAAGGGAGGGAGCTGCCGGATTACATAGAATCTTGGAGAAGGGTGCAGGTCCAGTTGGTGCGGCGCTACCCAGGTTGGTGGGCAATGTCTGGCCCGAGTTCAAGTTCTGAAGCCATCCCAGATAAGTGGGTTGCTGGATGGGTTCCCTTGCCGGATGGCCCGGAAGAAAGTGGCCCATACTATTTTGCCAGAAATATCGACCAGGAATTGGCTCAAGAACCGAACCCGGATACCCAGTGGATGGATCAGTTTGACCCGATCGAGCAGGGCACATGGGCGTCCGGGCGGTTCTCGGACTCATGGGCCTTGTGCGCCAAGGTGACCCTCCATGATGGGGATCAAAGCAAAACCATCAAGTCTCCTGGGACACGAGGAATCCGCAGAGATTCGTCAGAAGAATACCGGGACACGGTGTTCGAACATGAAAAGGAGATCCTCAAGACTATCCTGCGGCTTATGGGCGCTGAGGAACGGAGCCTGTGTATCGTGGTTGGGGAGGATTGAGCCATGAGCTTCGAATGCGAGCCGGAAGAGATGGCGGTTGAGGATTACAGGGAAGAGATGAGGGTAGCCCAGGGAGCGGGGGCTTGTTGTGAATGTGGGTATGTCATTCCGATCGGG
>PIVT01000177.1 GCA_003353845.1 Pseudomonadota bacterium | reverse complement strand
CCCACTCCTCCGATCCCATGGCGTGTTCGCCCGTGCAGCGTGTCGTCGCACTGTCCCTGCCACTTGAACCTCGATTCGAGACAATGCCCCACACTCACTACACTGCGGAAACCCCGTTAAATCTCCAAACGAACCTTCGATGCCATGGGGGTGTTCGCCCGCGCAGACGCGCTTCGCGTGTAGTCCCCCCCCCCCCTGGGACCCATATGCCCTTGCACGACCCCGACCGCATCAAGACTGACCGATAACAGATGACTATAGACCCGCATCAACGAAACTCTTCGTAATAAGCCGAAAGCGGCAGTAAATCGCGCTCAAGGCCGTGCTACTCGAAATGTCCCGGGTAGAGCAATAACTTAATCAGTATCACCACGAACATATAAAGAATTTGTTCTGATGCGCAAGTATTAATATCTGTACTACTTCCGGTATTAAGCCGTGTGTTTATAAGCAAGGCAACAGGACTTTTAAGGGCGCAGAAATAGCACATTAAAAGGAGTTTTCGGCGCTGAAGGATAGGCGCGTTTTGGTGGCACGTCGGCCCGGCGCTTCTCCTGTGTTTTGGTTACGTGCTCCTGAATTGTTTGCGACGGTTTCAAAAGCCACCGGCTCATCCCGTGGTTCGATCGAAATAACTATGGTTGCCCAGTGATATCCCGGTTTCCCTGTGGGCTGGTCGTTCGTGATGAAGTATATCTTTCCGTACGCCGAGGCGTCCCCGGTACTCGCCTTGAAGACCGCCTGTGCAATTATCCTGATAGTCTCATCAATTGTGGATATGATTACGAAGCCGTGCCGTTCCCCGTCCCGGGTTCCATAATCCCGAGCGACGCTGCCATGGAAGTACGTAGCGACGTGACCAGTATCGTCATCGGACAGCTCATACGTCTGTACTGCCGTAGCAGGCACTACCCCATCGGCGCCTGGCCTGCAGCACTCGTCGTATTGGGCAGGAGGAATGCCGCCGTTCTGATTGACGGACAGCAGACAAAGAACTCCAGTGTTTGCGATTCTTAGGACATCGGAAGACACAGCGGCTGACGTGTCGTGTTCCATGAAGTTACGGCTTTCTTTCAGCCACGTCACAACGCGGGCGGCCACGATTCCACACGCGACCCCGATCTGTGATGCAGAGTGGTCCCTGAATACATCGAATCCGATGCCCTGGGCCCAGGATTCGAGAGAGGCCCAGAGGGCTGAATTCAGATTGGCATTGAGGTAATCGACCAGGCGCATGCGCAGTATCAGCGACGACGCGTCTGTGCTTCGTTCCGTTGCTAGGCGTGCACCATCAAGAGAATGATAACCGGGGAAAAGGGGAAGGCCGGATGATGCTAACACGTGCTGCATGTTGTCGTGGTAACCTCTCATGCTCGGCGGCATCTCGAACAAGTCTCGCGACGTCTGCATGATGTATCTTATATCGGCCTGGGCTTTCGATTTTGCGGCGGCAACACCAGGCGCCGTTTTTTTAGTGCTGGGGGCCTTGCGACTTTCGGTGAGGCGAGCACGAGCTTTGGGGCCTGCGTTGGTTTCGGCTTTCGCCAGTACCGAGGCCATGTGGTCGACCACGCTTTTTTTCTTAAGCCGCTCGTTGGACTCGCCAAGTTTAATATCCGCAGTGCTGCTTTTCAGGGCCTGAGCCATTGCTCGGTGTTCTTGATGCACCGACTTGAGGTACGCCGCGTGTTCTTGAAGAGCGCACGTCGCAGCGCTGCGGCTTTCGCTATCTGCTAATTCATCCGAGGCTACCTTTCTGAGACGGCCGACCTGGTACTGCCGCAGGAGCTTACTCGACGGCCTCGTTTCATTCTTGGTTTTTTTAGTGCGTCGGAGCTCCTGGGCACAGCGCGACGCTTTGTACGATAATGCTGCCGTCTTTAGAGCATCGCGTACCGATATGAGCCCCCCCTCCGCAAGATACTCCACGGGCGGGGCACCCCTTCGCGAGAGGACCATCGTCTTCCAACCCCACGGTATATAAACCGACTCAGATCCCCCGATGATTCTTCCAATGGCATCCATCCGCGCGACTTCGCCCACAACGAAGGCCCCAAGTAACATGTCCTTCGACCGCGCGAGTTCGTCCAGAATAACACGGCGGTACATCGCCTCGAGGTCTCTCTCGTGTGCCTGCCTGTCTCGTATGGTCTCCTTGTTGTTAAAGAACCGCTTGGACCCCGGGAACGGATCAAGAGTGATATGACGAAGGCGGCGCACACGCGAAAACAGCACATACATGAGACCAGCATTGAACTCCCGGTCGCCGAGGTTACCGACGACTTCATCGAGCGTCTGGCCTTGGGCTTTGTGGATGGAGGTAGCGTAGCCAGGGGCGAGGGGAAACTGGGTACGGGAGCATCTTTTTTTCCCACTATCTTTGTTCCCCACCTCGAAGTCGTGTTTCATCGGTATGAACTTTACGACACGCGGCGTATCTTCGAGAAAGGATGGCCCACGGTACCCAGGTGCGTCCATTTGAACGAGAACCGCGACAGGGAGCCCAGGAGGGCCATCTCCAGAGCTATAGATGATCTCAAGCACGGTACCGGAAGCACCGTTTATGAGCCCTGCTTCCTTCCAGCCATTCCAAGTGCACCTCACCTGCGCGCCCTTCGCCAGATACAAAACACGCTGCAGGTTCCCTGCATCCTCTGCTTTTGCCTCGGCAGCTTGCACTGGACCAGTATGCGTCGCTTCGATACGCACAATGGGCGTGCCTGTCCTGGCTCCGAGTTCCTCGAGAGCGTCGAGATTGCACTCGTCCTTATCCTTGTTTCGAGCGCACAGCCTCACAGCACCTCGACCAGGCTTACCCTCACTCCGCATCTCCTCGTTGTGGTGGCGGAGGTAGAGGTAGTCCTCTGGTGTGCTTGTGCATTCCATGATGCGATAGAGAATCCCTTTGAATTCTGCTATCGCCTTGCGCTCAGTGGCCCGTCGGGCTCTCTCCTCTTCCGTCATTTCACCGGCGGCATCGCCGAGCCGCTGGCGCCGTTGCTCGCGCAGAATAACGACGCTCTTGAAGAACGCACCGTATATTTTTCTTCCTGTCGCCTTCAAGAGGAAAAAGGGGGCGCGTGTGAGCGGCGGTGTTGCATCTTGCATGAGGAGAAAACATAAAGTGAAGAAATAAGCCTTGTCCAGGAAGAAGAGGTCACTGCCCATCATAACACGGACCTGCAAAGGGTGGAGCGGCTTTGGCAAGTGCTCATGAAACACACGGCTGTCTCCGGTGGGGCTGGGCTGTGGGTGGTGGCCGAAAAGAATGACGCTGCTTCCACCAAATTCGGCACTTCCAGCCGTGGCATA
>PIVT01000629.1 GCA_003353845.1 Pseudomonadota bacterium | reverse complement strand
TCACCCGCCTCTATCGGGGCTTGCGCTCGAACAATGTTCTCTGCCCAGCGCAGCCGCATCAGGGTTAGATCAGAATCGCCCCAAAATCCGAGTTTTTCGAGGAATTTCGGACCATTTGTAAGCCGGCATAAAAACCGAAAACACCGGCCTGTAGGTATCCCGGATACCTACAAATTAGTCTGATCGCGGTCGCGAACAACCCAGAGGCCGTCCGAAACCCCTCTGAAAACTCGGATTCCCCGCCTCCACACCGTCTATAGCATCTATAGGCTAGCGCCCTACTATCTATGACATGGGGCCAGTAGGGCTGGGGTCAGCTCCGCGCTTACGCCTATGCGAGATGCGCCACCAGAGCGCGAGCTGTTACAGCTGCGTGCCGATAGGCGAACCCCCAAAGAGGGTGGAGAGTGCACAAGTACAGCGCATACAGTAGCACGAGACGCGGCGGGGCATCTGGCATTTGGCATTTGGACCTCGAGGACCCGGAACCCCGAAGGCACCGGGACCTCGATTTCTAAATGCCGATGCCCACAGAAGACAGAAAGGCGAGGAGGGGCCCCTTCCGGGCGCAGTCCGAGCCCGAGTGTCGTGCGTCATCCTTCAGGAAGCCAAGCGCTTTCTCCATTGACTCCCAGCCGGGCATCGAGTGAGCCCCAGGGTTCGCCACGATTTCCTTCGAGAACTCGAGCAGCTCGACCTGCAGCTCGCGCTCCGAGTTCCAGCCGGCATCGAAGAGGGTCGCGCCGCTGGTCGTTGCCAAGTCGCAAAGGACAGTGGTGGGGCGCACGCCGCCCGCCACGTCCCTCCC
>PIVT01000628.1 GCA_003353845.1 Pseudomonadota bacterium | reverse complement strand
TGCCGATTGGCCTTTTCTGCCCGTCTTCCTTTTCTATCCACACCCGCTCCACTGGCGGGGCTTTGTACTGTCCATTTTTCATTCGCTCGTGCAATGCTTGCAGGTTTTGTTCCAAGTTCGCTCCGTATGCAGCGGCACTTATCCCGTCTATTCCGCCAGCACTGCTCTTGCTTGTTTGGCGGTACGCTTCCCTCAGCCACTCTACATCTATGCGCTGTACTAGCGTTCTGAAACGCTCCTTCTGGATAGGCGATAGCTTGCTTCGCAATCTCCTGAATTTGTGTTGAGATGGGTTGTGATGTCGGTGTATCTTCCATCTTTCCTTCCAGTTGAACGTTATGCCCGACCTCGCCTTCCCTCTGATGGGTCGCTTGGGCCTCGCTTCCCCATCTTCAGCGGTACTATGCTCGGCTACGACTACCTGATGTTCTTCTCGATGTTCTATGCTCTCGCTCGACCACCGATACCTTGTTTGTTCCGTTCGTTCGTGTCCTTTCTTCAAGCTCGTCTACGCTCAGGAACTATTGCGTTTACGCCTGGCCTGCTTGGTCACCCGGTACGCCTTTTCCGGGAGGTTGACAAGGAAACTTCTGGTTCTCTCAAGTTCCCAGGCTACCCTCTTGAACTCATGCCCTGCTCTTCGACCCCGGTGGTGTCCCTCTCGCTCGCCTTTTCGCTTTTGGGACTGCTGCCTTCCGTTAAAATGAGAACGTCGGCTTTCCCCGCCTCAGTATATCTGGCGGCTATCCTGACGAAACAATTTCGTCTGTCCACAATTATACAAATTTCGAGGCTCTATCACACGGCC
>PIVT01000627.1 GCA_003353845.1 Pseudomonadota bacterium | reverse complement strand
GCTGTTCGCCAATGAAAGTGGTACGTGAGCTGGGTTGAGACCGTCGTGAGACAGGTCGGTCCCTATCTGGTGTGGGCGCACGAAACTTGCGGAGGTTCTTCTTTAGTACGAGAGGATTTAGAAGGACGTTCCTCTGGTGTTCCTGTTGTCGCGCTAGCGGCACGGCAGGGTAGCTAAGAACGGAAAGGATAAACGCTGAAAGCATATAAGCGTGAAGCCCTCTCCAAGATCAGGTTTCGTAAGTGCTATATGCACGTAAGTCCCCTGGAAGACGACCAGGTTGATAGGCCGGATGTGTAAGCGCAGTAATGCGTTCAGCTAACCGGTACTAATGGACGAATGCTTGGCCGCATGTATTCAATGCTCCTAAGTAGCTCAAAAAGATCCACTTAATCACAACCCGGCGGCGACGCGCCCCAAAACGCCCGCCGCCACTTTCCGGTGGTTATATCTGAAAGGCCACACCCGTTCCCATCCCGAACACGGCAGTTAAGCTTTTAGAGCCGATGGTAGTACCAAAAGTGCGAGAGTAGGCACCGCCGGATTTAATCCAACAGAAGCCCCCATGGCAAACGCCGTGGGGGTTTCTGTTTGCCGTTTCTGTTTGCCTATGTGGCGAGATTTGCCGTCGGCCGCTATTTTCGCGGGAGGCTTGGCCTTTCGAGTTTCGCCATCTCCTGGGCGAATGGCTCGATGCCGATCTCTTGGATGCGGAGAATGCACGCCCGGCGGTTCGAACGGAAGATCAGGGCGAATATCTTGGCGACGATGTTGTTGAAGTTCTTGCAGTCGGTAACGTCGTCTACCT
>PIVT01000626.1 GCA_003353845.1 Pseudomonadota bacterium | reverse complement strand
GCCGTATAGACAGACTGGTGTTAGCGTCGAAAACGGCAGCCGGCACGGAAATGGATCTGGTTGTTGCCGCCAACATGAACTTGAGTACGGATGGCATGACATTCCTGGCACTGCATTGCAAAAGGAACGAGGTGACCATGCTCGAGAACCCCATGGCGCTCCGGCACCTGCACGAACAGTGTGAGGCACGCAAGGAGTTCAGCCAGCCTCTGGGGTTTGGCGGAGATTATCATGCGATCGAAGACTTCGTCCAGGGCATCAAGAAGCACGCCGGCACGGTCCTGGTGCCGGATGCCGGCCGCATTGGCGGGGTGACCATGCTCGCTCGGACGGCGGACCTGGCAAAGGAAGCCAAGCTAAAGGTGGCTCCAGTGGTGCAAGGCGGCCCTCTTTCACTGCTGGCGGTCGCACGGTCGCTTTCCGGACGCGATGAAGTGCTGTGGGTGACATCACCAAACCAGGAGCAATGGTTGAAGGATGACGGTGTGCTGAAGATACCCTGGAGGATGGCGCAAGGATCCCTTGTTGCGGAATCGTGTGAGATTGATGAAACGAAGTTTCAGGTAAGGCCTATCGTCCAAATAGAAACAAATACAAAGAAGAAGTGATGGACCATCAAGTAATAAGCAATCAACCAAATCGTCGGGGATTTCTCAAGCGATCTGTGTTGGGGGCAGGTGCGCTTGCGGGGCTTCCGTCGCTATGCCACCCGCTATTTGCAGCTGCCTCGGACAAGGCTAGCCGGATCGAAGCACTGGAACTGCTCGTGTTGCAACGAAATCGCGAGCAGCGGCGCGTGCTGAAAGTCA
>PIVT01000625.1 GCA_003353845.1 Pseudomonadota bacterium | reverse complement strand
GCGAACATATTCCCGAGCATCCCGCACGCAATATGCGGGAAGCCCTGCAGGCCCACTGGTTCGCTCACCTCACCGCAGAGCTCGAGCAGGTCGGCTGCGGCTACTCGGAGGCCTACCTGGGCCAGAACATGGAGCCCTACTATCAGGCCGACAAAGCAGCCGGACTGATAAACTACGACGACGCAGTCTTCATGTTCCAGAACCTCAGCATCAAGCTGAACGAGCTCAACTACTACTATGGCGCGAAGGTATCACTTCAGAATTCTGCCGACACGGGACAGACCATCACCATCGCGGGCTATACGGAGCTTGGTCAGGACGCCACTGCGGAGATGGACTATGCGATCGTCGATGCAATTACCTACCTGGGTCTGCCCCAACCTCCGGTGTCTCTCGCGCTCACCCACAAGACGCCGGGCAAGCTGATCGAAAAGACCCTCGACTGCATCGCGACCGGTGTCGGCATGCCCCAGTTCGTCAATGCCGACGTGATGGTAGAACGGGCCCTGCATCTTTGGGGTCCCGACGGCTTGTCCTTAGGCAAAGCCAGGCGCACCGCAATTGGGGCCTGTGTGGGAAGCTACCCGGCCTACGAAACCGGTCACCCGGTGGAAGGACAGCCCAACCTCGGCAAGATTCTCGAGCTGACCATGAACAACGGCTGGGATCCGGGCACAAAACAGCAGGTCGGGCCCAAGACGGGAGATCCGGAGGACTTCAAAGACTTCGAGGAATTGTACACGGCCTTTGAGGGACAGCTTCAATACTGTGAAGATGTTCTCCGCCGGTTCGCCTGGATTTCGAGCATGCT
>PIVT01000176.1 GCA_003353845.1 Pseudomonadota bacterium | reverse complement strand
CGCGCCTCGAAACCCGCCATCGAATGAGGCAAGACTACCCGCTGAACTTAAGCATATCACTAAGCGGAGGAGAAGAAACTAACCAGGATGCCCCTAGTAATGGCGAATGAAGCGGGCTGAGCTCACGCTGCCAATCTGGAGGCCTCGCGTATGCAGCGCCCCCCGAATTGTGGTCTAGAGAGGCGTTATCGGCCGCGCCCGCCGCTCAAGTCCCTTGGAACAGGGTGTCGGAGAGGGTGAGAATCCCGTACCGTGGCGGGTTGCGGCCTTACGATGCGTCCTCGTCGAGTCGGGTTGCTTGGGATTGCAGCTTGAATTGGGTGGTAAATTCCATCTAAAGCTAAATACTGGCGAGAGACCGATAGCGAACAAGTACCGTGAGGGAAAGATGCAAAGAACTTTGAAAAGAGAGTCAAAGAGTGCTTGAAATCGGTAGGAGGAAACCCGGATGGGCCCGGCTTCGGCGCGCCGACTCAGCCTGGGGTTCTCCCCAGGTGCACTTCTGCGCGCCGGGTCAGCCGCGCCTCGGCGCCGCGCCTCAACCCGGGAGCGGGGCTTTACGGCCAGCTCCCGTCCTGGCGCGGCCCGGGGCCCGGCTGACGGAACGGGCCCCTCCGACCCGTCTAGAAACACGGACCAAGGAGTCTGACACGTGTGCGAGTACCCGGGCGGCAAACCCGCGTGCGCAATGAAAGTAAAGGGCATGCCCTGCCAACCGACCTGGACCTTCTGCGAAGGGTTTGAGTGGAGCATACTTGTCGGGACCCGAAAGATGGTGAACTATGCCTGAGGAGGGTGAAGCCAGAGGAAACTCTGGTGGAGGCTCGTAGCGATACTGACGTGCAAATCGTTCGTCGAACTTGGGTATAGGGGCGAAAGACTAATCGAACCATCTAGTAGCTGGTTCCCTCCGAAGTTTCCCTCAGGATAGCTTGAACGCAACGGTTTTGTCAGGTAAAGCGAATGATTAGAGGCCTGTGGGCTGAAACAGCTTGCACCTATTCTCAAACTTTAAATGGGCAAGAGGCCCGGGATGCTTGAGTGATCCCGGGCGGCGAACGGCGCGTTCAAAGTGGGCCATTTTTGGTAAGCAGAACTGGCGATGCGGGATGAACCGAACGCCGCGCTAAGGTACCCAAGTGTCCGCTCATCAGATACCACAAAAGGCGTTGGTACCTCCAGACAGCAGGACGGTGGCCATGGAAGTCGGAACCCGCTAAGGAGTGTGTAACAACTCACCTGCCGAAGGTACTAGCCCTGAAAATGGATGGCGCTCAAGCGGACCACCGATGCGCGGCCGCCGGCGCGAGCGCGAGGCGCCGGCGAGTAGGAGGGCGCGGGGCTCGCGGCGCAGCCTTGGGCGCGAGCCTGGGTGAAGCGGGCCCCGGTGCAGATCTTGGTGGTAGTAGCAAATATTCAAATGAGAACTTTGAAGACTGAAGTGGAGAAAGGTTCCGTGTGAACAGCAGTTGGACACGGGTGAGCCGACCCTAAGAGACAGGAAAACTCCGCCGAACGCGGCTGGTTCTGTCAGCCCGTCCGTCGAAAGGGAATCGGGTTAATATTCCCGAGCCAGCGCGTGGATGGTGGGCGGCGACGCGAACGAACCCGGAGACGCCGGCGGGAGCCCTGGGAAGAGTTCTCTTTTCTTCTTAACTGCCTCCTGCCCTGGAATCGGTTTAGCCGGAGCGAGGGCTACACGGCAGGCAAAGCACCCTAAGTCTTGGGGTGTCCGGCGCGCTCCCGACGGCCCGTGAAAATCCGGGGGAGCGGTTCGTTCTCACGCCTGGTCGTACTCATAACCGCATCAGGTCTCCAAGGTGAACAGCCTCTAGTCGATAGAGCAATGTAGGTAAGGGAAGTCGGCAAAATGGTTCCGCAACCTCGGGAGAAGGAATGGCTCTGAAGGCTGGGCGCAGGGGTCCTAGGCTCGAGGCCGGCTGGCTGCGCGGGGACTACGGCCTCACGGCTGCGGATCCCGCGCGGCCGTCCGGCGGACGGCCTAGGAGCGCTCCGGCTCTCCCTGCGCGACGAACAGCCGCTTCAGAACTGGCGCGGACAAGGGGAATCCGACTGTTTAATTAAAACAAAGCATTGCGATGGCCCGCGAGGGTGCTGACGCAATGTGATTTCTGCCCAGTGCTCTGAATGTCAAAGTGAAGAAATTCAACCAAGCGCGGGTAAACGGCGGGAGTAACTATGACTCTCTTAAGGTAGCCAAATGCCTCGTCATCCAATTAGTGACGCGCATGAATGGATTCGTGAGATTCCCACTGTCCCTATCTACTGTCTAGCGAAACCACAGCCAAGGGAACGGGCTTGGAAGAATCAGCGGGGAAAGAAGACCCTGTTGAGCTTGACTCTAGTCTGTTACTGTGGAACGACTTGATGGGTGTAGAATATGCGGGAGGGGCAACCCGACAGTGAAATACCGCAACCGTCAACGTTGTTTTACTTACTCGGTGGCGCGGAGGGAGGCTCGCCTCACTTCTGGATCCAAGCCGCTTCGTGCGCGCGATCCGCGTCGGGGACACTAACAGGTGGGGAGTTTGGCTGGGGCGGCACGTCTGTTAAAAAATAACGCAGGCGCCCGATTTTGAGCTCAATGAGAACAGAAATCTCATGTGGACCGAAAGGGGAAAAGCTCGGTTGATTTTGATTTTCAGTACGAATACAAACCGCGAAAGCGTGGCCTATCGATCCTCTCGTCTTTGGGAATTTCAAGCTAGAGGTGTCAGAAAAGTTACCACAGGGATAACTGGCTTGTGGCTGCCAAGCGTTCATAGCGACGTAGCTTTTTGATCCTTCGATGTCGGCTCTTCCTATCACTGCCTCGCAGCAGGGGCCAAATGCAGGATTGTTCACCCACCAACAGGGAACGTGAGCTGGGTTTAGACCGTCGTGAGACAGGTTAGTTTTACCCTACCGCTGTCGGTTTTTCTACGGTAATTTGGTTCAGTACGAGAGGAACCACCAATTCGCATCCTCGGTATAGCCGCCGCCGGAAACGGCGATGCGGCGAAGCTGCCATGCGCCGGATTATAACTGAACGCCTCTAAGTTAGAATCCATGCCGGAAGGAAAGCCACCTACCGGCCCGGGGACGCCACGAGCAACGGTAGCACTGCCTGAGCCGCGAGCGACCACAATTCACGGACCCGGGCCGACGAATCCCTTGCAGACGACTTGAATAAGGAACGGGGTATTGTACGCGGCAGAGTGGCCTTGTTGCCACGATCCGCTGAGATTCAGCCTTGGTTCTGACGATTTGTTGCGCGCGCGCAACAACCCTCAGGTCATCTCCCGTCCCTCAGTCGCTCTCTCGGCGCTCTTCCCCCCTCGCCTC
>PIVT01000081.1 GCA_003353845.1 Pseudomonadota bacterium | reverse complement strand
GGCCCCGGTTACATTGGTGCGGGAAAAGTGGCGGACGATTTAGGCGTGAAACGCTGGTGGAAGCCCACCAAGGAAATGGCGCGCTACATTCGAGACTACCTGGACGAGGACGAGTAAGCCTATCTCTTGATTAACTGGATGGGCATACTGTCCGCCGGCTTGGGGATGGGGACGGTTAGCATCTTCGGCTCTTTCTTGTGCTGCGCTTTAAAATCGTATTTCAGAATGAATTTATGCAGGAAGCACTTGTATTCCATTTGGGCGAAGTGCATGCCGATGCATTTATGGTTTCCACCACCAAAGGGGTGGAAGAGGAAAGGGTGTTGTTTGTGCTCGGCGCGTTCCGGTGAAAAGCGATCCGGGTCGAATTTGGACGGCTCGGTCCAGTACTCTTCCATGTGATGCGTAAAGCGAGGGACCAGGAAAATCAAGGTATGGGCGGGTACTTTATGGCCGGCCATCTCCACCTCACGAACCGTACGTCGAGGTAACATGGGGGCGGAAGGACGGAGTCGCTGCACTTCGTTAAACACCTGTTGCATGTAAGGCAGAGAGCTCAGGTCTTCAAAGGCGAGATAGTCTTTGCCGAGCGCTTTGCACTCTTGATAGAGCTTCTCCTTGGCTTCGGGATTTTTCGCCAGGTAGTAAATCGTATGTGTAATGGCTGCGGTGGTGGTGTCATGGGCGGCAAACAATAAGAACATCATCTGATTGACGATTTCTACATCGGTAAAAAAATTACCGTCTTCGTCCTTTTCGCGACAGAAGTGACTGAACATATCCAAGCTGTCGCCCGTGCGTTTTTTAGGTACCAACTCGCCCAAAAACTGCTCGAGAAAAGCTCTGCCTTTCAAACCCTTGTTCAGGGCAGAGCCAGGTATATTCAGGGGGAAGACGTGCACGGTTCCATTGGAGCAATCCATGAAAGCCTGGTTTAGCTGCTGGACTCTGTCGCCTCTTTTGGTCTCACCAATGAAAATCTCTGCGGCCACTTCCAGCAGCAGTTCTTTGATGTAGATGAAAAAAGGAATCGTCTTGCCAGCGTCCGCATCCCACTCTTGCAGCGCGCGGTCGTAAATATGATTGACTTCATTGGTGTAGTGTTTGAGGGCCTTGGGCTTGAATGCGGTTTGTAAGATTTTTCGCTGGTGCAGGTGACGTTCGAAGTCTTCCATGATCAGACTGCCGGGGAAAAACCTGGCCACCCGAAGCCTGTAACCCATTTGTGAAGAAAAATCGTCGCCCTTGTCGGTGAAGATCTGCTGACTTAAATCAGGACCCACGGCAAGAACTGCCCGGCTACCAATAGAGCTGATCTTCGAGAGGAAGCCGTATTTTTGATGCTGTTCTTGTGCCCAGATAAAAGGGTCATTGATCAAGCGCAAAGTGTGGCCAATCACAGGGAGTCCGTAATCGCCAGGGATGTGGTCGAGGTCTCGGTTGTCGGGTTCGTGAATATAGCTAGCGAAATCAGTGGTGCGGGGAGGGGTCATAGGTTCCTTAATGCTTGATGCTTGGTTCGCGAACTCTCGTTCGTTCGTGCGCGCCGGCGACAGAGAAATGTTTCAGCAGGGCAGGTTCGTCATTTTATTTGTATGGATATCGTAAAGTGTTTTTTAGATTGGGCAACACTAAAAAGATGATCGCGTCTTCGGGAACCTGTTAGCGATAACCGTGTCTATTGTCTTACGCTGTAAGTGTCTGAAAATGGGCGGCACGCCATATTGCCGCCGTCTCTCGTTATGGAAAATCAGTGTTGGGGCATGGTGATTTAACTTGTTTGCGTGTCTGCTTTTGACTCGGCTTCCTTTACGCGAATCTTATTGCCGTTCACATTCTTTCCGTTGAGGTTTGTGATGGCCGCCTCGGCCTCAGTCTGGTCGGGCATCTCCACAAAACCAAAACCTTTGGAACTCCCGGTCTCCTTGTCGAGTACCAGGCTGCAAGACTGCACCGTCCCGTGGGACTCAAACATCGTTCGGATCTCTTGCTCTGTCGTGGTGCGGGAGAGATTGCGTATCAACAGTTTCATGGGGCCACCGTATCGTTATGAGGGCTGGCCACTATACCGCTTCTTGGTGAAGCATTCATTTCTGACAAGATTCACAGCCGGGTTTCGTAGCAGTGATAGCGATTCTTCTTGGGAGTAGGGCATAACTAGTCGTTTTAGGGGTGGATCACATAGCCAAGGGCTAAGATTTTGGTTGGGGGGTGACTCGTGGAGTTCTGGGAAAAGTTCGCTGTTGCCTTTGGCTTGATTTGTGGATTGTCATTGACCTGGGTGCAGGTTCGACACCTTCAAAGAATTCCTTGGCGGGAGCAGGGTTGGGGGAGTCCAGAAGTACGAGAGGCGCTGGACAAACCGGCAGATCGCCAGGGCAAGGCGGCTCTTTCTGTGGCGCTCGTTTCCTTTCTCTTGATGATTGTTTCCATCGGCCTTTGGTTCAAGTAGGCAGTGATTCCTCATCGAGAAGAAAAATTCATCCGCCTGGCCCTCCTGTTTTCAGCGGCAAGCGCCTAGGAGAAGACCTTCACATTTGTAGGTACGGTATCTCGGATTCTAGTCGTTATCGGACTTGCATTCTCCGTCATGGTACTTTGAGACTCCCGCGCTTTTCCGGCTGCAATCGTTTGCATAGGTTTTCTCATCACATCCGCACACCGGGTTGTAGTCCATGGTGCATATCTGGGGTTGAGGTACGCATTTGCCTTGGGGGCTCGCGTCACTGCAAATCTTTTCAGCAACTCCGCAAACTTCTTCATGAGAGGGTATTCCGCGAGAGGCACAGGAGCTGGCAAGAATCAGGACAAACAAGAGTGGGAGGTAGGAACAAAATCGCTGAACCGTAGCCATGGGTTCTCCTTCGCATCAGATTCGTGAAGTTTGAAAGTTAACCCAAAAAGCCAAGAGGGCAGGGGGGATTCGAAGCTGACACCCGCTCGCGCAAGCACAAGTGCAGCTAAACCAGCGTCCAAATAAAAACGGCGACCCGTGATGGGCCGCCGTTTCAAACTCTTGTAGCGAGAGCTTCTACGCCGGTTGGACGTTCTTCGCCTCTGGCCCCTTGCGTCCTTCACCAGAGTCGTAGGTCACCAGCTGACCTTCACTGAGCGACTTGAATCCATCGCCGAGAATGTTGGAGTGATGGACGAACACGTCCTTGGAGCCATCCTCAGGTGTGATGAAACCAAAGCCTTTTTCGTCGCTAAACCACTTGACTGTACCCTGTGCCAAAATTTTCTCCTCCCCCTCCCACAAGTCGCCATCTGACGATGACAGTCGGTAGGTCAGGGGTTCTTGCATCGCGTAATCTTTTGGCTCCACTGTGGATCCCGCAGATTCTCGACGCTCCGGGGATTACTCCCCGATTCCCCAAACGGCGTGCAGCTGTGAGCCGTGCGTTTTGCCTCCGGCTCGAACATCAATAATCTAGCGGCAATCTTCCAAATTTGCCCATATCAAGTCCTCCGTGTCGGTTTATCCGTATTGCTGGGGGATCTGCTAATTTCCCGGTATGCAGGCGGAGCGCTCGCAGCGGAGGACACTCATGGAAAGAGCCATCCCCTTGCGGGAGAGACCCCTCGACATCGCTTTTGTGGTCTTCTTCGCCTTTAATTTCTTTTTCATCACTTATATCGTCGATGTCGAGCAGATCATGCTGCCCAGCCTGGAAGGTGATTGGGAGTACCCGATTTGGCCGCCGCGGGTTTTTGTGGACCTTATCCACTGGTACGGCAGCAGCTTCGATCCTGTGCAGATGGCACGACCCCCTTGGTGGAGAGCCACGATTTGGACGGATTCGCTCTTCTATGGTCCGTACTACGGTTTTGCGATGTATGCGTTCATCAAGGGGAAGAACTGGATCCGCATCCCCACCTTTTTGTGGGCCGCTTCCCTGATCACCGTCGTCGGGGTCATCCTGTTCGAGGAGACCGTTGGACCCTACGCCACGCCCCACACGGGCATGGTGTACGCGCTCAATTCCCCCTGGGTCGCATTCCCCGCGCTGGCCATCGCGCGCATGTGGAAAAGCGAAACACCCTTTACCAAGGGCTGATCCATCCCCGACGCCAAGCTCAAACCACGGCCCCGTGGCGTCTTCCCAACCTTATTCCCTAGGTGGCCCGCCCCTGGCTGCGCAGGCGTAAAAGGAAGGGCAGCGCGATGGCGACGCAGAGAAATTCGGAGAATCCAGCCACGACGAAGGCTGCGCGATAGCCTGCCAGCCAAGTCGTCTCGGCCGCTACGAGTTGGCTGATGGCGCCACCGCACAGCGGGCCGAGGATGAAGCCCAAAGAGCCCGCCGCATTGAAGGCGCCCAGCGCCGTGGTGCGAATGTGGGCCGGCGCCAACCGGGTCATCATCACCATGGAGGGCACGAACATCACGGCTGCGGCCATACCCGCGGCAAGCATCAGGCCATAGAGTGCCGGTGGCGACATAAAGCCCACGGCTGCCGTGGCGATTCCGTAGAGCAGACTTCCGCTACAGAGCAATAGTGTGAGAGAGAAGCGTTCGGCGAGGCGTCCGAAAGGGTAGGAGAAAAGCGCGAAGGGAATCATGAACACGGCAATGGCCATGCCGATCTCTACGGAGTCCTGGTTGTGAATACGACGCAGATAGAGGGAAAATGTCGTGGTAAAAAATCCGACGGTGAAACGATCCGCGAAGGCGAAGGCCAGGGGGATCAAGAGGGCGGGATGTGCGCGCAGGCTGCGTAGGATCTCGACCAGGTTTGGCCGCTCGTCATGTGCCTTGGACTCGCGCACGATCCACAATGCCAGACTCGCAGTGAGCAATCCCAACACGCCGCCCAGCTGAAGCGGCAGGAGCACGCTGGATTGACCCAAAATGCCGCCCACGGGTGCACCCAGCGCAATGCCCAACATCATGCAGCCGCCCACCACCCCCATGGCGCGTCCGCGCTGTTCGTCGGGCAGCGCATGGGAGGCCAGTGCCAGCAGCATGGACAGAGCGCAAATGTGAGTGATGCCTTCCACGAATCGGATCGCGAGGAAAAGAGGAAAGGAGATCGGCGCCGCGAGCAGGAAGAAGCACAGCGCGTCCAACACCAGTGAGCCCGCGAGCAGTGCGCGCCGTCGGCCCCAGCGATCGGCCAAGATACCTGCGAACGGTGCGGTGAGCAGGGCGCCAATCATGTTGATGGACATGAAGAGGGAAGTGGAAAATTCCGAGACCGCGAAACGATCCGTTACGAGCTCGCGCAGCACCGGCACGGGAAGAGTGACCGGGATCATGACCGCCAAGGCCAGCAAGCCGAGGCCAAGCAGGTAGGCTGTCGAGCTTTGGGGTAGGTCTGGGCTCGAGTGTTGGGTGGGAGTCGATTGCGTCATGGAGGTCGGATTCTAGAGAATTATGCGAGCAGGCCGCACCTCCAGACCCTTGTCAGACCCGTTTTCTTGTGGGTTGATTGCTGCGAGGACCACAGGCGTCGAGGATTCGTACGTTAGGCGGAATTCAAGCCATAACGCATTAATTTAACCCGTCTTGGCCTTCAATATCCTCAATGCCCGAGCGAGATTACCCGATCAAAGAGTCTATGGAGACCGTCGAAAAGAGCCAGGCCGAGAGTGTCCCGGATTGGAGTCGAGAGTGGCTCCAGCGAATGGAACTTTGGAACACGCCTGGCGATCCGCAGGCAAGTGAATACGGGCGCTGGCGAGCGCGTGGATTCGCTCGCGCAATGCTGGTCATCATGGTGCTCCAGGCCGTCTTGTTTCTGTTGTTTTTCTGGGAAGCGGTCATCCCGCTCTCGCCGGAGATACGAGGGGTGGCGCAAGGAGTCATCGCGAAGATCCTGGCCGGTCAATCCCTCGCGCTACTCGCGTTCTACATCACGGGTTCGCTTCCCTTGACGGTGCAGATCGCGAACCTCGGCATATACCTCGCATTGGTCGGAGCCACCTTCAGTCTGGGCGGTCCACTCTCTCCAACGCTACCGGTCTTGGTGCTTGTTCCACTTCTCGCGGCGCTCTTCTCGGGGACCCGCTGGGGCATGAGCTGGACTGGCATTTGCATTGGCACGGTGGCGGGTCTTCATATGCTCGCGGGCTTGGGCTTTGACTTCGTCAATATTATGGAATCTGAATATTCGGTTGGTTTCAATTCCGGTGCGCTATGCCTGATCTACCTCTCGACGAGCCTGGTGGTGTTGGCCTACGGAGTTCTCACCCGGCGACTGCGCAAAGCCCTCGCCCGTGAACGTGCGGAATTCGTCTACCAAGCGGACCATGATTCCCTTACCGGCCTGAAGAATCGACGACGTTATACCCAAGAACTCGACCATGCCTTTAGCCGTGTCGGTCGAGTCAAACAGGGCATCGCCCTGATTGCCGTAGATCTGGACGACTTAAAACCCGTGAATGATGAGTTGGGCCACGCGGCGGGGGATGCTGTGCTGCAGTTGGTGGCTGAGCGCTTGCGCAGCAGCCTGCGCATCACCGATAGCGTCGCTCGTGTGGGCGGCGATGAGTTTGCCATCTTGCTCGAGCACGTGGACTCACGGCTCGACATTGAGGTGGTGGTGAGCAAGATCCAAGAAGCGATGCTTGCGCCCTTCACGGTGGAGGGTCACGAAATCCAGATGCGCGCCAGCCTGGGTGCCGCCCTCCATCCCGATGATGGTACCACCCCCGCCGACCTCTGGCGCTCCGCGGACCAAGCGATGTACAGCGCCAAACGCGAGCATAAAAAAGGCTTGTAGGGTTCTATCGCACCCACCCAGGGAGGCAACCGGCCTTTCGGCATTCCTCCTTCAGATTATTAAGAGAGGTCTTGGCTTCCTGAAGTCGTTTTTCATCCGCTTCTCTGGTGGCTTTCGCTGTCCTACACGCACCCGATGCACTCCGTTTTTCTTTCTTGATATAGGGGGAATCAGAATGATTGGATCCAGAACAAGCTTTAGAAGCGTCTCTTTTTGATCTCTTGAGCATATTCTCGGCATTTTCCACCTTCGCTAACCTGTCCTTGTGACGGTTCACCCATACCGCCTTGTTCGCCTCCTCCCCTTTGTATTTCTCCTCCATGCGCTTGGCGCGCGCATTGTTCTGCTTGGCTTGCTGCGGCGGAGTCTTGTAAACCTGGATAGCTCCCTGGGATGGCTTTTTGTTGGGCTCGATGATCTCCGCGCCCTCTGGAACGCCAGAGGGATCCTGTGCGAAGCCTGTATTGCCATTGGGTTGCCGATAACGGATGATACCCTCACTCAAAGCGGATTGTGCAAAAGCCACGAGCGTGAAAAAAAACAAGCCTAGAACTGCACCGCGCCGCATAGTGACACTCCTATCTCTATAGTCCATGTCCACCTATCGGTTTGACAATCCGGCCTATTAAGCTCAGGTTCCAAGAATTCAAAGTGAAAATAGATGCCTGGCACAGTCGTTGGTGGCGAAGAGTTCGCCAGCCTGGAGAATGGAGGAGAGGGCCCGTTAGTGATCGCTGGCTTTCGAGCTTCAAGAAGCACTGCATCACTTGAGGCCCCGAACGCCCCCAAGCTTGCTATCGTAAATACGGACTTAGGGTACCTATCACTTGCCTGGTCATTTGCCTAGGGGATTGGCAGGAACGATGGGTACGCGACTCGTCGTGAGGGGGATCGATGGATCAAGTCGCTCGGTGGATCGAAGTCTTCGACGCCTACGTTTGGGGTTTGCCTCTCATTGTGATGCTGGTGGGCACCGGACTCTTTCTCACTGCTCGCCTGGCTTTTATTCAGTTGCGTGGCTTTCGCCACGGCGTCGAGGTGATTCGGGGTCACTACGACGATCCCGACGATCCGGGTGAGATCAGCCACTTTCGCGCCCTCACCACGGCGCTCTCAGCCACCATCGGTACCGGAAACATTATCGGAGTGGCCGCTGCGATCCTGCTCGGGGGTCCAGGGGCTGTCTTCTGGATGTGGATCACAGCCTTCTTTGGTATGGCGACAAAGTTTGCGAGCTGCACCCTGGCGATCCACTACCGGCGCATCGACGAACACGGTGAGGCGCACGGCGGTCCCATGTACTTCATTGAGTTGGGGATGGGACCGCGTTTCAAGTGGCTCGCTGTGCTCTTCGCCAGCTTCACCGCCTTGGCCTCCTTCGGGATCGGCAATATGTTTCAGGCGAGCAATGTCGCCAGCTCGACCTCTTCACTGCTTACCGGGGGCAATTCGGATTCTGTGGCACTTCGCCTGACTATTGGTTTCGTGATGGCCATCGTCGTGGGGATCACCATTATCGGCGGGGTGAAGCGAATCGCTGCCGTGGCCAGCCGGCTGGTTCCGCTCATGGTGGTCGTCTACTTCAGCGCCGGTGTCCTGATCCTTCTTATGAATGCCAGCGCAATCCCAGCTGCCCTCGGCTTGATTTTCCATTCGGCCTTCAATGCGCCCGAAGCGGTGACGGGAGGTTTGCTCGGGGGTGTGATTCGGCAGGGCGTAGCGCGCGGACTCTTCTCCAACGAAGCCGGGCTGGGCAGTGCGGCCATGGCCCACGGCGCGGCGCGGACGAGCGAACCTGTTCGCGAGGGCCTCGTGGCCATGCTCGGCCCCTTCATCGACACCCTTGTGGTTTGCACCATCACGGCCTTGGTGATCATCCTCACCGGTAGTTATGAGACCGTGACGGACAAAGGGTTGCTGACGGCGGCGGCCTTCAACGCGGGCCTGCCCGGTTTCGGAAAGGTCGTCGAAGTGAGCGTCATCCTCTTCGCTTTCTCGACCCTGGTCTCCTGGTCTTACTACGGCGACCGCGCCATGGACTACCTCTTCGGCCCGCGCGCCGTTCTTCCCTATCGAATCGTTTATGTCTGCGTGATCTTGTTGGGAAGCGTCGTCACCCTGGATGCTGTGATCAATTTCTGCGATGCCATGAACGGGCTGATGGCGCTGCCTAACCTGGTGGCTCTATTGGTTCTCTCACCGGTGCTGGTAGAGCTTACGCGCGACTATATCGGGCGCATGAAGCAGCGGCGCTGAACCTTCACCCCCCTTTTGTTCTGCCATGTGGTACACCGTAGCTATGTTTGAGGAACGCATCGAAGTCGAGTGTTACAGTGGTTACCGCGTGAACGAGCGGCCACTGGCGTTCACCTTTCGCGGTCAGCGTTTCGAGGTGGAGGAGGTGATGGATCGCTGGTACGAGGGCGGCACCCCCGGCACCCCCGGCCGCCCCGAGTTGCTCACCTTTAAAGTACGAACGCGCGAAGGGCAGCTCTACCTTTTGCGTTACAATTCGCTTTTCGATACTTGGTCTGCGATCTCAAAGGAACTTTTTTCTGAAGGGGGATTTGTCGCATGAAAAGATTCATTCCAGGCATACTACTGCTTCCGCTACTGGGCTGTGGGCAAGCTGAACAAGCTGCACTATCGAGTACGAATGAGATCAACTCAAACCGAGAAGCGTACATGACGGAGAACGTGCGGCTTGAAGGCGTGCACGTGGAACGCGGCCAGGAAAGCGAGGCAGACCTGGAGCTTTCGTATGTGAATCGTCTAAGTTACGTAACCTTGGAGGATGAATCGGGGCGCATCAAAGTCTGGTATGACATCGCCTCAAGACGTTGCCCACCGCGACTCGGTGCAACGCTGACGGTAACAGGCAAAGTTGCTGTAAAAGGACAGGATGCACGTCGTGTCTTTGTCGCCAAGTCAATCTCATCCGCCAATGTGCCAACCTTGGCCGATAACGAGGTACGCCTGTGCCAGCTGTCGTTGCAAGAACAACAGATCCATGCCGAGGAAGGACCGGAAGCGCTTCGAGATTATTGGCGCGCCAAGGGCAAGCGCGACAGGGTGCTGGTCTACGATTAGTTGGGTTCAGAAAGTCAGCGCCAGATTGAGCGTTTTGAAGCGAAACAACAGGAGACAGGCATGAGCGCTCCCGTTTTAGGAGAATTTGAGGACAACCCAAAGCCGCCTCCCATGGTTAGTGGTCGTCTCCCGGTGCTAGGCCATGCATTGGAGTTTATGCGTGATCCTTGCAGCCTTGTTCGTCGTGGATATGAGGAACATGGACCGATCTTTTTAGTGGATATGGGTTCGAAGAAGGCGGTGTTCTTGATCGGGCCCAAGTATCACAAATTCTTTTTCAAAGAGACCGACCGCATCTTTTCCATGCGGGATGGTTATGAAACCATGATGAAGATGTTTGATAAGAGATTGCTGTTTTTCTCTAATCTCTCTGATTATCAAGAACAAAGAAAAGTGATCCTGCCTCTTTTCCAAGATACGGACCGCTTCACGGATTGCATCGTTCCGGAAGTTGAATTGTTCATGAAAAATGTACTTGGCGATGAGGGGGAGATCGATCTCGCGACGGTTTTCGGCCCCGTGGTGATGCACGTCGCAGCGCGGGCCTTTTTTGGAGAGGCCTTTCGAAACAAGCTGGGAGACGAGTATTTTCATGTCTTTCGAGCGTTTTCCTTAGGCGCGGACGTTGTTCTTCCTTCGTGGTTGCCGTTGCCGAAATTTAGAGGCAGTCGAAAAGCCAAAGCACGAATCGAATCCATGATTGTTGATTTGATACGAGAAAGACGTGAAAAGCCGTTAGAACCGAAAGATCTATTTCAAGAACTCATCGAATCGACCTATTACGGTGGGAAGCCGCTGCCAGACAAACTGTTGGTCAATATTTTGCTCTTCATTCCCTGGGCCGGACACGAAACGACCGTAGGGCAAACCAGTTGGACCCTGATTGAACTGTTAAGAAATGAAGATTATTTGGAGCGGGTAAAAAAGGAATTGGAAGAAGTTCTTGGCGACAGGAAAGAATTTATCCAGGAAGACTTTAAACACCTTAAGACATTGGATTGGGCAGTGAAGGAATCGGAGAGAATGCATCCTGTCGCCCATGTGATTCCGAGAGGCGTCCGGGATGATTTTGATATCGATGGGTATGAGGTCAAGAAAGGAACCATGGCCTTTGTCTCTCCGGACACGGCCCATCGCATTCCCGAAGTGTTTAAAGATCCGGACAAGTATGATCCCTTGCGATTTGCTCCGGATCGAGCGGAAGACAGAGTTCCTTTTAGCCTCATCGGATTTGGCGGTGGCGTTCATCGATGCGCCGGAGTGAATTTCGCCAAATTGGAAATGAAAATTATCATGGCCATGCTTTTGCAAAATTATGACATCACTCTGTTGGATAAAAACCCCATCGCAAAGAAGGGCGTGGAAACCAAGTGGCCGGAAAGCCCCTGCCGTATTCGATATTCCCGGTGTTAATGCCTCAATTCATCGCATCAGGTGTTTTTTCAGAAAGTTTGTTTCGATCTCGGCAACCTCTTTGAAGACAGGTCCGTCATAGACATCAAAGTGGGCACCCGTATAGCGATGCAGGGTGGCGTTTTTCATGAGTCCGGCTGTTTTTTCGACCGCAGCGGCTGGGACGCCTTCGTCATCGGATCCATAGACCAGCAGTGCCGGGCACTGGATTTGTTGGACAACCTTGATGGGGCGGTAGTTGCCACCTCGCAGCAGCGAGCGTGCGGGGATGGCGTTCACCCAGGTGTTCTCCGCTCTCTCCGCCAGCTTTAAATAATCCCTTTTCCAATTCGGGTGATTCATGACGGCGTATTCGTCCGGCTCGCCGACGATGGGAATCGTGTGGGGCGGTCTTCCAACCAAGCTTCCGAAAAGATCTTTAAAGGCGTGGGCCATGCCTTTGGCAGCATGGCCGAGAGAGACAGTTTCAAAAGCGGCGTAAGTATCACAGTGAGGCACCTGCGCGACAATGGCTTTGATGCCCGGTGCGCTTGCGCCTGCGGTCAGTACGTGTCCTCCACCAAAGGAAGTTCCCCAAAGTGCAATCCGTTCAGGGTCAACGCTCTTGATGGAAGGTGCGTATTGGATGGCGGCGAGCCAGTCCTGCACGTGGCGGGAGGGATCCACCAACTGACGGGGTTGCCCCTCGCTCTGGCCGAAGTTGCGATAATCAAACAAGAGCACCGACAACCCCGCGCCAAGAAAACGATCTACGAAACCCGGTGTGCCAAGCGATCGTTCCGCAGCGTAGCCGCTCCCCATGATGACCAGCGGGTAGGGGGCTTGCCCCACGGCAGGCATGTAGAAATCAGCGAAGCAGCGCTCACCCTGCGAAATGAAGGAAACAGATTCGGATGTGTGATGTGTCATGGAATCCCGGCCCATCTCAAAGAATCAATGGATAGCAAAAATGACGGATTAAAGAAAAACGCCCCAGCTGAAACCGGGGCGTCCTTGTCAGTCTTGTGCCTCCTGCTCAACCTAGGATTCAATCTTAGGTTTGAGCTCCTTGACGACATCACTTGCGATTGATGCGAAGATCGTTCTCCAGGCACCAATTGTATAACCCCCTCCCATGGAGACTGTTCTTCTTGCCTCAACCGATCCAACCAAGTCGTCCCCCATTCGCAGGTCACATTGGACAGCAACAACAGTCGCCCCCCAACCGGGGAGTAGCCAACGCTTGAATGCATCACCCTTTTTGTATTCCACAATCTTAGTTTCGATAACGAGTTTGGGTGTGCGTCCACCTCTCCACGATAAATTTTCTTCCCTGAGCTCCTCTTTTAACGCATCCCTCATCATCCGTTTGATATCTACGTTAAAAGTTTTACCCGTTTCATTACTTATACCTCCAAGGTCGATCTTGGTCTTACCTTGTGGCTGATAATCATCATCCCAATCTGCGGTATGCCGTACCGAGCCGCAGGCGGTTAACGAGATAGCAATCAGTACGGCAGCGAATGTGTTCAATATTTTGTGCATCATCACCAGTCAGTTCTCCATTTCACTCTGTAGTCATTGTTGGTTGTGCATCTGTTTCTTGTGCGGCGACCAGGTCTACTACCAGCTTCTCCGTTTCTTGACCTGATAAATGTAGTCTTCTTATCCAGTTGGTTTCGTCATTGATTCTGACGCGGATTGTGTGCTCATTGTCTCGGAATGAGTTGAGAGGTGTATTTGTCGTTTCTTCTACAACTGGAATAAGGCTAAAAGGAAGGTAGATCCCATAGCTTCCGATCGTGCAGAGTAATGCAATCGCGGGGTTGTCCCTCCAGTAGCTAACCTTTCTCGTTTCCTGCTGGACCTCTTGTTCGTATTCGATTGGGATTGATATGGGCGCTTGCCCGACAAGGGTATCGTCGAGAAAGACTGAGTTGGGTTGATCATACTCAATCAACACATCCGTTTCGATCGAGTGATAGAAGGACCCGTTGGTTTCCCACGGTGTAGCGCAGCCTGTGATTAGAAGCATCGTCAAGATGGATAGAAGGATTGAAATAGTCTCAACGCAACGTAGCTCTAACCCGCGCATGGCATGCCCTCAACTTTTGGATCGAACCCATTTTAGTGAGCAAGATAAAGCTCTAGCTCATTTTTGATCAGGGTACCTTGGCGCCAATCCCCATAGCACCATCGATATGAATGAAACTCGTATCAGAGTTTGATTATAATAGGTTTAGCCTAGCGCGGAGGTTCATCAGGAATCAACTACTCGAAGAATTCAAAACGCTATAAGGACGACTTTTGTAAGAACCATGTGTTTTAATGACGGGTTCGGGTTGGCCGAAGACTTCAGCACAAGCAGGGGAAGAGGTTGGAGGATTCGAACCCACGGTATGCTTGCACGTACACCAGATATCCAATGGCTACAATCAAGGAAGTGAAAGGAGGGGGCTCCGCGATGTTGGGTCAGGGGGTTGGACGATGAATGAGGTTTCGGGCGCCCCGGATGCGGAAGAGCTGGCATTGTTAGCGGTGCCTCGGGGTGGACAGAAGCGCGCCGACGAGTGGGCACTGGTGTTGGCCTCGCAGAGTATTCCGGTTCGGGTTCTGTTCTCCGAGGGAGGCTGGATGCTCGAGGTGCCCTGTGCCGAGCGGTCCCGTGCCGAAGCCAGCCTGGCTGCCTATACGCGGGAGAGCCGTGAGGCGGCGCGCGCCCGTCGTGACGAAGAGCAGGCCGGTGAGGAATTTATACCGCGTGGCCCTCTCTGGGCTGGTGTGCCCGTGGCCATAGTCCTATTGGCGATCTTCGCCTATGGCGGTGACCCCGCGGATCGCGAATGGCTCTTTACCCGAGGAAGCGGGCGGGCCCATCTGATCCTCGCAGGGGAGTGGTGGCGTTGCGTCACCGCGCTCTGCCTGCACTCCAGCTTCTCCCATGTGCTCAGCAACTGCTTCGCGGGACTCTTCT